>DIXO01000024.1 GCA_002428735.1 Syntrophaceae bacterium UBA6078 | reverse complement strand
TATTTTTTTGGTGGTGGATCAAGGACCACTGGTAGTATGAATAGGGGGTCGGAATATTGGGGTAGAGGGCTCCTGCGAGAAATATCTTGATTTCAAAGAAAGTATGGTATAGTAGAACCACGTTTTACCCGTGCGGTGTCCATCCCGGTGCCAGTTTCTTCAGGGAATGGGGGCTGAATATAACGCGGGACTCCTTGCCTGGATTCCTTATCCGGGCTATAGAGCCGAGAGGAGGATGCATGTTGCGAAGGTATGAAACGATATTCATTGTCCAGACCGACCTGCCGTCGGATGAAGTAGGAGGCCTGATTGACCGTTATGCCGGAATCATCAACGGTATGGACGGAACCGTCATCAAGGTTGAGAACTGGGGGAAACGGCGGCTGGCCTACCCCATTGAAAAAAGGCGTGATGGCGTGTATGTCAGGATCGACTTTGTGGCGCAATACAAGGTTGTGACTGAATTAGAGCGGAACTTGAGGATCGACGATACCATCCTCCGCTTTCAGACCGTGAAGCTGAGCGACAAGGTTGATATGGCGGAGATCGAGCGGGAGATGGCCGACGCCCGCGAGAAGGAAGAGGCGCTGAAGAGAGAAAAAGAACAAAAACAAACTGCTCCTGCCGAACCCGCCGGTGAGGAGGTCGCTCTGTCTGGGGGTTCGGACAGTCCAGATCCGGGAGTTGAAGAAGGAAAAGATCCGGCGGCGACTTCACCGGTTGAGACAGATCAGGAAGGGACAAGGGAGGAATAAGAAATGGCATATACACCGGATGATAATGCGAAGCGCCCGCGTCCCAAGACCAAGTTTTTCCACAAGAAAAAGGTATGCAGGTTTTGCGTGACCTCAAGCCTGATGATCGATTATAAAAACCCGGCCGCCCTGAGGGGATTCCTGACTGAGAGAGGCAAGATCATGCCCAGAAGGATCACCGGCACCTGCGCCAGACATCAGAGAGAACTGGCAGTAGCGATCAAAAGGTCCAGGAATCTGGCGCTCCTGCCCTATGTGGCTTCCGACAGTTAAATTCATCATATTTGATTTTCAATTCTCTGCGAGATGCCTGTCAGGCTGAGAGGCATCTCGCATCCCTTTTGACTCACAGGTGAGACATGTTCCGTCTGCCCGGGGAAGGTGTCCCCTATAGAGCTTTTTTCCTTGCTGTGGCGATTACGGCTGTTGTCTTTATCATGGTAGCCGTGATCACGCCCCTCGGTGTATTCGGCGGCCTGCTGGTGCCACTCCCGATCCTGTACTACTACTCCAGGCTGGGCAGAATCTTCGGCGTTCTAGTGTTTTCCCTTTCTCTTGGTATCACCTTGATTGCACTCGGCGCGCTGAGTATTGAGACGGGCTTTGTGTACTTTTTTCTGCTGGGTTTTCTGGGCGTCGTCCTTTCGGAAGTATTGCGGAGAAATTTCAGCATAGAGAAGACCGTCTTCTATTCCGGGATTTTTCTCCTGGCGATGGCTTTCGCTGTGCTTATCTGGCTGAGTCTGACGACCGGAAACATGCCATGGAGCATAGTAGGGTCACATATATCCGCGGTGGTGCAGAAGAACATCGACCTGTATTCCCGCACGGGCATCCCGGCGGAGCATATCGAATTCATACGGTCGAAGGCCGACCAGATAACCCGTGCCCTTATCGGGATCTTTCCATCCGTCGCTCTTGTGGGCACCTTTTTCCTGGTGTGGGTGAATATCCTGGAGGGAAAATGGCTGTTCAGAATACGGGGGATGTGGTACCCTTCCTTCGGCGATCTTTCACGGTGGAAGATCCTTGATAAAACGGTCTGGCTGGTTGTGATTGCCGGTGTCTGTGTTCTGATTCCCCTTGAGACCGTTCGTATCGTGGGGCTCAATATGCTGATCATCCTTGTCTTCATATACATGTTACAGGGACTTGCCATCATGAGTTTTTTCTTTCAGAGAAAAAACGTGCCTGCCTTCCTGAGGGCCTTTGGATATTTTCTGGTTTTCGCTCAACAGTTCCTGCTGCTGATCGTGGCGGTGGTGGGCTTGATCGACACCTGGGTAGATTTCAGAAAACTCAACAAGAATGCGGCCTGATTTTCTGATACAACAGGGCGCATCCAGCGGAGATGCGCGGAAACCGATAATGCTCACAATACGTAGTTTCTGACGGGAGAATGCCTATGAAAGTTATTTTAGTGAAGGATGTTGAATCGTTGGGGAAAGCGGGTGCTCTTGTCAATGCTGCCGACGGATATGCCAGGAATTTTCTGATCCCTCGTGGGTTGGCGAAGGAGGCCAGCGGCAAAAACATACAGGGACTGGAACGTGAAAAAGAAACTATTGCAAGAAGGGCTCAAAAGGAGAAGGAAGCGGCCCAGGCTCTTGTGAAGGGCCTTGAAGGGGTCACCTGCCATCTATCCCGAAAAGTAGGTCAGCAAGATAAACTGTTCGGTTCGGTTACCTCGAAAGACATACGGGATTCTCTGGCCGATCAGGGAATAGAGATTGACAGAAAGGATATTCTGCTCGAAGAGCCCATAAAGAGTCTCGGGGAATTCTCCGTGACGATCAAGGTGCATCCCGGGATGTCCGCCCATATCACGGTTGTTGTTACCGGTGAGGAATAGGATGAAGGACGTCGATTATTCGTCCCATAAGGTGCCGCCGCAGAATCTGGAAGCGGAACAGTCGATCCTCGGGGGTATCCTTCTGGACAATCATGCCCTGAACCATGTCATTGAAATCATGGGGGCAGGGGATTTCTACAGTGAGGCTCACCGCAAGATCTTTTCGGCGATTCTCGCACTGTACGAAAGGAATGAGCCGAGTGATCTGATTACCCTGAGCAGTATCCTGCGCGACCGGGGGGATCTTGAGGGGGTCGGGGGAGAGGTATACCTGGCATCCCTTGTCGACGGGGTTCCCTCGGCGGCGAACATTGCCTACTATGCAAAGATCGTAAAAGAAAAATCAATTCTGCGGGGGCTGATCGGCGCGGCGACCGATATATTGAATAAGAGCTACGATGCGGGCTCCAATATAGACGCTGTCCTTGACGAGGCGGAGCACGCGGTCTTTGAGATATCGGAGAACAAGATCAAACCCGCCTTTTCCCCCATACGGGAGATCGTAAAGAAAACCTTTGAAAACATAGAGAAGCTGTACGCGAAGAAGACGCTGATCACCGGCATTTCCACGGGGTTTCAGAAGGTTGATGAGATTACCTCGGGTCTTCAGAATTCGGATCTGATCATCGTGGCAGGCCGGCCCAGCATGGGGAAAACCGCTTTTGCCGTCAATATCGCCCAGCACGCCGCAATCGAGGACAGGGTGCCGGTTGCCATATTTTCTCTGGAGATGTCGAAGGAGCAGCTGGTGCTCCGCATGCTTTCCTCCGATGGAAAGGTGGACTCTCAAAAGATACGGAGGGGATTTGTAGGGGAAATGGACTGGCCGAAACTGGTGGCTGCCGCGGGGAGGCTTTCAGAGGCTCCCATCTTTATCGATGATACGCCCGCCATCTCCGTTCTCGAGATCAAGGCGAAGGCGCGGCGGCTGAAGGCGGAATCGGGGCTGGACCTCATTGTCGTCGATTATCTCCAGCTCATGAGAGGCAGGGATTCTTCCGCGCCGAGGGAGCAGGAGATATCCGAGATCAGCCGTTCTCTCAAGTCTCTTGCCAAGGAACTCGACGTTCCGGTTCTGGCGCTCTCGCAGTTGAACCGTCAGGTTGAATCACGAACGGATAAACGTCCCCAGCTTGCTGATCTGAGGGAGTCCGGGGCGATCGAGCAGGATGCCGACGTGATCATGTTCATATACCGGGACGAGGTGTACAACAAGTCCGAAGACAACCCCGAAAAGGGGAAGGCGGAGGTTATCGTCGGAAAGCAGAGAAACGGCCCCGTCGGTGTGGCGAATCTGGCTTTTTTGAAGGAATTTACCTGTTTTGAAAATCTGTCCTATGAGCGCGACGAGTTCTAGCCGGTGAGAAGCTTGGGTTCGTCGGCCAGGTAGGGGATGGCCAGCTTCAGTTTCTTCAGGGCCTCTTTTTCGATCTGTCGCGCCCGTTCCCGTGTGATATTGAACCGGTCGCCAATCTCCTGGAGGGTCGCCGGATCATCCGCCATGATGCGGCGCCGTATGATGTACTCTTCCCTCTCGTTGAGTTTCTCAAGAGCGCCCGCGATGTTTTTACTCACCAGCGCCATCTCGTCTTTCCTGATGAGGACATCTTCCTGGCTCGCGCCTTCGTAGGCGAGATGATCGATATACGCCGAATCCCCTTCATCGTCCATGGCTGCGTTCAATGAGACATCGCGGTTGGTGAGACGAAGGTCCATTTCCTCTGTTTCTTTTTCCGTTACGTTGAGCATTTCGGCAATTTCTTTGAATTCCGGGCTCTTTTGTGATAAATCTTCCAGCTTCTTTTTCGTCTGGTTCAGCTTGAAGAATAACTTTCTCTGCGCCTGGGTGGTCCCTATCTTGACAAGACTCCATGATTTTATGACCAAATTCTGCATGTATGCCCGTATCCACCATACCGCATATGATATAAGGCGGTACCCTTTGTAGGGGTCGAACTTCTTGACGGCATGCATGAGGCCGATATTTCCCTCCTGGATCAGATCGATGAGCTTTACCCGGTAATTCTTGTATTCGTGCGCGATCTTGACCACAAACCGCAGATTCGAAGTAACCAGTTTCTCGGCCGCCTCCATATCATTTTCTTTGACAAAGCGGACTGCCAGCTCGAATTCCTCCTCTGCCCTCAGGATGGGGAAACGGTTTATCTCGGCTATGTAACGGTCAACTAAATCGGTTACGACGGGAAGACCCATGTTCGGTCCCTCCAAAGATATTTCGGCGCCAACCCTAGCATATTCCCTCAGATAGTCAAGGGTTTTTGCCTTCGCCTAGGGTTCCTCTCTTTCTTGACAATACCCGGCTTTGTGTTTATCTTACGAATAAAAGAATGGAAAGGAGATCCTGTGGGTTCTCAGAACGAATCAATGATGGAATTTGCGTGCCGCTTTGCGGAAGAGATACAGGCGAAGGCAATCCTCCTGTACGGCGAAGTGGCGCAGGATCTCCTTTCGAAGAAAGGGGAAGTCCCCTCCTTTGATACGATCCTCATAACAAGGGAAAAGGATGATGCTCAGCAGAAGACGGGGGTTTTTTCCAGCGTCATCCATATTCCCAATGTCAACGTCACCCGTCTGGGCCAGATAAAGGTCGCCATCACCAAAGGGCTTGCCACGGGGCTCTTCAAAAAGGGGGATACGCTGGTATGCCTGACCGGTGTCCCGAAATTCGGGTATATAGACAGCCTGTTCGTGATAGACGTGGGGAAGGAGTTTGAAATCCTCATATCCGAAGAGGTTTCCCATATATTTGAAGATATCCGTCCGGAGGTGTTCGAGGCGGTGCTTAACATTGCGCTGGAACTGGCGTATCAAGGGAGGGAGGGGCGCCAGGTGGGGACGATCTTTGTCCTCGGCGATCATGAGAAGGTTCTCGAGCTCTCCCGGCAGATGATCATCAATCCCTTTATGGGATACGCGGAGGAGGAGCGGAACATCCTCGACCGCAATCTTAAGGAAACCATCAAGGAGTTTTCAGCCCTGGATGGCGCCTTTGTGGTTCGGGGGGACGGTGTTCTGGTAGCGGCCGGGAGGCATCTGAACGCCGCACTGGAGACCAAGGACTTTCCCCAGGGACTGGGCAGCCGTCATATAGCGGCGGCGGGCATCACCAGTGTGACCGGTGCGATTTCCATCGTCATTTCGGAGTCCACCGGTACGGTGAGGATTTTTAAGAATGGAAGACTGTTTGTAGATATTGAAAAAGGGATGGGATAGCCGATATGAGATTTGACAAATTTACTCTGAAACTCCAGGAGGCCTTCCAGGATGCCGAAGGATTGGCAGGCGGGTACGGCCATCAGGGGATTGATGCGGAACATATTCTCCTTGCCCTGATACGGCAGCGGGAGGGGACTGTTTCGGAAATACTGAAAAAGGTAGGCGCTGAACCGGAGCAACTGGCCGGCGAGATCGAGAAGGTTCTGGAGGGACTCCCGAAGGTCTCCGGCTCGGGCCAGCCGTATCTGACTCCCCGGCTGAACGATATGCTGCATAAGGCCCTGACCGAGGCGGCACGGCTCGGGGATGAGTATGTGAGCGTGGAGCATGTTCTGGGCTCGATTGCGGATGACAAAAGCGGGTCGGCAGGGAAGATGCTCAATCGCCATGGTGTGACCAGGGACGCCATCATGAAGGCCCTGGTGGATATACGGGGGAACCAGCGGATCACCGATCCGAATCCGGAGGACAAGTATCAGGCCCTCAAACGCTTCGCTCGTGATTTCAATGAACTGGCGGTGCAGGGAAAATTCGATCCGGTCATAGGACGGGATGACGAGATACGAAGAATCATGCAGGTGCTCTCGCGGAGGACAAAGAATAACCCGGTGCTCATCGGCGAACCGGGGGTGGGGAAGACCGCTATCGTCGAAGGGCTTGCCCAGCGGATTGTCAATGGGGATGTCCCCGACAATCTGAAGAAGAAACGCGTTGTGGGCCTCGATCTGGGCGCGCTGGTGGCCGGCGCCAAATACCGGGGCGAGTTCGAGGATCGCCTGAAGGCTGTCCTGAAAGAGGTCACCCAGACCAACGGGGAGATTATACTCTTCATAGATGAGTTGCACACCATGGTGGGGGCCGGAGCCGCCGAAGGTTCCATGGACGCCTCGAATATGCTCAAACCCGCACTGGCGCGGGGCGAGCTGCACTGCATCGGAGCGACGACCCTGAACGAATACCGAAAGTATATCGAAAAGGACGCCGCCCTGGAGAGACGGTTTCAGCCCATTGTCGTCGGGGAACCGACGGTCGAGGACACCATTGCCATCCTGAGGGGGCTGAAGGAGCGGTATGAGGTTCACCACGGGGTGCGGATCAAGGATTCAGCGATCATTGCCGCCGCAACCCTTTCGAACCGGTATATCAGCGACCGGTTTCTCCCCGACAAGGCGGTGGATCTCATCGATGAGTCGGCCTCTCGGCTCCGGATTGAACTGGACAGCCTCCCCTCCGAGATAGATGTGGTTGAACGGCGTATCATGCAGTTGGAGATCGAGCGGGAATCCTTGAAAAAAGAGGACGATAAGACATCGCAAAAGCGGCGTGAAAGCATCGAGACAGAACTGGAGGAGTTGAGAAAGTCCAGGGATGCGATGAAAGAGCACTGGTCCGCCGAGAAAGAGGCGATCAAGGAGATCCAATCGATCAAAGAGAAGATCGAGGAATACAAGATAGCCGAACAGAATGCGCAGAGAGAAGGGGACCTGGCAAAGGCTGCGGAGATCCGTTACGATACCCTGGTGCGGTTGAACCGGGAACTGGCGGAAAAGACCGCGGGGCTTGAAGATCTCCAGAAGGATCAGAAGACCCTCAAGGAAGAGGTTGACGAGGAGGATGTGGCCGAGGTCGTAGCAAATTGGACCGGGATTCCCGTGGCCCGGATGATGGAGAGCGATGTGGAGAAGCTGATCCACATGGAAGAGCGGCTCAAACAGCGGGTCGTCGGACAGGATGATGCCATTCACACGATCTCCAATGCCCTGAGAAGGGCCCGTTCCGGTCTGCAGGACCCCAACCGGCCCATCGGCTCATTCATCTTCATGGGCCCGACAGGGGTGGGAAAAACTGAATTGACGAAGGCCCTCGCGGAATTCATGTTCGACAACGAACAGGCGATGGTCAGGGTTGACATGTCCGAGTTCATGGAGCGGCATTCCGTCTCCCGGTTGATCGGCGCTCCTCCAGGCTATGTTGGCTATGACGAGGGCGGATATCTTACCGAGGCGGTGAGGAGGAAACCTTACTCGGTGATCCTCTTCGACGAGATAGAGAAGGCCCATCAGGATGTCTTCAATATACTTCTCCAGATACTGGACGATGGGAGATTGACGGACGGCCATGGCCGGACGGTCGATTTCAAAAACACGATCATCATCATGACCTCGAATATCGGCAGCCAGTGGATGCAGGATCTGTCGCTGGCAGAAGAGGAGCGGCAGAAGAGGACGATGGAGTCGCTGCGGGCGACCTTCAGGCCCGAATTTCTCAACCGCATCGATGATATTATCACCTTCCGGGCTCTCTCCATCGATGATATCCGGGGCATTATCGGCATCCAGATCGGCCTGGTTCAGAAGAGGCTTCTGGATCGCAAGATCAATCTCGAGCTGACGGACAAGGTCAGGGAATACATATCCGAGGAAGGCTACAGCCCCGTGTACGGCGCACGGCCCTTGAAGAGAGCGCTTCAGCGCATTATAGAGGACAGTCTGGCTACCCGGATACTGGAGGGGGAGATCGCGGAAGGAGACGATATTGTCGCCGATATGAACGAAAACGGCGAGATCGTCTTCAGAAAAAAATAAGTGCGGTTTGTGAGCCGCTTCAACACCCATCTCCCTGGTGAAGACAGGGGGCAGTGATTGAGTCAGTGAGGGAGGGGTCGAAAGGCCAGCCATGCTGCTTTTCCTCTCACTACTATCTCCGGTGGAAGGATACGTCAGCTGATGCCGGGGGATCCCTGGGCGAGTGATTATAGCTGTTGCATGATACCGGATCATTATGGAGGGAGTCATGATCGAGAATAACGGCGAGAAGGGATTTGTAATCAAGGATAGAAGATTGTTTGATGAAGAGGGGAAAGTGCGCGAGGGGGAGTCGCAGAAGGAGGCGCACAAGGAAGCACAAAGGGAGGAAACACCATCGGAGAGTAAACCTGAACAAAAGAGCGGGGGCGAGGCCCCCAAGGCCGGGAAGGGAGAAAAACCCGAACCGGGTGGAAAGGAACAGTATCAGGTTCCCGAAATGAATTTCCATAATTTTGTCCTCTCCCTCTATACATCCATCCTCTTCCATCTGGGAGAGATGCCTGATCCCGGTTCGGGAAAGAGTGAGAAGGATCTCAGGGCGGCGAAACAGACGATCGATATCCTGGCGATGCTGCAGGAGAAGACGAAAGGGAATCTGGATAAGGGGGAGAAGGATCTCATTGAAGGTGTCCTCTCCGAATCGCGGATGAGGTATGTGAAAGAATCGGGGAAGCCATGATCACCAGGCATTCTCCGGCGAAGGTCAACCTCTTTCTCAGGGTTTTAAGAAAAAGGCCTGACGGGTACCACGATATCGTCAGCCTTATGCAGCGAATCAGCCTCTCCGACGAGATGACTTTTGTCATGGGAGGGGAGGGAATCGCGGTGAGATGTCCGGACAGTTCCCTCCCTGAAGGCCGGGGTAACATCGCCTATCGGGCGGCCGAGATCATCCTTGCTCATGGGTCAGGGCACGGAGGTGCGCATATCACGATACACAAGAAGATACCCGTCGGCGC
The DNA here is from genome assembly GCA_002428735.1 of Syntrophaceae bacterium UBA6078. Taxonomy (GTDB): domain Bacteria; phylum Desulfobacterota; class Syntrophia; order Syntrophales; family UBA2210; genus UBA6078. Next base: position 27,437 of record DIXO01000024.1, on the reverse strand, counting down.
GGGGTTGGGGGGAGGGAGTTCAAACGCGGCAACGACCCTTGTTACCCTGAATGAAATGATGGGGCGACCCTGCGGCATACAGGAACTTATGCGAATGGGGGCACGGCTGGGGGCCGATGTCCCCTTTTTTGTTTTTGAAAGGACAGCCCTGGCCTCCGGGATAGGCGATTGCCTCGAACCGGTGGACGGCATCCCCCCTCTCTGGTTGGTGCTGGTCAACCCCGGCTTTGAGGTCTCCACCCGGGAGGTCTACGAAAATTTGAGATTAGGATTGACAAAGGAGCCAATAAAATATAGGATGCCCCGGTTTGTAACGGTGTCCCATATTGCGGAAGGGCTTCACAACGATCTGGAGAGGGTGACTCTGCGATTGTACCCTGTATTGTCGGAGATCAAGGAACTTCTGATGGCACATGGGGCTGTTGGATCTTTGATGTCGGGGAGCGGTCCCACGGTTTTCGGTATTTTCAAGAATAAGCGTGACGCGCAGAAAGCCGAACGGGAATTGCAGAGAAGTTCAGTCGGATCAGTTTTCGTTGCCAATTCCATCTAGTGGGGCGTCGTCAAGCGGTAAGACACAGGATTTTGGTTCCTGCATTCGGAGGTTCGAATCCTCCCGCCCCAGCCATTTTACGGGAAAGAGGCTTGCGGATGTTAGAAAGAATGAGGATATTTTCAGGCAACTCCAGCCGGATTCTTGCGGGTGATATCTGTAAGAAACTGGGGGTATCACTGGCCAAGGCCAGTGTTTCCACCTTCAGCGACGGGGAAACGAGTGTTGAGATAGACGAGAACGTGAGGGGGATGGATGTGTTTATCGTGCAGTCCACCTCCACACCGGTAAACAAGAATCTGATGGAACTCCTCATCATGATAGACGCCCTGAAAAGGGCCTCTGCCGACCGGATAACGGCTGTCATGCCTTATTACGGGTATGCGAGACAGGACCGGAAGGCCGCGCCGCGGGCCCCCATAACGGCGAAACTGGTAGCTGATCTTCTGACAACCGCCGGAACAAACCGTGTTATCGCCGTGGACCTCCATGCCGGCCAGATACAGGGATTCTTCAATATTCCGGTCGACAATCTCTATGCGACCCCGATCCTCCTCGAATATGTGAAACGGAACTATTCCGGCGGCAACCTGACCATTGTTTCTCCTGATACGGGGGGGGTCGTCAGGGCGCGTGCCTTCGCGAAACGGCTGGGCGCCATGCTGGCGATTGTCGATAAGCGGAGAGAAGCGCCGAATGAATCGCAGGTGATGAATGTCATCGGCGATGTGAAAGACAAGAAAGCGATCATCCTCGACGACATGATCGATACGGCCGGTACGGTTGTCCAGGCCGCCGAGGCGATCAAGAATGAGGGGGCGAAGGAGGTCTCCGTCTGCTGCACCCATGCCGTGCTGTCAGGTCCTGCGATTGAACGCTTGAGCACCCCTGCGATAAAGGAAGTTATTGTGACGGACACCATCCCTCTTCATGAGAAGGCTCAGTCCTGCAAAAAGATAAAGGTTCTTTCCATGGCGGGTATTCTGAGCGAATCGATTAAGAGAATATACTACAATGAATCAATCAGTTCGCTTTTTATTTAAACCCGCTTTTTTGCAGAGAGCCAGTGCCGCAACGGAGGGCATCCGGCGGGTATATGCGGGATATGAGTTTTTTCGATAGGAGCTTTATATGAAAACAGTTGCATTGAGTGCCCAGATACGTGAAGAGGTCGGAAAAGGTCCTGCGCGGAGACTGCGGGCGAAGGGGTTTGTCCCTGCGACGTTCTATGGGTATCAGACCGAACCGATGGTGATTACGGTGAATGCTTCCGAACTGACCAAAACCGTGGTGAAGGGCAGAGAAGAGACGGTCTTTGTGAAGCTCGGGATTCAGTCAGGCAAAGGGAAGAAGATCGAGAAGCTGTCCGTCATTAAAGACCTGCAGGTTAACACGATCAACAGAAAGCCCGAACATGTCGATTTCTACGAGATCAGGATGGACCGGACCCTTGCCGTGGACGTTCATGTTATCTTTACGGGTCACCCGGTGGGGGTGGAGGATGGCGGCGAGCTCCAGCAACTCAAAAGGGACGTACGGGTATCGGGGCTTCCTTCTGATCTTCCCGAATCGATCGAAATAGACATCAGCAACCTGAAGATCGGTGATTCCTTCAAGGTCAGTGATCTCGTTGTTGGAGATGCGGTCCACCTTCTCGACAACGGTGATGTGGCGATTGTGGCTGTCGTTCCGACGCGGGTGAGCCTGATGACGGAAGGGGCCGCCGGTGAATCGGTAGAAGAAGAAGCGGAAGGGGCGGAGGCGGCTTCCGCCAAACCGGATGATGAAACGAAACAGTCTGAATCGTGATGCTTTGCCGGCAGGGGGAGCGTGAAGCTTATCGTTGGCTTGGGGAATCCCGGCGCCAGATATGCCGGGACCAGGCATAATATGGGGTTCCTGGTCGTGGACGCTCTGGCTCAAAGGGCGGGGGTGGAGGTAAACCGGGAACGGTTTGAAGCTCTCCTTGGCAGAGGAGAAATATCGGATGTGCCCGTCATTCTGGCAAAGCCTCTCACGTTCATGAATCTCAGCGGACGCGCGGTAGCACAGATCGTTCGCTATTTCGGGATAGGTGCCGCAGATATCCTGATTGTCCATGATGATATGGATTTTCCCGTCGGGGATGTTCGGATAAAGGCAGGAGGCGGCGCCGGGGGGCATAAGGGGCTGCTCTCCATCATCGATCAACTCGGAGAGGTGGATTTTGCCAGGGTTCGGGTAGGCATCGGCAGGCCCCCCGCGCGCGAGACAGCCGAGCGGTACGTGCTGGAACGATTTTCCGCAGAGGAGACACAGGCGTTTGACTGCGCCATCGAGCGGGCGGGCGACGCGGTTATCGCGGTTGTTTCATCCGGCGTTCATGCGGCAATGAACAGATTCAACGCAAGGATCGTACAAAATTCAAGCGAGGAGGTGTGAACCAAATGTTTAAGAAAATGTGGTTTCTTTTATCAACAATTTTTGTAACGCTTTTTTTGTTTGTGCCTATAACGCAAGCGGGGGAGGCGGATATCAAACTGCCCGATCTGAGCCAGGTCAGCTTCATAGGCGGTTCGCTGGGCGGATTGACCATCCTGAACGTCGGTTTGCTTATCTGTCTGATCGGGATGATCTTTGGTGTGATGCAGTATGTCCAGACAAAAAATCTGCCCGCTCACCAGGCGATGCTGGATGTCTCCAACACCATATGGGAAACCTGCAAGACCTATCTCTTTCAGCAGGGTAAGTTCCTCGCCGCCCTCTGGGTCCTGATCGCTCTCTGCATCATCTATTATTTCATGGGCCTGCAGGGCAACACCTTTGGTAATGTGGTCATGATCCTCTTCTGCTCGATCATGGGGATCCTGGGTTCCTACGGGGTGGCCTGGTTCGGCATCCGGATCAATACGGTGGCCAACTCCCGGGCAGCCTTCGCGTCCTTGAGCGGCAATCCTCTGAGTCTGGTCAATATCTGTCTTCGTTCCGGGATGAGCGTGGGTTTATTGCTCGTCAGTATCGAACTCTTTTTCATGATCCTCATACTCGCCTACATCCCAAAGGATTTGGCCGGCCCCTGTTTCATCGGCTTCGCTATTGGTGAGTCCCTGGGTGCCAGCGCCCTCCGTATCTGCGGCGGTATCTTCACCAAGATCGCCGACATCGGCTCCGACCTGATGAAGATCATCTTCCACCTGCCTGAGGACGATCCCAAGAACCCCGGTGTCATCGCCGATTGTACCGGCGATAATGCCGGTGACAGCGTCGGTCCCACGGCAGACGGTTTCGAGACCTACGGCGTGACCGGTGTGGCTCTGATCGCTTTTCTGGCCCTGGCCCTGGCTGCTAACCCGGCAATGGGCGGCAAGCTGATCGTCTGGATCTTCGCCATGCGTATCCTGATGGTTATCACGGCGCTTGTCTCCTATTTCGTGAATGACGCAGTGAGCAAGTCTCTTTTTACGGGAAAGGCGACTTTCAACTTCGAACATCCCTTGACCAATCTGATCTGGATCACTTCCTGCCTCTCCATTTGCGTGACCTTCATTGCCAGTTATTTTCTGCTGGGCGATCTGCCCCCCGTCGCTGATTCCATTTCGACGTGGCTGGCCCTGTCGATCATTATCAGCTGTGGAACGATCGCCGGAGCCCTGATCCCTGAATTCACAAAGATCTTCACCAGTACAAACTCCCGCCACTGTGAGGAGGTCGTCAACGCCTCCCGGCAGGGTGGCCCTTCGCTGAACATACTTTCAGGTCTGGTGGCCGGCAATTTCTCGGCCTTCTGGGAGGGGCTCGTGATCCTGGTTCTGATGCTGATCGCCTATCTGGTTTCCCAGAGCGGCTCCATCCTGAGCCTGATGCCGCCGGCGTTTATTTTTGCCGCGCCGGTCTTCGCTTTCGGGCTGGTTGCCTTCGGGTTTCTGGGCATGGGGCCGGTCACGATCGCCGTGGACAGCTTCGGCCCTGTTTCCGATAACGCCCAGTCGATCTATGAACTTTCCATGATTGAGAGCCGTCCCGATGTCAAGGATGAGGTAAAGCGGTACTACGGCGTCGAAGTGGATTTCGAGACTGCAAAGCACAATCTCGAGTCGGCGGACGGCGCGGGGAATACCTTCAAAGCTACGGCAAAGCCGGTTCTTATCGGTACGGCCGTCGTCGGTGCGACAACCATGGTCTTCGGGATCATCATTCTCTTGGAAGGCCTCTTCGGTGACGTTGTTTCAAAACTGAGCATCGTTCATCCGGAGATCCTCCTCGGTCTCCTCATGGGCGGAACTATAATCTACTGGTTCAGCGGCGCCTCAATTCAGGCTGTCGTTACGGGTTCCTACCAGGCTGTTGTATATATCAAGGACCACATCAAACTGGACAAGGCGGAGGCCTCACTCTCCGACAGCAAAGAGGTCGTCAGGATCTGCACGCTTTACGCCCAGAAGGGGATGATCAATATCTTTGTCGTCATTTTCTTCATGGCCCTGGCCCTGGCCTTCTTCAATCCTTATTTCTTTATCGGATACCTGATCGCCATCGCCTTCTTCGGCCTCTTCCAGGCGATTTTCATGGCCAATGCCGGCGGATGCTGGGACAACGCCAAGAAGATCGTGGAAGTGGATCTGAAGCAGAAAAACACCCCGCTTCATGAGGCCTCCGTGGTCGGTGATACCGTCGGCGACCCCTTCAAGGATACCTCTTCGGTTTCCCTGAACCCGGTGATCAAATTCACAACCCTCTTCGGGCTTCTGGCCGTGGAGATCGCTGTGACGATGCAGAGCACGGGATTGAAACTTGGCCTGGCATTGGTCTTCTTTGCGATTGCTCTCATCTTCGTCTACCGTTCCTTCTATGGGATGCGCATCAGCGGCGAGAAGCTTGGCAGTACAGAATAGTATCCTTTTCGCTTGAAAGCGGAACTTGACCATCAGGTACCCCGGAAAAGATCCGGGGTACCTTCCTTTTTCTCTATGCTATCGTCTTGGACAGTCGCCGCCAAATTCTTCAGCTTGTTTTCTCGGCTTCCTTTGTCAGCGAGGATTCCAATTTATGGGTTTCAGATGTGGAATCATCGGTCTTCCGAATGTCGGCAAGTCTACCATTTTTAACGCCCTCACCGCTGCCGGCGCCGAGGTGGCGAATTATCCTTTCTGTACCATTAATCCGAATATAGGCATTGTTCCCGTCCCCGATGACCGGCTGGAAAAGATTGCGAGCGTCATTCATCCCTCCTCTCGTACCTTCACGACGATGGAGTTTGTCGATATTGCCGGTCTGGTCAAAGGAGCGAGCAGGGGCGAGGGATTGGGAAACAAGTTCCTCGGGAATATACGGGATGTGGACGCCATCGTACACATTGTCCGCTGTTTCGATAATCCTCATGTGACTCACGTTCATGGGGTTTTAGATCCTGCCCGTGACATAGAGGTCGTTGGCACGGAGCTTCTCCTAGCTGATCTGGAAACTGTGGAAAGGCGTTTGCAGAGGCTGGAGAAGTCGACAAAAGCGGGCGACAAGGAACAGGGTGGCGCACTGACACTGTATCAGATGATGCGGGAAACACTGGGAAGAGGAGTTCCTGCTCGACGTGTCAATCTTAACCCTGACGAGGAATCGATTCTCAAAGAGTTGAATCTTCTCACGGCCAAAAAGGTCTTGTACGTTGCCAATGTGGGCGAAGGGGAATTACGCACCGGAAGCTCCTATATTGCGACAGTCGAGGAAATAGCACGCGTGGATCATTCGGAGGCGATTGTTATCTGCGGCGATATGGAGGCGGAGATAGGGGCGCTTCCCGAGGAGGACAGGCGTGCATTTCTCGAAGACCTTGGTCTGCGCGAATCGGGCCTTCAGACGCTGATCAAGGCAGGGTATAATCTTTTGGGATTGATCACTTTTTATACGGCTGCAGGCGGACAGCTCAGGGCCTGGACGGTTCCGGAAGGAACCGCGGCATCCCGGGCAGCCGGAAAGATACACACCGACATGGAGCGGGGATTTATCCGGGCGGAAGTTCTGCATTATGAGGATTTTCTGCGCGCAGGCGACATTGTCGCTGCGAGGGAAAGGGGTTTCGTGAGAGTCGAGGGGAGGGATCACCCCATTGCCGACGGAGACATTGTGTATTTCAGATTTTAATGCATGATGATAGTGGCACGGGATGGTTCTTTTTGAAACGGTATCTATAAAAAAAACAGGGCGGTACGGGGACTGATGATCCCATACCGCCCGATATATAAAGAAAGAGACGATCTGTACCCCGTCTCTCGGTTCAATCAGTGCCGCAAAAAGGGGGGGGTCGGTGAGCGGAAAGGAGGGAACAAAAAACCGCTCACCGACTTTCAAATCTGCTGTCTGACCTATTGTTCTCCGGATTCATGGGGGGGCCGGTGGGCGGAAAGGAGGGAAGGTAAAACCACCCACCGGCAAAAAAGCATCAATCGCCCGATATGTCCGAGAGAAAGAATTCTTCACTCAAGCTGGCTTTCCTTGCGCCCTTTTCTTTTTCGCCTTCCTCTCGGGAACGCTGCAAGGGAGTAAAAACGCCAGGTTGATTTGTATCGCCATTTGTATCGGATTTGAGAGAGCCAGATCTTATTTCTCCAGCATCCCGTTCAGATTCACATTTCTTGGTTGAGTTGTCCATGAACCTCGTATCTCTTATCCAAGATCATGTAAAATGCCCGCTTGCCTTTTCGCTACGCAACAATAGTGCCAGAATGAGATGTCATAAAAAAATAGGGATATTTTTATTATGGAGCAAGATCAGCGGGTTATAAGAACGGCGTGAGGAAACAACTGTTGTATGAGCCTTGGGATTGTGTGTGTTGGGATGAATGGCCCGGTGGATTCGTGCCATTATCGCACGAAAGAAGAGACAAAGGAAAGCGGGAGGGGGTTATAAATAGGCAGTATGTGCATATTTAGAACTATACGTTCGTATATCGCACTTTTTATGGGGTGTCTATCTCGAGCGGTATGCTTGATTCAAGTTTTTTGAGTTCACGAATAAGGGTATAACGTGAGATACCGAGCTTTCGCGCCGCCGCCGCCTTATTCCCGCGGTTGAACTCAAGCGCCTTTCCCAATATCTCCTTTTTGATCCTCTTTGTCAATTCATCGATCGCATGTCTATAATCCGCAGGATATGGCTCACTCAGGAAGGAAAGCTCACCGGTGTGCGTTCCCATCGTTCGGGGTGTCGCTGCCTTGATCTCTGCCGGAATGTTCTCTGCGGTAATCAGATTGCTTACGCTTTGAAGGATCATGATTCGTTCGATGATGTTTTTCAGTTCTCTCACATTACCCGGCCATTGATATCTCGTAAGGAATCCCTCCGCCTCGGCTGTAAATCCCTTGACGCTTTTGTTCAATTTTGTGTTGAACTCCCCGATATAGTGATAGGCCAGCGGCATGATGTCTTCGATTCTATTCCTGAGAGGTGGAATTTTGATAGGAACGACGCTGATCCGGTAGAAAAGATCCTCCCGGAAGGCTCCCTCACTGACCATGTGAGTCAGGTCCCTGTTGGTGGAAAATATAAAACGCACATCAATGGGAATATTTTCCACCCCCCCAAGACGGCGGATATGGTTTTCTTCGAGGGTCCTGAGAAATTTTGCCTGTATGGAGGGGTCCATTTCACCGATCTCGTCCAGGAGAAAAGTTCCTCCGGTTGCGTGTTCGAGGAGACCTATCTTTCGTTTCCTGGCATCGGTGAAAGCGCCAGCCTCGTAGCCGAAGAGTTCACTCTCCAGAAGCGTCCCCGGTATGGCGGCGCAGTTCACCTCAATAAAGGGCTTTAATTTCCTCGGACTCTGGCGGTGAACAGCGCGCGCGATCAGTTCCTTCCCCGTACCGCTCTCCCCCTGTATCAGGATGCTGGTATCGTGCCGGGCAACGTCCTCGATCATCTGGAATATCTCTTTCATCTTGCCGGAACTTCCAACAATATTGTGAAAACCCAGCAGTTTGTCTTCCTTCTTCTTGAGCATCTCAACTTCCGTCTTCAAGAATTCTGCCTCGTGGGACAATTGAGAGTGCATGATCGCACTGTCATAGGAGACGGCGGCGTTGGTGATAAGAATATCGAGAAGACTTTTCTGATCGCGTGAATAGCAGCCCTGTTTCTTGCCGAGACACAGAATGCCCTTGAACTTCCTCTGGATACGGAGGGGAATGGCTATCTCGGAGGGGTAGCCGTCGAAGACGTGCGCCATCCCCGCATCAGTGCCCGGGGTTTGTGCTATTATCGTTTCCTCATCCAATGCCTTCCTGATGATGGTGTTTTCAATCTTCGTGGCATATGTATTATGTTCATCCAGGAACACCTTATCACCATTGCTGAACAAACAGGAGCCTTTCTCCATATCGAGAAAGCGCAGGAGGGCCCTGTCCGCCCCCCCTATCTTGAGGGCATTGTTTATAACTGTTTCGTGTATCCTATCAAGATCATAACTTGAATTAAGCTGGGTGACCGCTTCCTGCAACAGCAGGAGTCGTTTGATCTTTTGATTGTTGCCTTGAAATAACCGTATGTTATGTATAACCACACTGATATAGTTCGCGAAGGTCATGAGCGTGCTGATGACTTCCTGTGGAAAGGTGACCTTTTTCTGGTACCACACGGCTATGATGCCTATAACAACGTCCTCTATTTTGAGGGGGCCGCAAAAGGCTGAATAAAACCCTCCCTTCCCCCCATACAGGTTTGTGAGTTTACGATCTGTCGCTGTAATCATGGGATCTGTTTCAGAATCTTCAAGGACGATGTAATTGCCGGTCTTTGCCACTTTTGTGAGAAAACAGTCGTGTCGTACGAGGTTCAACCGTTGTGAAAAGGCTCGCGTTGTCTCTTCAGCATTATAATTCTTGACGACCTTGGTGATAAGATTCTCTTTTTCCTCGTCCAGAAGGCATATGATTCCCCGGTGAAAGCCCATGGTATCCACCGCTTCGTCCAGAATACCTTGCAGGGTGTCTTCGAAGCTCAAGGGGGCGGCTACCAATGCGCTGATGCGATAGAAGCACCCCAGAATGCGTTCAATGGAGTAAAAGAAATCAGGACTCATATCGTAATCGTCTCGAAGGGATGATCATGCCTTGTCGTACTTCAGGAACCGCATGGAGAAGGTGCCCCTTCCCTGGGTCAGGGACCTCAGGTCGGTCGAATAACCGAACATCTGCTTCAGGGGGACACGAGCCTTGATCTCGCTGACGGGATCTTTGTGGTTTATCCGTTCCACCTCCCCCTTTCTGGCGTTGATGTTTCCAATGACCTCGCCCATGAATTCGCCCGGTGTGATGATATCCACCTCCACGATAGGTTCCAGCAGGAGGGGGCGAGCCTGCGAACATCCGTTAGAAAAGGCTGTTGAAGCGGCTATTCGATAGCCCAGTTCCGTTGATTCCCCTTCCCTGAACGAACCCCCGATCACCCGTGCTATGACATCGACAACAGGGTAGCCGGCTATGACACCGCTGAGGGCCGCATCCCGTATGCTCTCTTCTATTGTTGCGTGAAACTCGGGCGGGATCATGTTGCTCTCGAGTCCATTCATTACCACGAGTCCTTTCCCCCGTTCGGCCGGCTCCAAGTGCAGGACGACGTGCCCGAAGTGTTTCTTGTCTCCCAGTTTCCGGTCGAATATCTCCTCCACTTCCGTCTCTTTTTCGATTGTTTCCCGGTAGACAACCTTCGGTTTGCCGATGTTCACGTTGGTGTGAAACTCCCGTATAAGCCTGTCGATGATGATCTCGAGGTGAAGCTCCCCCATCCCGGAGATGATGGTCTGCGCCGTCTCATCGTCATATTTGATTTTGAGGGTGGGGTCTTCGCTTTCCAGCTTTTCGAGGGCAAACAAAAGTCGCTCCTGATCCCCCGGTGTCTTGGCCTCAATAGCCTGACTAATGACCGGGTCATAGAACTCGATCCGCTCGAGGATAATCGGATGGGCTTCATCACAGATCGTGTCGCCGGTGGACGTTTCCTTCAGTCCCACCACGGCAATGATTTCCCCGGCTCCGGCCTCGCTGACGCGTTCCCGCTTGTTGGAATGCATCTTCAGGAGCCGCGATACCTTCTCTTTTTTACCCTTGCTCGCATTGTAGATGTCCTCTCCGGATTTGATCTTGCCGGAGTATATCCGCATATAGGTGATCTTTCTCCCCTCATCCAGCATGACCTTGAATGCCAGTGCCGCGAGGGGCTCTTTCAGGCTGCTCCTGCGCTTTTCAACCTCTTTCGTAACGGGGTTGATTCCTTCTATGGGGGGTATATCCTCGGGGGAGGGAAGAAAATGGATCACAGCATCGAGGACCGGTTGAATGCCCTTGTTGCGCAGGGCCGTCCCGCACAGAACAGGAACGACTTTAAGAGAGAGAGTCGCCTTCCTGACCGATTCGATAAGATCTTCTTCCGCAACCTCCGTTCCCTCTAGATAGTGCTCGGCAATCGCATCATCGATCTCTGCAAGTGTCTCGATCAGCCGCTCCCGGTATGTTTCCGTTTCGGTGATCATCTCTGGGGGAATCTCCGAGGTGGTGTAGGAAAGACCGAGCGTTCCTTCATCCCAGGTAATCAATTTTTGTCCGATAAGATCGATGACCCCCCGAAAGGTTTCGCTGCTTCCACAGGGTATCTGGATGGGGAGGGGCAGGGAAGAAAATCGTTCCTTCATCATCTGGATAGTGCCGTGATAGTCTGCCCCCACCCGGTCCATCTTGTTGATGAACGCTATCTTGGGAACGTGATACTTGTCCGCTTGGTGCCATACCGTTTCAGACTGCGGTTCCACTCCTCCCACGGCGCAGAATACGGCCAGCGCTCCGTCGAGCACCCGCAGGGAGCGTTCTACTTCTATGGTAAAGTCCACATGGCCGGGGGTATCAATGATATGTATCTCATGGTCTTTCCAGAGGCAGGTTGTGACGGCGGAGGTTATGGTTATCCCCCGTTCCTGCTCCTGCGCCATCCAGTCCATGACCGCCTCGCCGTCATGCACTTCGCCGATCTTGTGAGTTTTGCCGGTATAGTAAAGGATTCGCTCCGTTACGGTTGTTTTTCCCGCATCGATGTGGGCGATAATCCCTATATTTCTTGTTTTGGACAGTTTTCCGGCGGCCATGGTGATGTATTGTGCCTTTATTTGTTTTCGACGATTAGGTCCCGGTTGAGTTCCAGGGGACTGCTCGTATCGATATGCCCCTTTATCGTTTCCAGGATCTTCCCCTCTATCAGTATCGTTACTTTCTTGACCGAGGGAACATTCAAAATAACGGTATTGGTGAGTGAATAGAGGGTCATTATTTCACTGGCGCTGCCCCCGGGATGAAGATCGACCAGGTTTCTGTCGAAATCAATCGCGGCGGTTCCGTCCTTTACGGTTACCCCCCTGAGGCTTGTTTCCGCGGGGAAGGTTTGCACCAGATCCGAATGGGGGCCCTTGATAAGTTCCTCAACCAAGGCCCTGACCGTATCATCCGGTGATTCCCTCTTTGCGATAAATCTCTCTTCCGCCATGAGAAACCGCTCGTTGAGATCGGAGAAATAGAGGCGCACCTTCTGCTTTTCTCCCGTCACCACCGCACTCTTTGTACCGCCGGCCGGGGGATATACATAGTCGAAGAGGGAGAGAAAGAAGAAGAGGAGAAATCCCACCCCAACCAGAACGATGAGGGATAAATAGAATACTCGTGTGTTTTTCTTTTTCTGTTTTGCCTTGATCTGTCTTGTTTTCGTCTTTTTCTTGGATCCCATACCGCGTCTATTCCTTTATTGAAAAGTCCGCCGAATCTATGGCATTAATCAAATCCTGTCAAGACAAGAAAAATAAAATCAATCCTGTCTGATAAAGACTCATACATTCGAATGTGCAGAGAGGCGCTCAAGGGGGGCCAGCCTGCGCCGGTTCATCTGATGAGTTTCACGGGCACCATATCGTGCCGCATGGTTACGGAAGGAGCGTGTCCAATTTCTCCCGTGCCTGTGATCCCAGGACCGATTCCGGATTGGTTTCAGCGACAAGGCGCAGTTCCTGGATCGCTTTATCTCTATGGCCGGCTTCAAGGTAGGCGATTCCCAGCCAGTAGTGCACGTCGGTCATTCCGGGGGCGTCGCCGATTGCTTGTTTCAGGTAATAGATGGCCTTGCCGGTGTCGTTCGCGGCAAGATAGGCTATCCCTCTGTTTTGCTGAATAACCGGACGTATAACCGTACCGGGTTCTCTTCTCAGTGCCGCCTCGTATTGCGCGATGGCCTTCCGGGAGTCCCCCTTCTTGTAATACGCCCAGCCCATATTATTCAGCGCTATGGCCGGAGTCTTATAGAGCATATTGGAAAGAGCACGGTTGAATTCCTCGATGGCTCTGTCATACAGGCCCTCTTCCAGATACATCCTTCCCAGGTGGGTATGCGCCTCGGAGTAATCCGGCCGCATGGAGAGAGCCGTTTCGAATTGCTTCTTTGCCTCCTCCCGGAGGCCGTTTTCGGCGTATGCAAGACCGGTGTAGTAGCGTATCTCCGGATCATCCGGCGAAAGACGCTGCGCCATGAGAAACTCCCTGAGGGCCGGGGAGAAGTGTCCGGATACCAGATAGGCGGTGCCCATCTTGACATGGGACGTCGCCTGTTCTCTGTCCTGGAGGCTTGTCGCGCAACCGGTCGAAAATAACGCAGCTGCCAGTATTGCCAAGAGAATCAGGCCCGCAAGCGCCCCTTTTTTTGTGAGGTACGCTCTACCCATTATTGTTCGCATTCACCCACCACTCCCCCTTCTCTTCGAACCACCATTCCGACGAATCCGTCTCGGTTATAGCGGAAGCGAGCTTTTTCGCGGTGTCCGTGCAGAGTCTCTTCATGGCAAAATCGATCCATTCCTTGCTGTACTTGTTTCCCAGATCGCCGTATTCCTTCAGTTGGAGTATCAGCGCAATCTGATCGGCGTCCCGCGCGATCAGCGATTCCCGAGTTTTCTTTTCGTTGAACTCATTGATGGCACCCTGTATTTCCTCTCCGAAGAAGAGTGTCTCCGCGAGTTCCCGAACCGCCTTCTTTTCATTCACCGCAACGTATTTCTTGTTGACATAGTTCATGTCGCCGGTCCGCGTCTCCGGGAGATCATGAATCAGGCAGAGCTTCAAGACTCGTGCCTCATCAACCTGCGGGTCCATTTTACACAGAGCGTACCCGATAAAGATCGTCCGCAGCACGTGCTCAGCCACGGATTCAGAACCGGAACCGAGAAACTGGAACCCCGATCTCGGCGTCTTCTGCAACATTCCCGTTTCGAATAGAAAGTTCGCTATGCTCTTCATGTCAACCCTTCTTCAATGTCTGTATCCGCTTTTCCATCATATCGTAGGTTCGTTTTATCTCCATCTGGAGAGATGCTATTCCGTCGGGCTTCATGGATACCGCTCTGCCAAGTCGCTCACGCCAGTACTGGAGCACCGCTATCTCGTTTTCCCGCAGTTTCTTTTCGACCTTTTCCTGAAAATCTCTTAAAAATTCCTGGTTGGCCATGCCGGCGGTCCCCCCCCCTCTTCTTGAATAAAACCTGCCACAATAAACGCGGTGAAGCATATATCATTTGAGCTCCAGTTGCAACCGGGGCACCCTGGTGTGTGTTTCCTTCGTCCCTGATGTGCCGGAGATGGCCATGTCAATCAAACAAACCCATGTGACCCTTTCCGGTAAAGGTCCATCTCGACATGCCGGTTTGACTTTTGCGTGCCGTGCGTATATAAAACCACTATATTCGAGGAGGGTTTCCGTGAGCAGATGGATTCTTTCGATCTATTTTCTGGGCGCCATGGCGCTTTTTGTTATGATGACGCCCCCCTCTGCCTTTTCAAGAGAAGATACGGCGTATATTTCATTTAAGAAGACAGGTGTCTCACGGAACCTCGCCGACCCCTACATTGTCAAGAAGGATGAACACCTCTTTGGAATAATCAGGGATCAGTACGATGTGGCAGGGAGAGATATTCACAGAATACTGAAGCTGGTGAAGCGTTTCAATCCGCAGATCACAGACATGAATGTGTTGTATCCGGGTCAAAAGTTGTTTCTTCCCCGCAAGAGCACTCCGGATGGATCCGTCATGGAAGGTGCCCGTTCCCCGGATCTTCCTGATCAGAACATCGAGGCCAATGTCTTTTCATACGTTGTGAAAAAAGGCGACAGCATATCGTTCATCATTAACCGATTTGGCAACTCTTACGGAGAGATATACCGGGCATTAGAGCAGGTAAAGCGCCTCAACCCGGATGTTAAGGATTTTGACAGGATATTCCCCGGTCAGATGCTCCGTTTCCCCTCGTCGGCCCGCAAGGATGTTCAACCGCCGGTAGAAGAGAGGAATATCAGCGTACCCGAACAGCAGATACTGCCTGTTGTCAGCGGTATCATAAGCAGGATGCAGGAAGGGACGGTCATAACGGAGGGAAGTTACTGTATCCCTGTCACCCCTTCGGGGGAGATAACGATTGATTGTTCGAAAGTCCCTGTTATAGAAATACCGGGCGGCAACACGATTTTCCTCGATCTGTCCAATCGCATGCCTGAAGATCTTACAAAGATTATAGGCGCAACCTGGAATACCTACCGTGTTCTTGGCGTCAAGGAAAATGAGGCCATATCCTCCATCCTGGAGAGGATAGTGGATGCCGCCGGCGTGTACAGCCTCGAGAAGATCAACCGCCGGATGAAAATCGGCACTACCCCTGAAGTTCTTGTCTTGATTGACTGGATTGTGTCAAGACGAGCTGAGAGCAGAGGCGCGGTCCGGTATGCCTTTAATTTTGTGACCGAGATGTCCCATCTTCTCCCGCTGCCCGTCAGGACGTATGCCTGGAGAAATGGTATTGAGATCATTGAGATCATGGATGGCAGGGGGGTCACGGGGAACGATGCGGTATACCAGTCTTCCTCCGTTCCGGTTCTCGATTCAGCGAGCGGTCTTATCCTTGCGGAGTCACTGCTTCGGATGCTCGGGTACTTGCCGGTGACTGGGGCGGAAATTACGGTGCTCAGCGGAGACGGGCTTTCTCTCTCCATGAAGACTGAACTGCTCCTCAATCTTGGTGAAACGCGCGTCATCATGACGTCGCGTCAGATTTCAGATCAGTTCCTGAACGCCCTGAAGCAAAGGGGCGACAGGGTGGTTTCCGTATCCGGGGAGAAGGGCAAGGGAGAAATTATTGAGGATATCCTGCGCGCAATAAATATCCCCTCTTTACGTGACGACTTTACCTTTTCGCTTTCCCGGCAGACGGAGAAAGAACGCGGCGATATATTACTCTCTTCCCTGCGGGTCAGTGCTGACAAAGAATTATATCTGATAGATTACGATGTCGATACGGACATCCAGGCGCTTCTTCAAGAGGAGTGGAAAGTAACACTGGTACGATATTGAAGGTAAAAGGGATTGCTTTGATTTCGGGCGGGCTGGACAGCATGCTCGCCGTGAAGATTATGCAGGAGCAGGGGGTGGAAGTGGAAGGCGTTGCCTTTGTGACGCCTTTTTTTAGTGCCCGCAGGGCCGTGGAGGCGTCCCGCGCGATAGGCCTCCCCCTCACTGTGGTGGATATTACGGAGGAACACCTCGCCATGCTCAGGGCGCCCCGGTACGGGTACGGGCGGAATATGAACCCCTGTATCGATTGCCACATCCTGATGCTCAGGAAGGCCGGGGAGATCATGGGGGAGCGGGCGGCCAACTTCATTCTGACCGGGGAGGTTCTTGGACAGCGTCCCATGTCCCAGGGGAAACAATCGCTTCATGTCGTTGCGAAACGGTCGGGTTATCAGCCATACATTATCCGGCCCCTCAGCGCGCGGTTTCTGCTGGAGACCACGCCGGAGAAGGAAGGAATGGTGGACCGGTCCCGACTCCTGGACATACAGGGACGGGGGAGAAAACGACAGATGGAACTGGCTGAACGGTTTCGGATAACGGTATATTCCAATCCGGCCGGCGGGTGCCTCCTGACGGACCCCATATTTTCAAAGAGACTGAAAGATCTTTTCGCCCATGACAGCAATATGGCGGTCAGAGACCTGGAACTCCTCAAGGTCGGGAGGCATATGCGTCTGGATGAGGAAACAAAGATAATCGTGGGTCGGAAACAAAGAGAAAATGAGATCATCAGGGAACTGTCGGAGGATCGCGATATCCTGATCAGGATGAAAGACCTCCCCGGTCCCACGATTCTCGTTCCTTACGGATGCGGGGACGAAAGCCTGCGACGCGCAGCCGGCATATGCGCCCTCTACAGCCACGTCCCCCCTGATTCGAAGGCCGTTGCGGAGTGGAGCACGGGAGGCACTGCCGCATATGTTGAAGTATCCCCCGCAGAGGACAAAGATGTACAGGGGATGATGCTCTGAGGAGTGTCTCGCCGGGTATCCCGTGTCTCCTCTGTCCTCGCAGCGTGTATGATGTCAGGATTTTTAAGATCCGGTGTCGGATAAGCATCAAAAACTTATGGAAAACTGTCGATAGAAGGTGTAGGTACTTCCACAGAGACGCGGTTGCTATATTGTATTGGAGGATTAGATGAAGATACGGTTCAATCAAAAGAGGGGTCTTTTCCTGTCGGTGTTTCTGGCTTTCACTCTGTTGATCGTCATGATCGGGGTTTGTGCCGCCCGCGCATCAGATACCGGAATTTATAAAAATCTGAAGCTGTTTAATGAAGTGCTCAACATGGTGGAAAAAAACTATGTTGAGGAGATAGATCCCACGGCTGTCATCCATGGAGCCATACAGGGGATGATAAAATCTCTGGATCCTCACAGCGCATTCATGACCGCCGAACAGTACCGTGACCTGCAGGCGGATACGAAAGGGACCTTCAGTGGCCTGGGCATTGTCATAACCATGCAGGATGACACCATTACCGTTGTCGCTCCCATAGAGGATAAACCGGCATTTGTCGCCGGAGTCAAGGCCGGGGATAAAATAATCAAGATAAATGGCGAGTCGACAAAGGATTTCACCATCTTGGATGCGGTGCACAAACTCCGCGGAGAGAAGGGGACCACCGTAACGATAACCGTTACCCGTGAAGGCGAGGAAGCTCCCCTCTCTTTTGACATTGTCAGGGACACCATAGAAATAAAAAGCGTCAAGCATACAATGTATTCCAGAAATATCGGTTACATACGGATATCGAATTTTCAGGAGACAACTGCGGATGAGCTGATCGCCGCCCTCGCGAAGATACGATCAGGGGATGTCCCCATCAAAGGGCTCGTCCTTGATTTGAGGAATAATCCCGGAGGGCTCTTGGGTCAGTCGGTAGAGGTGTCTGACGTGTTTCTCAAATCGGGGATCATTGTATCGTCGAAGGGAAGAACGAAGAACAGCGTCAGAATATCGGAAGCCAGAGATGACGGAATGGAACCAGAATGCCCCATGGTTGTCCTGATCAACGGGGGAACCGCCAGCGCCGCGGAGATCGTATCGGGAGCTCTTCGTGACAACAGACGGGCCATACTGCTGGGCACTCAGACCTTTGGGAAGGGGTCGGTGCAGACCATCGTCCCCTTGAATGATGGATCAGCGCTCAAACTCACCATCGCAAAGTACTATACACCGAACGGGGAATCCATCCAGGCAAAGGGAGTCGCTCCTGATATCGTTGTTGAATATGTGAAACCTGTTGCCGATACGAAAGACAAACCTAAACAGATACGGGAAAAGGACCTGGAAGGGCACATAGCGGGTGAAAAGGGAGAGGGAGAAGGAATAGAAGAGAAAACCGGCCGGGAGATCGCGGACCTTAAGAAGGACAACCAGTTGAAAAGCGCGATTGATCTTTTAAGAACGTGGGAAGTTTTCAAAAAGATGTAAAAGGACGGTAAAATCCGGTATCAAGCACCCCTCGCCGGATCGAGGTCTGCATACTATCAGTGTGGAAAAGAGACAAATACATTCAAGGAAACCGAGACAGAGGGGCGCTGTCCGTTCTCAGAAAAAAGCTCTGATAATCTGGATAGTCACCCTTGTTCTCGTGGGGGCTGTGGCTGCCGGGGGGTACTGGTCGTATCACCGGAAAGGCGGCGAAACGGTGAAGGAGCCCCATAAGCATGAGTCCGAGGAGACGGTCCATATTACGGGGACATTGAAAACACCCGGAAGGGCAAAACCGGCCGGAAGCGCGATCAAACAGCCATTCTCAAGGAACAGAGTGGCCTTTGTTATTGACGATATGGGATATGATGTATCGGTTCTGCGTGAGATCCTTGCGATAGATGCTCCCGTGACGATCTCTGTTCTTCCTCACCTTCCCCATTCATCTGAGGTTGCCAGCCAGGCCTATAAAGCCGGCAAAGAGGTGCTGCTCCATCTGCCTATGGAACCCCGCGGCTATCCGGAACGGCGTCCGGGGGGAGGTGCCCTCCTGTTGAACATGGACGGCCATGAGATCCTGAATCGACTTGAGGAAAATATCCTGAGCGTTCCCCATATATCAGGTGTCAATAATCACATGGGGTCAAAATTCATGGAAGATGAAGAGAAGGTGACGCTGGTGCTCCAGGATCTTAAAAGAAGGGGACTTTTTTTCCTGGACAGCCTGACAACAAACGATTCAAAGGGTTTGGCGGTAGCGGAACGAATAGGGCTGCCCCATGCCGGGAGGGATATATTCCTTGATAATGACTGTGACTTCGAAGAAGCTATCCATATAATGCAGCGCATTGTCGACAGGAAATATTCGTGGAGTACCATGATCATTATCGGCCATCCCCATGAAAGCACAGTACGGGCAATCGGCGCGGCGGTCCCTTTTCTCCGGGATAATAATATCCGCATTGTGCCGCTGTCCGACCTGATCGAATAAACGAAAGATGTCCGTGAAAAATTCCCTCCAGTTGCGGGGATCGCATTGATCGGGAATTGAAACTCTCCAGATGAAGGGATGATTGTTTCCTCCCGGTAAAGGCAGGCGGGAGTTTTGCGGAGGCATGAAACACATATAATGAACAGCATACAGACCGCAAAAAAGATATTCCTTGTCACCGTCGCTCTTCTCTGCGCGGCGGCATGTGCTTCTCTTCCCCCTGAGGAGGATCAGAAGGAGGGATACGTCTCTTCATCGGAAGGGTATTATCACTACTCCAGAGGTGTCCTTTTCACGGTTGAGGGAGCGATTGACAGAGCCATCGGGGAATATGAAAATGCCTTGCGGTTTGATCCGGAATCTCCGTATCTTATGACCGAGCTTGCCGGACTGTACATACAAAAGAAAGAGATGGACAGAGCGGTCTTGTTATTAGAACGGGCCATCGAAGCTGCCCCCGAATACGTCGATTCCCTTGTGCTCCTCGGGAGCCTCTACGGCAATCTCAAGAGATACGAAGATGCCATAGAGGTTTACAAAAAAGTCATCGGTATCGATTCCGGAAAGCGAGAGGCATATCTTTTTCTCAGCCTCTTCTACCGCGAGAATAAGGAATATGATGAGGCGGTAGCGGTGCTGAACAATCTCTTGAGCATGGATCCTTCCAATGCGATGGGCAGCTATTATCTTGCGAAGACATATGCCGCGATGAACAGATATGACGACGCAGAGATGTGGTTTCAAAAAACCCTGGACATAAAACCCGACTTCAGGCCGGCGCTGGTGGATCTGGGGGTCCTGTACCGTTCCCGGGATAACAGCGAGAAAGCCGTCGTGATCTATGGGGATTATCTCCGGTCCCACCCGGCAGATGTTCAGGTGCGATTTGAGCTGGGGAATGCTCTTATGAAGTCAAAGAGGTATGACCTGGCCGCCGGGGAGTTTGAGCGGATACTGGAGTGGGACAGTTCTCTTGCCGACGCGAGGTTTTCCCTCGCCCTCGCCTATCTCCTGGGAGGCACGGACTATGACAAGGCCATCGCGGAATTCCTCGCCCTGCTTCGGGAACAGCCTGACAACGAGAGGGCCATATACTTCCTTGCTTCCGCCTACGAAAAAAAGGGCCAGTATGGAGACGCCATCAAGGAGCTCGAACTTATATCCGAAAGATCGGACCTGTACGCATCCGCCCGCGTCAGAATGGGTTTTATTCTGAAAACAACCGGCAATGTTTCTGAGGCGATTGAACTGATCAGAAGGGAAGTGGAAAAGGGAAGCAAAGACCCAGAATTCCACCTGTTTCTTGGCGCCCTGTATGAAGAGGCGGGAAGGTTGGACGATGCTGAAGATATTCTCAAGAGAGGCCTTTCCCTCTCCCCCCGTGACGCTGATTTGCATTACCGGTTGGGGATTGTATACAGCAAGGGGAACAAGCATCAGGAAAGCATAGAGCAGATGGAGGCACTGCTGAAGCTTGATCCGGACAACGCCGACGCGCTCAACTTTATCGGGTACAGTTATGCGGATCGTGGGGAGCGTCTTGACGAGGCCGAAATGCTGATCAAAAAAGCCCTTCAGCTGAAGCCGGATAACGGCTATATCATAGACAGTCTCGGGTGGGTTTACTTTCGGCAAGACAGAGTCGCCCTGGCCATCGAATATCTGGAAAAGGCGTTGGACCTTCTTCCCGCGGATCCGGCCATCGCCGGGCACCTCGGCGATGCCTATAAAAAGAACGGGCAGATAGAGAAGGCGCTGGAGATATACAGAAAGGGCCTTGATCATAACCCGGATAACGACGAGCTGAAGGAAAAGATACGGGACATACACCTGCCCAGTGAATAAAAAAGATATCATAGCTGCGTGTCTTGCGCTCTTCATCCTTTCCGGGTGTGTTCACGGGAAGGTGCCAGAGGCGAAGACGCCCGTGTCTGCACCCGTTCCTCAGGATATTCTCGAAAGGATCTCCCGGCCGGTCAGAGACGAAACAATGCGGGGCACGGCCCGAATCTCTCTGAGTTCTCCCGATGGGGACTATTCGCGGAAGGTGGCGCTCGTGCTGCGGATGCCTTCCAGCATTCGTGTGGAGGCGATCCCCTTCTTTGGCCCGGCTGACTTTTTTCTCTCCGCGAACGAAGAATCTCTTAAAGTGTTCCTGCCCGGGGAGGCTACATTCTACGCGGGCTCTCCCACACGCGAAAACATCTTCCTCATTTTCAAGGTCTTTCTTTCTCCCGCCGATATGGTTCCGCTCCTTGCCGGTCTTCCTCCTCCCTATACGGGGGAGGGGCTCCTTTCCGGATATAAAGAGGGGGAGTCGTACCGTATTGATATAATGTCGGGGAAGAGCGGGAGATCATTGTGGGTAGATCTCGATAACCATACCTTGATGGGAGCCGAGGAATGTGAGGACGGCCGGATCCTCTGGAAGGCCGCATTCGCAAACCACGCGGTGGTGAACGGCAGATCCTTTCCGCAGAGGATACACTTGGACGTACACGGGGCTGGGGGATGGGCAAAGATGGAAATACGATATCTCGACATGGACACATCATCAGCCGGAGATGGGGATCTGTTTGATCTCCCCATACCTCCCGGGATCACGCCGGTACCCATACATCGATGAATGGTATCAAATTCTTTGGATATGAATTCATACCGGTTGGCGCGCATAGGTTGAGCCAACCGGTATGAGAGTTATTCCTTGATATCGATCAATCTTTTCCTGGCCACACTGGCAGGTGTGGTGTTTGGATAATCTCTGATAATTCCCTGCAGCAGCAGCCTGGCGCTGGAGGTATCGCCAAGCTTCAGAAAAGAGAGGGCCTGCTTCAGAAGGGCATTGGGAACCTTGTTTCCCTTGGGATAGTTCTGGACGACCGCTTCATATTCTATGATTGCCTCTTCGTGTTTTCCCTGAAAATAATAACACTCCCCAATCCAGAATTGCGCATTGTCTGAATATTCGGTGTCGGGAAAGGCCTTCAGAAACTTTCGGAATTCATCTCTCGCGGCATCGTACTGTCCATTTTTGAACATGCCGTAGGCTTTGGCATACGCCTCTTCCTTTGCAGCAGGCTCTTCCTTCTCGGTTGGGCCCACGGTGGTTTCTTCATCGCTCTCCGGGGTTTCAGCCTTGCCTGTGCCCAGATACGTCTCAAGATATGCCAGCCGTTTGGAGATATCGTCCAGACCGGGGCGCGGTTCCGCAACCTTCGATTCAAGGGCCGATACTTTTACATCCAGCCGTTCAGTGGCGCCCCGCAGTTTCTGCAGGCTGTCCCTCACATCTATCAAATCTGCGCCCACATCAGCCTGAGCCGTTCTGCCGGACTTGATGGACTCGCTGTTCTCTTCGACCAATTTCTCCAGGGCCGTTATTTTTGCCGTAAGACGCGCTTCTGACCGATAAAGATCTTCCTGCAGCGCGCATCCCGCGCATGCAAAAGTTAGGGCGAGGAAAAGGAGCAGCGAATTTTTCAAGAGAAAACCCCTGTATTATTATTTTTTGGGGACTACCACAAAGTGGCCTCTTCTGTTTTTCGCCCATGCCTCTTCGTTGCTTCTGGGATCCAGCGGCCTCTCTTCGCCGTAACTGATGGTGGCTATTCTATCCTTGGGAATGCCCAGACTCGAGAGGTAGGCAGCGGCTGCTTCGGCCCGTCTCTCGCCCAGAGCCATGTTGTATTCCGCTGTGCCCCGTTCGTCGCAGTGCCCTTCGATGGTTACCACCCAGGCACTCTGTTTTGACAGCCAGTCCGCAAGGCCACCCAGTATGTTTCTTGCCTCGGCATTCAGGTCATATCGGTCAAAGGCAAAGTGTATATTCTTGACCGCGGAAGCTTCGGCCAGCAGGCGCTCCTGCTCTTTTGCCTTATCGGCGGCGGCCTTATCCGCGGCCGCTTTTCTCATGGCTGCAATCTCGGCCTTGGACTTTGCGGTTTCCGCTGCCAGGATCTGGTCCATGGTGGCATCGCTTTTAATGACGCCAGTCTCAGTTGTTACCGCCTGGTCCGTGGCACACCCTGAGACAAACATCAGCGAGAAACTGCATGCGAGCACCAACAAACCTACCATAATGGAATTTTTCTTCATTTTATCCTCCTTGCCGTGTAATTTTTCTGCGCAGTTCTTTCCTCATCTGCTTTCCAGGGAGAGGCCTCTTTCTGCAAGGAGGCTAAACAGCCTCCAAAACAATGTGCCATGCATCCGCCCGGAAACCTCTGGTTGTGAGAAATACAGGTAATCCGTTATGGCTGTATTTCTCGTAAAAAAACATTCCTATGTGAGAATAACTCCTGTCGCTCCTCTCTCTTAGAACACAAAACGGTTGTAAATTCAATATAAATTTAGACGCCGGGACCAGGAGGGATTCGTAAATGAATTCGCTCCGGGTATATCGGGTAACGCTCGTAGATTCAGACCGTTAGCATTTATGACACATACCCGTTCCCGTCCGTTCCTCTTCGATGAAAATGCCAGATACCGTCCATCCGGTGACCAGGAGGGCGATTCACCTCCCCCTGCCTCAAAGGTGAGTTGCACGAGATTGCTGCCGTCCTCTCCAATGGAAAATATCTGGAAGCACCCGTTTGTCGAGCCTTCGTACGCAATTCTGGTCCCATCCGGTGACCATGAGGGTGAGGTGTTGTATGAACCTTCAAATGTGACCCTTCGTGCATTTTTCCCGTCTGAGTCCATGACAAAGATCTGTGGTGAACCGGAGCGATTCGACACAAAGGTTATCTTTTTCCCGTCGGTTGACCATGAGGGAGAAACATCTATGGCGCGATTATCCGTCAGACGCTCAAGCTTGCCGCTGTCGAGGTGCTTAAGGTAGATTTCCTCATTGCCATCCTTGCTGAGGACCAGAAGAAGTTTTGTGCCGTCGAGGGACCAGGAGGCGGGGAGGTTCAGCCCTCTGAAGGCGGATATCTTTTGTGTCCTTCCGCTGGCCACGTCCGTGATATAACAATCGGGGTTTCCGTCCTTGTATGACGTAAAAGCAATTCTTGATCCATCCGGCGACCACCGGGGAAAAAGGGTGAGAGAATTGAAGGCGGTTATCCTGACGGGGTCGGAGCCGTCGAAATTCAGGGTATATATCTCGGAACGGTTCCCCTCCTTCCCGGCAAAGGCTATTTTCGTGTCAAAGACGCCACCTCTTCCGGTCAGTGCGAGGAGGATCTCGTCAGCGAACTTCAAGACCATGATCTTCTTTTCCGCCGATTTCCCCCAGTATTTCTTTCCGGTAACAAATTTCCCCTCTATGGCGTCGAACAGACGGAACTCCGCGGCGAGGGTTTTCCCGTCGTAGCTGAATCCCCCCTTGATCAGGAAATCAGAGCCGATTGCGGACCAGCTGGGGAAATCTATCTCTTCACGTGTTATCCCGGCGCTGTCCTGATTCTCGAGGAACGCGTCACGACTGATGATCTTGAAAAATCCGGTCAGATTCAAGGTCTGGGACAGCTGCTCCGCGAACCATACCGACAGGTTCTCTCCCGGTTTAGTCCCCCCCGTATCCTTGAAGGTAGGTATGGCCACCGGGAATTTCTGAAACGCGGGGGAGTTGATATCGATATACACCTTGCCGCAGGCCGGGGAACTGCCCCAGAGAACGACTAAAGAAATTAAAACACTCATTGCCTTGCGCATCTATCTCTCCTGCGATCGAGCGGATTGCTGCTATCAGAGTTTCTCTGTGATTCCAATCAGAGCGGGGCTGACAGAAACCGGACTGTCACTAATGAAATCGGACCAGTTATTCGGGCTTCCTTCCGCACACGTGATCCGTCGTTTCGTTCACGGATTCCCTCCGCAGCGGAGCAGGTTGGCGCCAAGTGGAAATCATAATTGAATCTCCGGCCCTATAACTCCGATGATCGAAATCGTATCCCCAGATCAATATATTCCTTGTCCAGCCACTCAGGGAGGGGGGGGAATTTCCCCACTTTTTTAATCGCTTTCAGGGCGGATTCATCAAAGTATCTGTTACCCGATTGCTTTTCAAAACTCAAGGCGGCCACGCTGCCATCTTTCAGGATCTTTGCCTCGATGACCGTTTCGAGATCGGATTTGTTCAGGATTCCTTCCGGAAGAGCCCATTGTTTCTTTATCATGGACCAGATAACCGAGTAATATACGGTCATCTGCATATTCAGTTCAGACTGGCTGGAGGACGCTACCGGCTGGGAAGCCTCTGCGGCAGCGGCTGAAGGAGGGGGAGCGGCGGGAGATGACGCCTTTTTCCTCATACTTTCTATTGCCGTACTCACGTTTGCCGCTTCTTTTTTATGCGTTTGTGCTTCCCGGACAGGAGCTCCCAGATCTGTTCCGGCCTCTTTTTTCATGACCGTTGAGCGATCCTTGCGGTCCATGCTGAGGACTTCTCTGGGTATCTCTTCGGAAGACCGCACATCCACCGCGCTCGAAGGCAGGCTCACCAAGTCCACCATGTATGCCGGTCCGAAGGTCCACCGGGGGGAGGGCATGGAAGGAGAAAAGAATATGATTGAAAGGATGAGGGCATGGAGGAGAAAGGAGAACACGACCATGCTGTTCAGGCCTGTGGTATCGTCATGATTTTTTTTCAGCGCCTCCATGAAAAAAGTCATGCCTATTCCTTTGGAGATTCGGTAATCATGCCCAGTTTATCAACGCCGGCCTTGCGCACTTCAGACATAACACGAACCACGAATCCGTATGGAACTTTCTCATCCGCACGCATGAATATCTCCCGGTCGATCCGCGAGGCGAAAATGCCCTCCAGCTTGGGCTTCAGATCTGCCATGGATGTTCGGTATTTGTTGATGAAAATCTCTTCCTGATTATTAATGGTCAGAATAAGTTTCTCCTCTCCCACATCAACTGTTTTGGCCTTGACACGGGGGAGATTGACGTCGATTCCCATCTGCAACATGGGCGCGGTAACCATGAAAACTATCAGCAGCACCAGCACCACATCGACAAGGGGTGTAACATTGATATCCGCTATGGGTCGTTTTTCGACATTTCTTCGATTGCGTGAATGTCTCATCTGCGGGTGCTCTTTGTATAATACCGTTCTACGATGTTGAGGAATTCCGAAGAAAAACTGTCAGCTTCCACCGTCATGGTTCGTACCTTGTTGGTGTAATAGTTGTAGAAGATAACCGCCGGTATGGCTGCCGCCAGTCCGGCGGCGGTGGCGATGAGGGCCTCCGATATCCCCGGAGCGACTACCGCCAGTGTGGCGGAACCCTTCACGCCGATGCCCTTGAAGGCGTTCATGATTCCCCATACGGTTCCGAAGAGCCCTATAAAGGGGCACGCGCTCCCCGTTGTTGCGAGAAATCCCAGTGAACTTTCGAGTTTTGTCGCCTCAGTGTCGCACGCCCTGTTCAGAGCCCGCTCAATGTTATCCATTCCCTTCATCTCCAGTGACCACGATGCATCGGTGTCCTTCTCGGGCAGGTTTTCCTTCCTGACTCCGGCAATCTTAACCAGCTCGGTATACCCGGCCCTGAAAATCGTTGCAATCTGGGAATATCGGAATTTTTTTGATTCGGGGAAGACCTCCGACAGCTTATTGATCTTCATGTACCGGTCAAGAAAGAGGTCGTTTTCCTTCTTGGAACGTTTGATCATCCGATATTTTGTCAGAATGATGGCCCATGAAACCACGGAAAAGAAGAGGAGCAAGAGAAGCACAAATTGGACCATGGGTCCTGAATCAAGAATCATGCTGAGAACGTTCCCGTGAAAATGTCTTCCAATATCCGCTGAAGTTACTGCCAAGGCTTCCTGCACTGTTATTCTCCCAAGTGTTTGTTGCGTTAGGTTGAAGGACCGGACTGATCGGTGTCCGCTGGCCGATTTACCTCGCTCTTGTATTTTAAAATCAAGACATTGTCAAGACATCCCTTCTTCCGTAATCCACCACCAACTTTTGGATGGACGGGTTTTCGTGCATTTGGGACACGGTTTGTTCGTCCCTGGATCGGTTATCCGCTTAAGAATGACATGGCGACCTCATGTTTTCCAAAGTTTGCCAACCTCCTTGTGGCGTGTTCGTCTC
>DIXO01000039.1 GCA_002428735.1 Syntrophaceae bacterium UBA6078 | reverse complement strand
GACATATTACGTGCTCCTGACAATCCTTCATTTATCTTCTTGACAAACCAGAGGAGCGGTGATTATATGCCCCGCCCATCGGGGGTGGTCCCCGGTGGTTGTTGGTTCCGGTTTCCTGAGAGACTGGAGCGGAAAATAGACAGGGCCCTGTGGGAAACATGGGGTCCATTTTTAATGGAGGCGTGAGTATGAAACGTGTGGTGCTGGTGGTAGGGGTATTGTCCTTGTTGCTGGTTTCTATCGGTATAACAGGCTGCGACAGCGGGAGCAAAGAACCGAGCGGAAAAGCGGCGGTAGAAGCGACCAAGGACGCGTCGTCGAGTACTGCCGAGGCCGTGAAAGAAAAAACGGGAGAAGCTGTGGAAGCGGTAAAAGAAGGCGCTGCCGCCACGGTTGAGGCAGGCAAGGAAGTAGTGTCCGGGACCGTGGAAGCCGCGAAGGAAAAGACCGAGGCCGTTGTGGACGCAACGAAAGAAGGCGCCACGCAGGCGGTTGAAACAACCAAGGAAGTAGTCTCCGACACGGTGAAAGCGACAAAAGAAGGGGCTGCCGCCACGGTTGAGGCGAGCAAAGACGCGGCATCAAGTACAACCAACGCCGTGAAAAATCTAGGCAAATAATCCTGTACAATCGATACGGAAACGACAAAGGCAGGGTCTCAAAAAGGCCCTGCCTTTTTATTGCCGCGCGATGGAAGGCTTCACTATACAAAACAGAAAGCCGCCTGTGCCGCACCCGGGATCATACGCCGTTTCATTGACCTGCGGATCGATCACCTGCACCATCGCCTTGATGACCTGGCGCGGTGAGGCGTCGGACCGGTTCTTCAGACCCTTCAGATGGAGGAGCAGGTCCCTGTTGACGAATGTAAAAAAAGCGTTTTGCGGGGCGTTCTGAAGCTCGACACGTTTGTTGGTCTCCCCGTCCGGCAGGGTCTCCGGCGGCGCGGCCCAGTCCCGCCAGCGAAAGGGCGCTTCCAGGGAGGCCCGAAAGGGGATCCCCAGCGCCGCGGCCACCTGCGCTTCGCGCTCTTCCTTCTCATCGAGGATACGCAGAAAAAGAATCCATGTCAGTTCGGGGACGTACTGCATTGCCCCGGCGCAGTTCCCCCGCCGCATGATGTCGCAGATGCTCTTGACGGCCCGGTCCACCGACTGCTGTGTAGCCAGCCGTTTCCATTGCCGTTGCCGTCCTTCCGCTTTGCCATTCGTTATGTTCCACCTTTGATGAGATTCACGACCATCGTGGTCAGAATGTCCTTCTGCCGGGGGTCGCTCTCCGCGATCATCAGCGTGATCGCGACCAGCGCGTTGTCGGCGATGTGGCGTGATCCGTCCGCGCGGTAGAGAATGCCGTTCTTTTCCATGAACCAGAGAAACAGGGAGGCGGCGATTCGCTTGTTCCCGTCCACGAAGCTGTGGTTCTTTACGAGAAAGTAGAGGAGGTGTGCGGCCTTTTCCTCGATGCTCGGGTAGAGGTCCTTGCCGTCGAAGGATTGCAGTATCGCGCCCAGCGACCCGCGCAGGCTCTGGTCCTTTTCCCTGCCGAAGAGATCCGATCCGCCGAATTTCCGCCGGAGTTCTCCGATAACGGTCATCGCCTCGTCATAGTCGATGCCCCTGGCCGCCCCCGCCTCCAGCGGAGGAACGGTTACCCGCTGGTGATCGTAATCGTCCAGGAGATCGAGTGCCGCGGCGTAATCGGTGACCACATACAGAAGCGCCCGGGCCTGATCTGAAGTTACGTCGTACCGCTCCAAGACCTGTTCGATCAGCTTCAGGGACTGGCGGAGTTCCTTGAGGCGTTTAGTATTGACGGAATATCCTTTGACCAGATGATTCTTGAGGACTTGTGTCGCCCAGATGCGGAACTGGGTGCCGCGCTTCGAATTGACACGATAGCCGACGGAAAGGACAACATCGAGGTTAAAATATTCAACCTGCCGTTCAACACTGCGCCCGCCTTCGTCTTGAACTGTTGCAAAAAATGCAACAGTTGCTCCCCGGGCGAGTTCTCCCTCCCGAAAAACATTGCGCAGGTGCCTCGAAATGACCGACTTGTCCCTCTCGAAGAGGGCGGCTATCTGGTTAAGGCTCAACCAGAGGGTCTCCTCTTCGAGGCGAACCTCCAGGCGTCCCTCTCCCTCCGGTGACTGGTAGATGACGACTTCGCCCCTGTCGCCGTTCATAGTTTCGAATTTCGCTTTTTTCTTTTTCATTCCCGGAAACATACCACAAATCTCCGCTGAATGCTCGGGGCAAAGGCGCAGCCCAAGCAGTTGAGATGACCAAGGAAGTGGTCTCCGACACGGTGAAAGCGACAAAGGAAGAGAAGAACATTCTGAACATTCTGAGGACAGTATACCTAATTTAACACCATCGGGCATTCAAAAAAGGATGCATATTGAATTAAGTATACTGTCCCCAGAATTCCCCAGGAATTCCCCAGAACGAAGACACCAGATTGGCTAACCAATAAATGATCGATTTGGATGCTATAAATTCTGTCATTCTCTCGCTTATTAAATATTGGCGGATTGAAGTTTAAAGAAAAATCATTAATTAAGTAATAATTGTCTGATAGCTTTTGAAGCTCACTGACGACTGCGCTCTCACCAATAGCACCAGCGATTATTGAATATAGCCCTTCTACCGTTTCTTTTATAAATTCTAGATCGCGATATGAATCTGCGCATCGTTTCGTTACTATGGTCTCATAATTGTTCACTAGCGCCGCATGCTTTTTTATTAGTTTTCTCGCCTTGAAGTAATAGAATAATTTATTGAACACATTTTTATCGCGTATTTCTACCGCTTTCTTTGACGCCTCCTCTAGGACCTTTATTTCTTCATCTGTTGTGCGCTTTACAATTGTTGGTATGTCTTTCTTTTCAGATTCGTATTGATTTAAAAATGCATTTATTTCACCAATAGAATTGAACCTGTATATTCCATGATTATGCAGGGCCTCTTTCAGTCTTTTTAGCGGCTCTATTTTTCCTGCAACTATGGTCATATTTATCCATTGAATGATAATGACGTACTAGCAAAGCCAGCCTCTTCACACATAACGGTGCCATCACCGGGAGCCGGGTTTTATCGGCGATCCGGTGAATGCGATTGTTCGCATTCAATTCTCATGATTCGTAGAGTCGACGAATCTCAGTCAGCCATCCTCGCACGTTGTTATGCGGGTCAATCGCAGTGAGGAAAGCTGGTGTCATAGCCGCCACTGCTTCGGTGTTCAGTCGCCGTTTCGCACGGCTGACTTTCTTGCGCTTCTTATCGTCATCAAGGACGTTCCACGCAGTTTGTCCACCTCCGGCAATGTGGATCGCCTCCGCTACCAGGTCGGGAACGTCATCGAAATCGCCAAATGCTACGTTTACACGGAGCGACGTAGCGACCGCATCACGGTGGATGTAGTTTTCCATTTCGCGCTTGCTGGTGAGAAGTGCGGTCGCGCCTCGGGCAAGGAGATCATCCACGGCCGCTTGGTGACTGGACACCTGCGGCGGCTGCTCGTCGCGATCATAGAGATGGAACTCGGGACGGTTGAGCCCTGCAAGTCGATGCTTCCACAAAGCTAGGTTCGAGCCGCCTACGGGAATAAATATTATTCGGCCTTGATCCTCCAGCAATCTCAGGTTTAGAACATCCTCTCCTCCTGCCAGCAGAACGTCGGAAATGTTGCAGAGGAAATCGATATCGTTCACGCCCTCAACGCCGATGAACAATCGAACATCGTGGTCGGCAATAACGCCGAGCGATGAGGAAATCCTCCTGTAGGTGTCGGGGTCATTTTCGAAGACAGTTGGAACGCCAGTATTGTCGGTTGAGACGTGCTTGAGTGAGGCCAACGGTACCTCACGAATCAGAACAGGCGTGTGTGTTGTGAATGCTACCTGACAGCCCGGTTGTTCACTCAGTTCCTGCAAGGCCGTCAGAAGGATACGCTGGTTGTGCGGGTGTTGGCTGGTCTCAGGTTCCTCAATCGCGTAGATAATCCCTGGCGCATCGCCGTCAGCAAGACGCCTCTCCGCCTTCGCCCTGAAGAAATTAAGAAGAATCAGTCGTCGCACTCCGCTCCCGCGCTTGTTGATTGGAATTTGCGAATCGTCCGTCAGACTAATCCCAAACACTTTAGCCCAATTGGGTTTCGCAAAACGGGGGTTGAGTTCTTGAGCCAGCGTTGGGTCCATTTCGCGAAGTTTCTCAACCGTCGCCCTCGCGATTCCGAGAACCTGATCGCGGACAAATGCAGTCAGTTTGTCCAATTCAGCCTCACGCGCATGAAGCGCCTCATCGACGGCTTTCTTAAGAGGATCTTGGGCTTCGTCGTCTTGGTCCGTACTCTTTCGGTCAGCATGAAACAGCGCAAAAAGGGGAAGTTGCTTTGAAAGAGCGGACCAAACTTTCTTCGCATCCTCCCTCTCGATATCGATTTCTGATTCTGCGGGATCCAGATCAGGTGCTGATGCCCAGATTGCCTGACGAATCTCTGAATTAACACGCTGGTCGACGCAAGTGAGGTCCACACCCAACTGCTCGGCTCGACTCTTGAGGTCTCTGTTCTTCAGGTAAAGAAGATCGTTGTAGTTCTCGGCAGTGGGATGGTGGGCAATGAGAAATGTTCGCGTGAGCTTTGGCTTCTGGAGCGCTCCGTTAAAAACGCGGTGTATCTCAAGGTAGCCCGCCGTGTTGAGTAACCACTCATTTTCTGGTGATACTCTGCGATCTGCATCGATAAGGAGGTTGTGCGGGAGTTCGTCAAATTCACAGATGACCGTCATGTCACTCTTGTCACCATGGATGCTCGCATCATCCGCGTCGGGGGTGTACTCGCCAAAGAACATCCCAAGAGCGTCCAGTATAGCAGACTTGCCTGAGTCATTGCGGCCCACAAATGCCGTAAGGTCTTCGAAGGTCACAGACGTCTCTGTCTGGTAGCAGCGGAAATTCCGCAGTCTTACGCGCTTTAGTCTCATGAGTTTCTCCTATGCGAACGGCGAGTTGAGCGGTTCGACGGCAGTCTGCCGAGCTTGCTCGGCAAGGCTGCTGGCGAATGCGCTCGAACGATAGGTTCGGCCGTGCGAATCAGCGCGCGGTCGGACTTTCGGGCGAGTGCGCAAGCACAACTCGCCGTACGGTCGCGCGCAGCGCGACCGTACAATTAATATACCCGGCGGGTATTTTCCGAACTTTTGTGCGAGACTCCTCTAATGCATAAAAAATGAAAAACGAAAATTTTACTTTAAAATCAAGCACAAAGGCACTGTAACCATTGAGTATTTCGCGGTAATACAGACCAAAAACCCGGTTGGTATAATATGGGAAAAATGGCTCACCTGCCGCCCTCGAAGAATTCCGAAGGCAGCGTCAACACCCCCTTCGAACTGAAGCGGACGCTGTCGAAGGCCGGCCCGGCGAGTTTCCCCGTCATCTCGTACTCGAGTTTGCCCCGGTATTCGCTGGTTATGACGCCCATGGTCTGGCGCGCGATGCGGAACATCGAAATGCTGACCGGGACGTTGACAACCGTCTCGCCAAAACGCGGGACGCTGCCGGCGGCATCGCTCACGCCGGAAGCGAAGGGCTTGCCCTGCACGTCCATCTTGACCGCCACGCCGTTGAAGTCGAAGGGGGCGTCATTGGGATTTTGAACCCGCAGCTTGACGAGCATGCGCACCTCCAGGCCCTCGCCCTGAAGAGGCTCAAGGCCGGTCATGATAACGTCAATGGGTTCGGCGTGGTGCAGGGTGGCGCAGCCGCCGCAGAGAAACACGGCGCAGCCAAGAAGGAGAAACAGGGCGTTTCGAACGATGGACATGGCGGCCTCCGTTGGAATGTGTGGTATTTTCCGAATCGCTGCGCCATCTTACTGCAATTCATAAAAAATGGAAACAGAAAACACAGAAAACTCTATCACACATGCAGCGCAGACGCATGTTATCCCCTGAACAGGGCTCGGCAATACATATGAAAGCCGGAGACCCTCTCCGGAGAACCGCACACCCCGCTTGCGTCTTTGGGCAAACTGAAGTATCTATCGCACAGCACACTGCCACACCGGTCGCCGTTATCACCTCTCTTCCATACAAGATAGGGTTGCCATACACATGACACATAACAGAATGCCGATAAAAAAGGAGAACGGAATGGAACAGATACGGTTTGACGGAAAGGTGGTCATCGTGACGGGCGCGGGTACGGGCCTGGGCCGCGAGTACGCGCTGGAATTTGCCGGGCGGGGCGCTTCGGTGGTGGTGAACGATCTGGGGGTCGCCCGCGACGGGACGGGATCGACGCACAGCGCCGCCGACGCGGTGGTGGATGAGATCGCACAGCGGGGCGGGAAAGCGGTTGCCAATTACGACAGCGTGGCAACCCCTGAAGGAGGCCGCAGTATCGTGAAGACCGCTCTGGACGCCTTCGGCGCGGTGGATGTGCTGGTCAACAATGCCGGATTTCTCAGAGACAAGTCCTTTACCAAGATGACCATCGAGGAATGGGACGCCGTGACGGGGGTTCACCTGCGGGGGGCGTTCTGCGTGACCCAGCCCACACTGACGGTTATGCGCGAGCGCGGCTACGGCCGGATCATCGTGACGGCTTCAACGGCGGGCGTTTTCGGCAACTTCGGCCAGAGCAACTACGGAGCCGCCAAGATGGGGCTGGTGGGGCTCATGAATGTCCTGAAGCTGGAGGGGGCCAAGTACAACGTGCATATCAATGCCATCGCGCCGAACGCCTATTCGCGCATGACGGAAGACCTGATTCCCAAGGAGCTTGCCCCGAAGCTCCAGGCGAAGTTCAACGTCCCCATGGTTGTGTATCTGTGCTCGGAGGAATGCCGGGAAAACGGCTCCATCTTTACCATGGGGGCGGGCTGGTACGCCAAGACGGCAGTTGTGTGCGCGCCGGGCGCGTGCCTGGGCGATGGGTCGCGGGCTATTCCCGCCGAAGAGGTGCGGGAAAACTTTGCAAAAATCACCGACATGACTGAGGCCAGACCGCTGGGGAGCGCGCTGGACGTGTTTGGCCTCATGGGGCCTCTGCTCTCGTAATCGCAGGCAGGAAAGTCGCACACGACGCAAAAGACGATGTCGTGAGACACCCAGCCCGGTTTTCGCTATTGACTTACCGAAGAATCCGCTTAGAATGCCAGCAGGGTACTTGAAAACATCGACGGGCACCAAAGAGATATTCCGCAACCTCAATTCACAGAGGAGATGATGATGCAGCCCAGCCAATCCCCAGACACCTTGAACCAGTCGTTTCAACTCACCCCCCAGGAATATCGGGACATTCTGACGAAGGCGCCCATCGGCGTATGTACTTCAACGCCCGAAGGAAGGTTTCTGGACGCCAATCCGGCCCTGGCGCGCATGCTGGGATATGATTCGCCGCAGGAGCTGATAGACTCCATAGAGGACATCGGGCGGCAGGTTTACGATAATCCGGAAGACCGTGAAACCATCATCCGCTCCTTGAAAGGGCAGGAGGAAAAAATAGATTTCGAGTGTCGCGTCATCCGCCGTGATGGTTCCCGCATCTGGATATCCAACAACATCAGAGCGGCGAAAAATGAGCGGGGAGAGATCAGCCATTATCAGAGTTTTATATCCGACATCACCCCGCTCAAGGACAAGGAGCAGAAGCTGAAAGAAGGTGAAGAGAAATACCGTCTGCTCATGGAACAGATGACCGACACCGTCTGGACCCTCGGCCTGGACATGAAGCCTACCTACGTGAGCCCATCCTCAGCGAGGGTTCTGGGCTTCACGCCTGAAGAACGGCTGCGCCAGCACCTGTCGGAAATGGTGACGCCCGAAACATACGCGCGGCTTATGGATATCTTCGCCCGCGAACGGGAAAACGCCCGGAATGGCGATATCGACCCCGACAGGACCTTGGTGGTGGAGATGGAATACTACCACAAAGAGGGCCACACACTGTGGCTGGAGAACAAGGTGCGGTGGATACTGGATGATGCCGGCAACATCGCGGGTATTCACGGCGTATCGCGCGATATTACCGACCGGAAGAGGGCCGAAGAGGCGCTGAAGGAACGGGATCATCAGTTCAAAAAACTGGCTTTTCATATTCCCGGAATGATGTATCAGTTCATGCGGAGACCCGACGGAAGCTACTCTATCCCCTTCACCACGGAGGCCATCCACAACACCTTCGGCTGTTCACCCGATGACGTACGCGAGGATTTATCTCCCATACTCAAAAGGGTGTTCCCTGCGGATCGGCAGAAATTCATCGCCTCCATCGAATCGTCCGCCGAAGACCTGACTCCCTGGCGCTGCGAATACCGGGTGCGTCTTCCCGGCCAGCCGGTCAAATGGATGCTGGGCCAGTCGACACCGGAGAAACTGGCTGACGGCACCATCGTCTGGTATGGATTCAACACGGACATTACGGAACGCAGGCGGTCCGACGAGGAACTCAAAAAGAGTCTGGCCCAGGTCCGAAACGCACTGAGCGCGACCGTTCACGCCATGGCCGCCACGGTGGAGGCACGCGATCCCTACACGGCGGGGCACCAGCGCAGGGTGTCCGATCTGGCCCGGTCTCTCGCGAAAGAAATGAATCTTTCAAAAGAGCAGATCGAGGGAATCCGCACGGCGGCTACGATCCATGACCTGGGAAAGATTCCCGTCCCCGCCGAGATTCTCAGCAAGCCGTCGAAACTGACGGATATAGAGTTCGATCTTGTCAAAGCCCATTGCCAGGCCGGCCATGATATTCTGAAGGGGATCGATTTCCCGTGGCCCATCGCGCGCATGGTTCTTGAGCACCATGAGCGGCTGGACGGTTCAGGGTACCCGAAGGGGTTGCGGGGAGACGAACTGCTTATGGAGTCAAAAATCCTCGCTGTTGCCGATGTGGTGGAAGCCATGGCCTCGCACCGTCCCTACAGGCCCGCATGGGGAATTGACGCGGCTCTGGAGGAAATCGTCAAAAACGAGGGCGTTCTCTTCGATCCCGAGGCGGTGGATGCCTGCGTGCGGCTCTTCCATGAGAAGGGTTATACGTTGCAGGGATAGCCATTGCCGGTAAAGATGCTGCGCGGAAGCTCTCAGCTTCACTCTTCAATAATGGCCACTGCCCGCGTCCATCCTCCGCTGGCGCCTTCAATGCTGATCGGAAAACAGGCAACCTTGAATCCAAAGGGGGGGAGCTGATCCAAGTTCGCCAGTTTCTCAATCTGACAATACTCCTTCTTCTTGCCGGCATAATGAGCAGCCCAGAGCTTGCCTCTCACACCGGCTTTGTACTCATCGGCCATTACGTTGAAGGGCCGGTCCCATCCCCAGGCATCAATCCCCATTATCTTGACTCCCTGATCAATGAGCCATAGGGTAGCATCCTCGCTCATGCCGGGATGCATTTGATTATAATTGGGCTCACCGAAATGCTTGCTTGTATCGGTACGAATCAAAACAATATCTCTTGGTTTTAAAGTGTAGTTGATTTTCTTCAGAGCTTCTTTCACATCTTCGCGAGTGATCAGATCTCCCGCCTTCCTGTGAGTAAAATCCAGCACTACTCCATCGCTGAAACACCATTCCAAGGGAACCTGATCAATCGTTCGCGCCGGCTTTCCCCCTGACTCGGGGCCATAATGATAGGGGGCGTCTACATGGGTGCCAGAGTGGGTTGAAAGAACTACCTGTTCTGTGGCCCACGCCATCTCATCGGGAAAAGCGGACGGCTCGAGGCCGAAAAGCTCCGCAGCCCGTTTGGGGCTTTCTTTATGATTTGTATACGTAATCTCCTGTTTCTGCGGCTCCCAAGCACCGTTTTTCAACGTAACGCTGAGGTCTATGATTTTAATCGTCATTGCCGAACTCCTTCAGGGAAATCATATGAAAAATAATAGAAACGGGACCGAGCGTTACTCTCGGTCCCGCTCCCGTTACAAACAGTTCTACTCCATATCACGACGAACCAGACCAGGCGTACCGGCACGGTGCTTATTCCAGATCTCCAGCCATGCCTTATTGGTATAGCTGACGGCTATTCTTTTCGGCAATGCTTCGTTCACGGCCGCATCCCACGCCTGTATCCTCTTTTCGTGTCCCGCCTTCACTCGATTATTCCACGATTCATCCGCCTCATTCCATTCCCCGATTTCCTTCAGATACCGAACGGTCCCCGGGTGAACGGGAATTCCCAGACCTGACCGCATGAACTCCCGCATTCTGTTCAAGGACATAAAGACAAAAGTGGGGTGCTGATCCTTGTAGCTGTTATACCGTTCCACAATGACCTTGGTCATAAGATACACCAAATCCTCGCTTACATTCATGTGGGTCCACATTACATAGGGTGTATTTGCCACCTCGAGACCTTCCATCTGAGGAACGCATACCTTACCGATCATCTTGTCTCTGAAAGGGCAGTGGGAGAAATACCGCGCCCACGCTTCTTTATCGCTATGGGACATTGCAAGAAACCGTATGCCATGAGGACTCTCCGCAGCTTCATAGACAACCGGACTGTGACCAAAAACATGCGCCACATCGGCCCTGCCGTCCGCAACAGCCTTGACGCAATCGCCATAACTGCCCACCTCGACGAGGGCCATATCGTCCAGGGTCAGGTTTCCAAAAGCCAGGCACCCCTTTATCCCTCTTACATAAGCCGGCGCAGCGTAATAGATGGCAAATTTCTTCCCCTTCAGATCCGCAAAGCTTTTGATTGACGAATCGTTCCTCACCATTAAGGCAGTGGAAGCATCATACATGTACCAGACAAGGCCGACATCCTGAGGCCCCCAGTCTTGATTGGCATAAATATCCACGCCCATAAGTGCGTCCGTGATCGTTTCCTGGCTGCATCCCCCCGCCTGGACCTGAGCACTGCCGGCAAGTATCTGTCTGAGGTTAATCGCGGGTGCGTGGGCCGGCATCGTTCTCACCGGAACACCCAATGCATCCTGCATCGCTGATGCCAGAGCCACGGCTTGCGCCTGGCCACTGCCTCCCACGCCTGACGTGGCCACTCCGATAATTCTCGGCAACTTGGCTCCCTCAACAGAAATCTTGCCCTGTGAGTACGCAGGCGCCGAGGCTGCCGCTAAAAACAAGACCATCCCTATTAAAATGATTAGTTTTCTCATAACGATAACTCTCCTTTCTTATAATCTATTTGTTATCTTTACATACCCTGAATACTGCGACTGTGGTCTCACTCTTCCCCTCCCGTTTCGTCTTTTTACACTGCATATATACCCCGCACAAAAAAGTGAATCCTCTTAATCATGGATTCCCCGGTAACGCTTTTTGTTTCTTTCCCGTTGATAAAAAATAATAACCCCCGACAAAAGCAAAAACCCCGCATAAACCGATAATAACAAATAAGATGCTGGGAACGGCTAAAAATAAGCCGAAAATTGCCAAGGGCAGGCGCATTGTCCATTTCAGTATACCCAAGCCTACCATATAACCTTCAAGAGCTGATGCAAGCACAAAGACTCCTGCAACAGCGGTGGAAATATGTATTGCAGAGTCAAGAAGCGAGCCAACAAAGACCATAGAGGGTTCGTAAATAAAGAAAAAAGGGATAAAGTAAATCACGACCCCCAAACGCATGGAGGTAAAGGCCGTCTTCATCGGCGGAGCCCCGGCCATGCTGGCGGCGAGAAATGCCCCGGTAGCAACTGGCGGAGTAATCATGGATATCATCGCATAATAGATGATAAACAAGTGAACGCTCATGATTTCAAATCCTGCCAAGACCATTGCCGGAGCAAAACTGATGGCGAGAAAAATATACGTGGCATTCAGCATGCCGGCCATGCCCAGGACGTAACAGGCTATAGCGCCAAGGAGGAGTGCAACAAAGGGAACGCCTCCCGAGAGTTTAAGAATCCCCGCAGTAAATGCGGAAGCAACACCGGTTATGGAAACGCCGGCGACAATGATCCCGATTGGGAGAATCACGGCAAGAGTGCTGATAAAAAGTTTCCCCACAATTCCTAAAATGGCAAAGAACTTCGCGGGAGAAACCCGGGTATTTTTTCTGGTCATAGCGATTACAAAAAGGACCAGTGAGGCATAAAAAGGAGCCAGCGCCTCCCACCTCATATAAACAAGACCCCATACCAAAAAGACAATGACAAAAAGAAAATGCCATCCTTTTACGAAGGTATCCCGCAGAGACGGGCACTCCTCCTTCGTCAGACCCCGCATGTGAGTTTTTGCTGCAAAACCGTCAATCTGAATATACAGACCGAAGTAAAAGAGAACACTGGGAACGATGGCCGCGATCATTATGTTGGCATAGGGAACCTGGGTCATTGACGCCATAATGAACGCTGCGGCTCCCATAACAGGAGGCATCAGAATGCCGCCGGTAGAAGCGCAGGCCTCGACAGAAGCTGCATAGAAGGGAGGGTAGTTATGCTTCTTCATTGCCGGGATGGTTATAGAGCCGGTACTGGCGATGTTCGCCAGAGGGCTTCCGCTGAGACTGCCGAAAAACCCGCTTGCTATAATGGCAACCTTCGCCATTCCCCCGCGTTGTGTACCGGCGAGGCTTGTTGCCAGGTCAATGAAGAAGTCGCCGGCACCAGTCCCCACCAGCAACCCCGCGAAAAGAAGAAACCCTACCAGAATACCACCGAAGACGATCATGGGGATTCCCGCATATCCATCACCCGCAAAGGTTATGTGACCCATAAGGGAGGCAAAGGTAATGGGGGGACCTTGAAGCACCTCGGGTAGTATGGGCGATAACAAGGGAATAGCACCCACAATGATACAGACCAGAGCGAAGATGACGCCTGCCGATCTTCTCGCCCCCTCTAAAACCAGCAGGGTTAATATAACAGCGAGGATTAAATTCAAAGGTTCAGGGCTCATGGCCCAGAACCCCATTTCCATCTCTTTAATAAAGAACTGAAAATAAAACGGGATTCCAAAGGCAAGCCCGGCGGCCAGCCAATCATACCAGCATATTTTGTCCCGCTGTGATTCTGAGGCAGGATAATACACAAAGACAAAAGGGAGCAAAAGGGCAATAAGAAGAAAGAAATATTGCCACTGTGGGATGGGGAACCCGAGGATTTGCAAAGAAAAGAAATAATCAACAGCCAAAACAACAGTCAGAACGGTAAAGATGGAAAAACCGATACGCACCGGAAGCCCGACCTCACGATGTGGAGAAGAAACAGATTTTTTTGAAGCATCACTACCCATAAAATAAACCTCCGCAATTCACTCGGAAAACCCATGCTTTTTGTCTAGAAATGAAAAGGAAAACAGGTAATCTCAATTGATTCGAGCCTCTGAAAAAAGGGCGCCACATTACCTCTGCTCTTCGTGACGATTCCTGGCTCTACACATTGCACAATAAAATGTGCTCTCCAATTGTATGATTTAACATCATCTTGTCAACCCCGAGCCGCTCCGTTTGGAGTAGAGCGGAGTGTCTACCTTTTCTACCACAGGAAGTCAAGTTGTTTTGAAGTGATCGATAAAAGTCCTTAACTTTAATCAATTATTAGTCAAAAGACACACCGGTAGTGCGCATCATCCGGGTCAAACCGGACACAAAAAAAATTCCACTGTTACACTTCGAAGAAGAGTTTATGAAATCTGCCACGCCGTAAAGTGGAAGGCAAAATTACAGTAGGATAACTATTCTGTAGAAGCTAAAGGAGGGGATGCCTTTTCCCTCCTGACAGGGTGGAAATATCAGATGGACAACTACGGCCGGAACCGGGCGAGGCTCATCTGCGCGCTTACTCCACCCATTGAGTAACGAACCACTATATATGGGCATAATCACCCGCTGCGAACTTTTATCCAACCGGTAAAAACATCTAAAGTTTGTCCTTCCTTTTGTCGAAAGCAGGGGCATAGTCTCCTGCGTACAGATCAACAAGCCGTGGCAAAAAGAGACTCTGCCGAACAGGGGAATGCTACGCCATATAAGGGAATCGCTCAATGGAGAAAGACAGGTACAAAGCAATCCCTCCCTTCTCGCTCGTACCGGGGGACCTGCCGGACTTTCAGATCTATATGCGCACAGAAGAGGGAAAGTTTGTCCTCTGGGCGGTGGATGGCAATAAAGTCAGCATGGAAAAGCTGGCCAGGCTCACCGAGGGCGGCCGCAAGGAGATCTTCATAAGCCTCGAAGATGAGTTCAAGTACGACCTGCACCTCGAGGCGAACCTGGGAAAGATCCTTGAAAACGAACAGGTGCCGACTGACAACAAGGCTTCCATATTCACCAGAGTTTCGACCAATGTGGTGAAAGAAACATTTGAATCGTCCCTCGGGCTGGGCGTAATGAGCCCTGAGGCCCTGGAACGGACAAAGAATATGGTCGAGAGCGCCCTGGCATTCATAGCGGAATCAAAATCTCTCCATGCCCTGGCGAAGATGATCGGTCACGACTACCAGACCTATGAACATGCCACCAAGGTTCTCTGGTTCACCGTGGCCTTTCTCAAGATGTACCCTGAAACCCTGGACCAGATCGAAACAGGGCACGACGAGGAACTCGATGACACACTGAGAAACGACCTGTTAAAACAATGCGGCGTGGGCGCCCTCCTCCACGATATCGGCAAGGCCCTTATCGCTCAGGAGATAATCAACAAGAATGCCCCCCTGACGGAGGTGGAATGGGAGATCGTGAAGCGCCACCCCCTTAACAGTCTGGCCATGCTCCTTGAGGCGGATTTGCCGCTCTTCGTCAAACAGGGAATGGTATATCACCATGAAAACTTCCACGGCGGGGGATATCCCATGGGCATTGCGGGCGAGAGTATACCACCCCTGGCCCGCCTCCTGAGAATCATCGACGTCTTTGAAGCCATGACATCCCGACGTCCCTACAAGGACCCCATGCCCCCTCTGAAAGCCGCGCAGATCATGATCGGAACCCCGGAGAACGGAAACGGCGACAAAGCCTCCCAGCCGGATGACGGCAACGGCACGAAACCGGATCAGGGCGGGGACGGCGGCGAGAAAGAAAAAGATGCGGCTGAAGACGCCAATCAAGACGATCGGGACCGGGGGATGAGACAGTGCTTCGACATCGATCTGCTCCGGAAATTCATCGTGTTCCTCGGCAACGTGAAACTGGACAGTTAACCGGCCTTCTGACTCTGCAGCATCCAACCATCTGTAAAAACCGGCGATACAGCCGAATTCCACGCATACAGCCTCTCCGTGAAAACCGGCATCTCCATGGAAGCTCCCCGCAAGGGATTGCCCCGGATCTTTGACTGGCAGGGGGCTTCATGAATCGAATGACTGAGACCCATACCTCCTCTACCTCCGGCAACAAAATCATGTGCCCATGTAACCTTTCATACGCGACAATCGACTGTATAACTAACAGCGAGAAAGGGGGCATGGAACAATGGGAAAACGTCGACGATTGACCCGCAGATTTTGTGCGGCAGGGCTTGCTGTTCTGTTTATATGCGCCACTCTTACACCGGACACCCTTGCCTACGCATCACGGAGGCACCATCCTCCGGCTCCGAGACACCACTATCCACAGCGACCGTACATGAGTCCGATCGTTCCCCTGGGGTTCGCCCTTCTGACCATCGCAGGGTGCCACTATTATTACCACAAGGGAGTGTACTACCGATCCCTTTCACACCGGTACATTGTCACCACACCCCCCGCCGGGGCCGCCGTGGTTGAACTGCCCCCCGGACACGTGACGTTCTGGAGGGAGGGAGTCAAATATTACTATTACGCCAAGGTTTACTATACCAGAGGCCCTTCAGGGTACATCGTTGTGGACCCTCCCTATGAGACATCCTCACCTGCCGCAACTGCCGGGTATCAAAGCGCGTCCCCGATGCTCGGCCAGGCATCCGTCATTCCCCCTCTGTTGAACGTGCGATCAGGACCTGGCGCGGAACATGCCGTCACTTTTCAAGTAGCTCAGGGAGCGATTCTGGAAATCCACGGAACCGCTCCGGACTGGGTGTTCGTCAAACTACCCTCCGGGGGGTTCGGGTGGGTCATGGAGAAATTCATCTTCTCACAACCCGCTTCGAAACAGGCGTCCGCGGAAGGATAATCGTGAGGTTTCGCTTGAAAGGGTGAGAAACCTGTGCATAAGGTTCGA
Source organism: Syntrophaceae bacterium UBA6078 (assembly GCA_002428735.1). Classification (GTDB taxonomy): domain Bacteria; phylum Desulfobacterota; class Syntrophia; order Syntrophales; family UBA2210; genus UBA6078. The sequence continues at coordinate 62,057 of DIXO01000039.1, read as the reverse complement.
TCCATGGTGCGGGATAACAAGGCGGGACAGATGGATCGGGATCGAGATAAAATAAGGGGCGTACGGATTCCCCATGAACAGCTGTCCCCGGAAACCCTGACGGCGGTTATCGAAGAGTTTATCACCCGCGAAGGAACCGACTACGGGAAGACCGACATCGCTTTCGAGCACAAAATCAAGAGCGTCAGAAGACAGATCGAGGCAGGCAAGGCCGTGATCCTGTTTGACGAGACGACCCAGACCTGCAACATCCTTTCCCGGGACGACCCGCGGGTGCGGGGCGTTGCGGGGGAGCGGTGATCTTTCTGTTCCGGCCGGAGGATTTCTCAGGGGTCACGGGGTCAGGAGAAACCGGTTGTCTTCCGATCTCGATTCATTCGTGCTGATCACATAGATGGCGGGCCGCCCCCGAACGGGGCAGCGGGCCTCGCAGATACCGCAGCCGACGCACCGCTCCGCATCCACCTTCGGCCGTTTCAGGATAATCTCGTTCCCCTCGCGGGATCGCACCGTTACCTCCTCAAGCCATATGGCTTTCTCCGGGGTGGGGCACATCTCTTCGCACACGAGACATGGCGTGTCGTAGGCGTAGGGAAGGCAGCGCCCCGTGTCGATCACCGCCATGCCGATCTTCGTCCGCTGTTTCTCGGGAAGCGTCAAATTGACTATCGCCCCCGTGGGACATACCTGCCCGCACAAGGTGCAACGGAACTCGCAGTAACCGATCTTCGGGACGAGCCGGGGGGTCCATAACCCCTCAAGCCCTGCCTCGAAAAGGGTGGGCTGAAGGCCGTTCGTGATGCATACCTTCATGCACTCCCCGCAGCGGACACATCGTCTGAGAAATTCTTTCTCCGCCAGAGAGCCCGGCGGCCGTATCAGAGCCGGGTTATGCAAGCCTCCCCCGGACCGTGGAACGATACGCAACAGCGGAACGGCGGCAACACCCGCCGTGAGCGACAAAAAAACATTCCGGCGGGAGAGATCGATGGGAACCCCTTCGCGGCTCCCCTTCCATCCGAAGCTGATGGCCCCTTCGGGGCACAGATCGTCACAGTCCATGCAGTAGAGACATTCCGACCCTCTCCATTTACCCTTACCGTCGATGACGGCGCCGCTCGGGCAGACCCTCCGGCAGACACCGCACGCGGTGCACCCCTCGCTCACTGATCGTTTCAGGAGGGCGTAGCGGGAGAGGATGCCAAGGAGCGCGCCCAGAGGGCAGAGATACTTGCACCAGAATCTCCTCTCGTAGAGATTCAGCCCCAGTATGAGAAAGAACAGGGCGCCCATGAAGATCCCCTGGAAAAAGTATGGTTGATCGAAGGAAAGGACAGCCTTCTTCAGAATCGCATAGACCCATTCGGAAACATTGGTCGCCACCGGTATATCCAGGATGTAAAGGGTATCGAAGAAGGCTCTGGCAAGGTAATTGACCAGGGGATAGACGCTGACGGAGAGGGAGCGGATCAGGAGACTGATCGGGTCCATGATGCCGGTTACCTGGACCGTGAAAAGAGAAGAGGCAAGGAGGAAAAAGAGGATGTAGTATTTCAGCGTATGCCGGCTGCGGCGGGTCTGTGCAGGCTTTCTCCGGTTGAAGTAACCGACGGCGTTGTGCAGTGTTCCGAGGGGACAGATCCACCCGCAGAAGACCCTCCCCAGAAAAACCGTGAGCGCAACCACGATCAAGGAAAGAAAGAATCCCGACACAAGGGAATGGGCGGAAAAAAGGGTTGAAAGGGCAATAAGGGGATCAAAATCGAGAAAGATCCTGACCGGATATCCCAGCTCGTCCTGACCCTTCGATTCCGTCTGTATGAAGAGGAAAAGGAACAGGAGAAGAAATATCCCCTGAGAAAGGCGCCGAAGGGCTCGAAGGGTATGTGCTTTCATAGCTCCACAACCACACTGACGGTTCTCGACCGGTCAGAAAACAACCGGATATCCATTCTATATGATCGGGCAATGACAACGATCAAACGGCAACGGTTCTGATGATCATCCCAGACAGGTCCATCGTGCCGAGGCCGCTTTCATGGCCCAGGCAGACGTATCCAAGGGAATCTCCCGTCAGGCCGAAGAGGGTCGCCCCATAGGCATCGACGGCCACCTGATCGGTGCCCGCTATCACCGTATTCAGCGTTTTAACGTCGGCAAGATTCCCCCCCTGCGGCCCGTGTGCCGTCAGTATCCGGACGGCATCGAGCACAATCAGCGCCGGCTTCATGAATTGCGAGATATCGACAATGCCCTGATCCAGGTTCTGGTGAACCCGTCCCCGCCATCCCCCCATGATCCCCATCCAGTTTTTCATTCCCAGGGTAAGAGTAGAAGAGCCGTGGACCTTCGCTATAGGGACATTGATTACCTTGTCCACTTCGAGAATATCGGTGTAGAGCGGCCACTTTTTCAGGAAACGTCCGCCTAGCGCCACATCCTTGAATTTCCTCTCGTCCATGAAGCTGACTTCCGCGCCGACCGCAGAGGCGGCGTCTGCAATGCCGCTCTGGTGATAACTCCTCCTGGGATCAACACAGGGATTGTCAAAGACTCTTACTTTTTTGGCCCCGGCGTCGTAGCAGAGTTTTACCAGACCAGCCACGACCTCGGGGTTGGTATTCGCCGCCTGTTCAGGGGTTCGATCCCACCCTATATTCGGCTTGACGACAACAACATCCCCTCTCGATATGAAACGGGATATCCCGCCGATCGCGTCGATGGCGGCCTTTGTCGCCGCTGCAGGAGATGCTCCTCTGGCCACACCGATGTCGGCGTATTCCGAGGAGTACAGATTTCCGAGGAAGGAATCAAGGGTGCCGGGGATTGAGAGGCCGATCCCGGCAATACCTGTCTTCTTGAGAAAGTCTCTGCGATTCATTGAAGTCCCCGGCTTTTCTGACGACACTTCACTGATAGATCCTTCGGACTGTGGAATAGTACCATACCAAGGGGGTCATTGCAGAAAAAAATCGAAGGGCGTCCTCATTTGTGCTCTTTCAGGCTCGCCCGTCCGATGGCATCCGTTCCGAATCTTTCCGTGATCGTGTCAATCGCCTCGTCCAGCCTTCGCCTGTGAGAATTTCGCACGTCGGTTTGCTCAAAGATATCCGTCTGTACCGGTTCTGCGGCGGAGGTAAGATGGGAGACACTGACACCGATCAAACGTATCTTTTTGGATATCGGATACCCATCAAGGAGGCGGACGGCCTCCCTGATGATGACGTCGGAAGACTGCGTTGCCTCTCTGATCGAGATACTTCGGGTAACCTGTCTGAAATCAGACTCTTTTATCTTGATGCTTATGGTCCGCCCCCTCACTCCCAGCGACCTCAATTCCCTGGCGATACGCTCCGCCTGTCCCATCAGATATCGCTTGAGGAACTCCTTATCGCCGGTATCTGACGGGAGAGTCTCCTCCGCGCTGACCGATTTTGTCTCCGAATCAGGGGTTACGGCTGACTGGTCAATGCCGCGGGCGAATTGAGTGAGGCGATTCCCGAATCTGCCGAGCCTCTTCACCAGTAGGTCTTCCGGGTATCGCCTCACATCGCCGAGAGTACTGATCCCCATCGATCTGAGCCTCTCCCCGGTGCTCTTCCCCACCCCGGGAACCTTGTGAATTGAAAGAGACTGGATGAAGGAGTCCATGGCTTCCGGCGCAATAATGGTAAGGCCGTCCGGTTTATCCATGTCGGACGCAATCTTCGCCAGAAACTTGTTCGGAGCGGCCCCGATGGAGCAGGACAGTCCCACCTCCTCCCTGATCCTCCTCTTGATACGACGAGCCATTTCCCCGACCCCACCGAAGAGGCGCTCGCAGCCGCTAATATCCATGTAGGCCTCATCGATTGATATGGGTTCGACCAGGGGGGAAAACTCGCGCAGGATGGACATGATCAGCTCCGACAGCTCCCCGTAGCGGGCCATGCGAGGGGGGAGGAAAACCGCGCCGGGGCAACTCTTCCGCGCCTGAAAGATAGGCATGGCGGAATGGACACCAAATTTCCGGGCCTCGTAATTCGCGGCGGAGACAACGCCGCGCTCGGACTGTCCCCCCACGATGACGCAGCGACCCTTCAGGGCAGGATTGTCCAGTTCCTCGACGGAGGCGTAGAAGGCATCCATATCGATGTGAAGAATCATAGGGTCTCAACGAGTCCTTTACAGGGGGAATTCCCCGGAGTCCACCGTCGGATGGGGGGCACGCATAACTCTTCTTCCCCCTGCGGTCCATGTCAATCGTGAGACATATCCGGCTGGGCGTGCGGTCTGATTTTCAGAACCAGCGCAATGGCTAAAAAGAGAAGGACGGACAGGCCGATCCACGCAATGTGATAATTTCCCGAGGTGTCAAAGACAAAACCGGCCAACGTGGGGCCTATGATACCGCCTGTTGCGCCGAAACCCATCATGATCCCCATCATGATGCTGAAGGAATTGATGCCGTAATATTCCCTGATAACCGTTCCACGCAGAACCGCAATACCTCCAAAACCGGAAGGAAAGAACAGGAGAAAAATGAAGAGGCCCAGCTTCATATGAGCGAAAGCAAGGGCAAGGATACCGAAAGCCATCAGACAAAAGGCTTCTGATGTAACATAGCGCTTGTCATAAGCATCGCCAAGCCAGCCGAAAGCAAAGCGCCCACCGATACTGATTAACGGTACCGCAGCAGCGATGAAACCGGCGGACGATCGGGACATTCCAATGCTGCTCAGATAGGGCATAATGTGAGTCATGACAGCCACGACGCACATAAAGCGTATGCTTTCCGCCAGGTTAAGGTAGAGAAGCGTCCTCTCTTTAAACACCTCGCGGATCGTTATCGCGGGTTCTTTGTCTTGCGGGTTATCATGAGCTCCTGGGTCATCGACCGATGCACCATCAGGGAGATAGCCGTACTGTTCAGGAGAGTCACGCACGACAAATGCGAGGGGGATGCCGATAAGCCATATGCCTAAACCGAATATAATCAAGGCTGATCTCCAACCATATCCATCAATTATCCACACAATACCAGGTATGAAAAGTCCACTGGCACCAAACCCGGACGACATAATCCCCAACGCCTTGCCGATATTCTTTCGAAACCAGCGTGCGACTGCGGTCATGGTGACCACGGTTGTACAGCCCCCGGCCCCGAAGGCAATAAAACCCATGGCGCAGTAAAATATGAGGAGGGAATGGGTATAACTCATCATGATCAAGCCGATACCGACAGTAAACACTCCCAAGAGAATCAATTTTCGTGAGCCGAAACGGGCCACAAGAAATCCGATTAAAGGGGCAAGTATTCCCATCTCCAGCCCTCGGAGGCTTGACGCCAATGAGACCTGCGTATAGCTCCAGCCGAATTCCTGGACCAGCGGTTCAAAGAAGGCGGTGAAGCCAAAAAGTATGACACTGCTTATATAGAGGGATATAAGAAAGCAGGCGAAAACAATCCACCAGCCGTAAAAAATTCTTGGTTTCATGTCGTTCCTTAAAGTGACCGATTTCCTTATGACCGGTAAATACGATGGGGCCCCGTCCAAAGGTTACAGCGCTCCCCTCATTGTTGACATACAAATTGCTTCCCAAAGATTCTTCGCCGTGCTTTATCCCACAGTGTTACTGTCAACCGTATGCTCTGTTGCCAATCAGATCGGGTTGCCGTGTCTTTGCTCACAATAACAGTCCCGTCAACCGCCGTGGAAACGCCGCTGGAACCGGTAAGGAGGTTGATATCGATCTGTTCGATCTGATCGCAGGATGCGCCCAGATTCCCCAATCTGACAAGGATATCAGCCATGAGCGACTCCTTCAGAGGGGGCATCCCCCGAAACCCTTCAAGGAGTTTTCTGCTTCTGATGCGCCGGATAAGAGCTGTTGCCTCGGCCTGACTGAGGGGCGCAAGGACAAAGGCGACATCTTTCTCAAGTTCCGCAAAGATACCACCCAGACCGAACATGATACAGCGGCCTTCAGACAAGATTATCCATTTCCTCAACAGAGGCATAGAAGGCATCCATATCGACGTGAAGAATCATACAGTCATGGCTGTTCATGTCAATCGTGAGACGCCGGTCGGGCGTGGGGTCTCATGTTCAGGACCAGCGCAATGGCTATAATGAGAAGACCTGAGAAACTAATCCATAAACATTGATATGTACCAAAGACATCGAAAACCCAACCGGCGAGAGTAGGTCCTATGATCCCTCCTACCGCGCCAAATCCCATCTGAACCCCCATTCTTCTGCCGAACGTGTGTGCATCATAATATTCCCTGATAATCGTTCCGCGCAGAACCGCAACACCGCCAAAACCTGCGGGGAAAAAAAGAAGAAAAAGAAAAAGCCCTAGATTCATATGAATGAAGGCCAAAGCAAGCGTTCCAAATGCCATGGAACAAAAGGCCACGGACGTAACATACCGCTTGTCATACATATCGCCCAGCCAACCAAAGATAAAACGTCCACCAATGCTAATGAGAGGTATTGCGGCCGCTATAAAACCAGCGGATGATCGGGGCATCCCGATGCTGCTCAAAAAAGGCATAATGTGAATAATCACCGCGGCCAATACCATAAAACGAAGTAGTTCCGAAAGATTAAGTCTGAGGAGATTCTTTTCTGTAAGCACATCCCATAGCTTTAAGACGGGGCCTCCCTGCGCATTAGGAAGAACCGATGAATCTGCCGATACGTCGCCGTCGGGGAGGAGGCCGTAACGATCGGGAGAATCACGGACAACAAATGCCAGCGGTATTCCGAAAAGCCACATACCCAGTCCTAATGTAACCATGGCCGTTCTCCAGCCAAAGGCATCAACAAGCCAAACCATAAGGGGAAGCATCAAACCGCTGGCTCCGAAACCGGCCGACATGATGCCGAGAGCCTTCCCGATATTTCTTCGGAACCATTGCGCAATTGCTGTCATGGTCACCACACTGGTGCATCCTCCACCACCAAAAGCAATAAGAACCATGGATGCGTAAAACATAAAAAGCGATTGCGTAGTACTCATCAGAATAAAACCAATACCCACGGTGATGGTTCCAGCAAGGAGCAGTTTCCTTGAGCCGAAACGATCAACGAGAAAACCGACCACTGGAGAGAGAATCCCCATCTCAAGACCACGAAGGCTCGACGCGAATGAGACTTGTGTGTAACTCCAGCCAAATTCCTGGACCAGCGGCTCAAAAAAAACGGTGAATCCAAAAAAGATTACGCTGCTCACATAAAAGGCTATGAAAAAGCACGCACCGACAATCCACCAGCCGTAAAAGATTTTTGCTTGCCTGTTTCTGTTCAAAACTTCCATCTTCCCCTCGGTCAGATCCTCGTTATCGTGCTATTATTACGGAACAACAGTCAGGTACATATTGATTTTCTTTAATTTTTAGGAATTCTTAATTGCTTAACCCTAATCCCAGAAGTATGCAATGTTATCTGTCAGATCGAACTGCCGCGTCACTCGCTCACAATAACAGTCCCGTCAACCGCCGTGGGAACGCCACTGGAAACGGTAAGGGGGTTGATATCGATCTGTTCGATCTGATCGCAGGATGCGCCCAGATTCCCCAATCTGACAAGGATATCAGCCATGAGCGACTCCTTCAGAGGGGGCATCCCCCGAAACCCTTCAAGGAGTTTTCTGCTTCTGATGCGCCGGATAAGCGCTGTTGCATCGGCCTGACCGAGGGGCGCAAGGGCAAAGGCGACATCTTTCTCAAGTTCCGCAAAGATACCACCCAGACCGAACATGATGCAGGGTCCAAACTGATCGTCACGGAGAAACCCGGCAATCAGTTCATAGTCGGATTCCATCTGCCGCTGGATTACCATCCGACCACTGCCGTTCATCCGCTCTTTTATCTCCTCGAAAGCGGCTTCGATATCACCCGGTGTGGCAAGTCTCAGACGGACAAGACCCGATTCGGTCTTGTGCACCTCGCCGGGGAGAAGCCCCTTCAGAACAACCGGAAACCCTATCGTTGCGGCGGCAACCTGAGCCTCTGCAAGAGATGAGACGGCCCACTCTTCAACCACGGGGATTCCGCACCGCTCCAGAAGCTGTTTACTCGCCCATTCGTCCCATACCCGCGTATCCATATTCTGTGAGAGGAGGTCGCCGACCTCACAAGAGGAGAGTGTTTCATCCTCTTTCGTCTTCTGGATTTGGCCGGCCTTCTTCCCGTATCGCGAGGCGGCGGCAAGGCATTCGGCGGCCCGCGAAAGCTCGCCATGAACCGGGATGCCGCATTTCTGAGCCTCCCGGCGGAACATTCTGACCCCTTGGCGGCGTCCGATTACCCACATGATCAGAACCTTCCCCTCCCTGTCGGCGATTTCCTTCATCTTCCGCATCCCCTGGAAGTTTCGATAGAGTCCGGCAAAGTAGTGTATGAAGATCACATCCACCTGAGGATCCGTGACCACCGCTTCGAATGCGCCGATATAGGCTGCAAGGGGTCCCTTCAGATTGAAGGCGGGGAAGAGATCCACGGGATTTGAGGGAGGAAGCCAATCGGGAAAGATCGTGACGAGCTTTTTTCGCGTTTCAGGCGAAAACCGGGCGACAGAGAGGCCTTGTTCTTCGAGAAGATCGCAGGAGAGGATCCCTGAGCCTCCGCTGAATGTCAGGATCGCCGTCCGGCAGCGGGGAGGCGTATGGGGGATCATCGCCAGGTCCCGGGCCAGTTCCATCATCTGTTGAAAATCATGGGCAATCGTCACGCCAGCCAGATCGAAGAGGCTGTCCTGAAGCCGGGCGTTCCCCGCCATGCTTGAGGTATGGCTGAGAGCAGCCTGAGCCCCGGCGGCGCTCTTTCCGCCTTTCAGGACAACAATCGGTTTCGGTGCCCGTGAAGCGATCTCCATAAATCGCCGTCCCCGGGGAATGGATTCCAGGTAGAGCGCGATCGCGTCGGTTTCGTCATCTTCAAGGAGATACTCCAGGATATCACACTCATCCACATCCGCCTTGTTTCCAATGGAACAGGCCTTTCCAACACCAATAGAGCGCTCGCTCATGAGATCGGCCAGAAAGCCGGCCGAAAGCATGCCACTTTGAACAATGAGTGAAATTCTTCCCGGAATGAGACCGTCCTCATAAACCTTGGGGTGCATGAAGGAGAAGAAGTGTCTCCGGGGAATATCGACCAGCCCCATGCAGTTGGGCCCCCAGAGCCGGATACCGGCTTTTTTTGCGATTGTCGTACACCGTTTCTGAAGCGCTTTTCCCTCATCCCCGACCTCCGCAAAACCGGCACTCTGAATCATGGCCCGGAAAATTCCCTTGCGCCCGCACGCCTTCAACGTATCAGGCACGGCAGGAGCAGGAACAATGATAATGGCCAGGTCCACGGGGTCGGGAATTTCTTCCACCGAAGGAAAACAGCAAAGGTTTTCAATGCGTTCATAGTTCGCGTTGACAGGATAGATAGCTCCCCCATACCCATAGAGAAGATTCGTTATTATCTGGCGGCCCAGGCTCCCTTCGCGATCACTGGCGCCGATAACAGCGATCGAATCGGGGTGGAAAAATGTCTTCATACTTCTCCTCGCGTATCAGCATCAATATAGATTCATCACCAATCGTTCAGGAAAGAAGGGTCTGCGTCCGTGGTGTCATCAAGATGGAAATCCCCCCCGTTCCGGGCAAAACCATATTCCTAATCACTCGGGGCTGTCAACCTTTTTGTCTTGTATCTCCCGCACGGGTATCCTATTGGCGGGTACGGAAAAAATGGAAGGTTGTTATTTCCAGAAAAATCTGTTATTTAAAAGCCACATGTAATAGCGATGGTTGTGGTTTCCGACCTTCGCTCACCGATCGAAACGCCGCAGGAAGCGAATTCACCTGCTCATCATGAATCTCATGACAACCGCTGACCCCGGGAGGAAAAACAGATGATAAGCTTTTCTCAAAGATGCAGGAATATCACCACATTGTATCTGGTAGACAAAGACACTCAGAACCTTGGTTCGAAACTGAGAACGTCCCTGCGGGGGAAAAAGGCAATGCTCGTCATCCCGACACTGGCGACAGAGTTTACCCTGGAGGAGAACCGCCCCGTCTTTGAAAATATTCTCAAGCAGCTCGGGAGAGTCTCCTATCTCAACAGGATCATCTTCGGTCTTGATGCGGCTACCGATACCGAGGCTGTTGAGCTCGCCCTAATCCTCAAAAGCCATGGAATACGGAACCATATCATCCAGCATAACGAAGGAGAGCGGTTCAGGGAGCTCTACAGGAAAATCGACAGTTTCAGTCCCGGTTTCAGGCAACCAGGCAAGGGAAGGAACATGTTCATGTCCTTCGGCGTGGCGCAGGCCATCGGAGCCAACTATATAGGCGTCATTGACGCCGACATACGGACGTTTCACTACCGGCAGCTTAACCGCCTTTTTTATCCCCTCATCGTCCTGAATTACCAGTTTTCCAAGGCTGCCTATATCAGAATCGCCAATAACCGCATGTACGGAAGGGTTAAGCGCCTCCTCCTCGATCCGTTCCTTCTGGCACTCAAGCTGAAATTCCGGGAATCAGAGGACGAAAAATTCATAAACCTCGTCGATTACCTGATGTCATTCAACTATCAGCTCTCAGGTGAAGTGGGATTCGAAATAAATTTACTCAAGCGGATGCATTTTGCCACCAACTGGGGGGTGGAACTCTTCACCCTCATAGAGGCCTACCGGAAGGCGAACAATATCGCGCAGGTTCAGTTCTCACCCGGCCCCTTCGAGCACAAGCACCAGCCCCTCTCGGAAGATGACCCGCAATCGGGACTCTACAAAATGGCAACGGACATCGTAACCACCCTCCTCTGGACGCTGGTGGTGGAAGAAGGGTTCGAGATATCCGATTACTTCGTGCGGGACATCACGGCCACCTATCTGAACGTGGCCGATGAACTGGTCAAGAAATACGCCGATAATGCATCTTTCTCGAATCTCGACTATGATCGGGATGCGGAGGAGGCCATGGTAAAGGGGGTGTTCCGGGACGCCATCCTGGCTGCCGGAGAATCCATCACAGCACCTCTGCGTCTTGTGAGCGATAATCTTCTGCATCTGCTCGTCAGCGACAAGAGATTTGAACGGTATAAGGGGGCCGGGTTGATTGACGACCTGATCGCTTACGAAGAAGAAAGCAGAAATCGCATATTCGAGATACCACAAACCGTTTCGTGGGAGCGGATTATCATGAAACAACCCGGCATCCTCAACGATATACGGGATGCCGTGAAACAGGAGACGGCTTTTTTTGCGAAGGCCGGATAACACAACACACAGGGAAGGAATATGAGTGAAAATTTCGATGTCGTGGTCGGCATCCCCTCCTACAACGAGGCGCCGACAATAGGATATGTTGCCCGGGTAGCGGGAGCGGGACTTGCCAAGTATTTTCCTGACGCGAAGTGCGTCATCGTTAACTGCGATAACAACAGCATGGACGGGACGAAGGATGCGTTTCTGTCCGCCGCTGTCCCCGAAAAAATCGAGAAGCGATACATCACCACACCGGAAGGTGTCAAGGGGAAGGGAAACAACTTCTATAACCTGTTCCGATTCTGCAGGGACGTGCAGTCAAAGGTCATGATCGCCGTCGATGCGGACCTGAGATCCATTACGCCGGAGTGGATAAAATATCTGGGCTACCCCATAAAACGGGGGCATGATCTCGTCACTCCCCTGTATTCAAGGCATCAGTTTGACGGCACGATCACGAACCATCTCTGCTACCCTCTCGCATTATCCCTGGCGCGGGTTGACGCCCGGCAGCCGATCGGAGGTGATTTTGCCTTCTCTCCCCGGCTGTGCGCTCACTGGCTCGACCAGGAATGGAGCGAAATGACGAGACAGTACGGCATCGACATCTTCATGTCTCTGAACGCCTTCTTCGGAAATTTCAAGATATGCCAGTCAGGGCTCGGGAACAAGATACATAACGCCAGTGCCCCGAAACTCGGCAAGATGTTTGAAGAGGTAGTGTACACGCTCTTTTCACTCATCATCCACCATCGAAAGGTGTGGCTTGAGACATCGCTGGAGGGTTTCTCCTACCCCTACAGCGAGGCGCGTCCGGTGGCCCGATACGGGCTCAAGAAGATGCTGGAACCGCAGATGCTTTCCGTTGATATCCTGAATCTGAAAGAGCAATGCAGGAACGAGTATGGCACCTATCAGCAAACGATCAGAAACTATCTGAGTCCCTATGCCCATAACAGGATCCGCGCCATGATCGCCATCGACCACTACGATATGGATATCATGCTCTGGACACAGGTTGTGTACCGGCTCCTGTTCCTTTTTGACGGCGCCACGGAGGAGGCAAAAAAGGAAATCATCGATGTCCTGAAACCCCTGTATTTCGCACGCAGCCTCGCCTTTGACTACACAACCTTCCGCTACAGCATCGATTACGCGGAGCAGGAGGTCAGAAATCAGGCGCGGGCCTTTCTGTCGCAAAAACCGTATCTTCTGGGATTGTACTATCTGAGAGATCAGGTATCCAGAGGCGCCTGCAATTAAGGGAATCCTTCAGGATAAATGAGCGCGCGAACCGCCTCGTTCCAGCCCGCGGGGCCAGGTCGATCGGTACGGGTCAGTCCCGGAATGTCGATCCCCCTTTCGTACGTTCCGTCAGGCCGCCGCACGAGTATGGGGTGATCAACCAGCCTGAGAAAGGGCACGTCGTTCGCGGCATCCCCCAACCCCGCGAACAGCACGTCCTCATCTCGGCGACGGTACCAGTCCATCAGCATTCCTGCGGCGCTTCCCTTGTCGTGGGGACCGCTCAGATGATGAAAACGTCCGCCGCGGGTAAGGGCGAGACCTTCCGCCATAACCGCCTTTTCCAGCCGACTCCACTGGACGCTGTCGCCATCAAAAAGAAAGGGTTCATCATACCCCCTCTCCTTCGCCCGCAGGGCCTCAGGGATCGAGAGCCCGGCGAGCCGTGATATCTCCTCAACCGTCAGCGCATGAAACCCCTTGATGGGCAGAGAATATTCCCGCGTGATTCTGTCAAGAAAGGCCGTGAGACGGGCATAGGGAACTCCGATGTCAACAATGAGATATTCCTCTATCTTCCTGGTCTGTGGGACGGGAAAGGGGAAGTATCCGTCAGGGAGGAAGAGCCCGCCCCCGTTTTCCGAGATAAACGGGTGCTGATTATTCAAGTCCCGGCGTATCCATTCTATCTCGGCCGCCGTTTTGCTGCTTATAATGACAAGAGGGATCCGGCGGCCGGCGATTTCCTTCAGCGCATCGGCGGCGGGCCGCCAGGAATAGGTTTCGGCATCCAAGAGGGTGCCGTCCAGATCGGTGAATATAACGATCATCACGATTCCTTTGCGGAGATGGCAGCGGATACGCAGTGTTGGAGGGACACAATGCCCCGGTCCTGTCCGCCCTCACCCGCCCATCAAAAGTGAGTCAACGGTGGTTTGCCGATGGGGAAGACATTGAATCCGATTCTGAAAAGCGATTCATGGTCAAGGATATTCCTTCCATCGAAGATGAAGGCGGGTTTACGCATGGTTTCGTATATTTTTTTGAATTCCAGTGAAGCATATAGATCCCATTCGGTTATAACGGCGATGGCATCGCATCCCGCAGCCGCTTCGCAGGGATCCTCGACAAAGGATATGCCCTCCCGTATGTCGGCAAGATCCCTCTCGGCATTGGGCAGGGCCTGGGGATCCGTAATCACCAGTTCGGCACGCTCTTCCACAAGCCTCCGGGATACCGATATGGCGGGGCTTTCCCGTGTGTCCCCCGTATCGGCCTTAAAGGCGAACCCAAACAGGCATATGCGCTTGCCAGCGAGGGTATTGAACATGGCGCCCAGCATATTCAGGATGAAGCGCTCCTTCTGATAGTCATTGATCCGCACCACCCCTTCCCAGTAATCGGCGACCTCGTCGAGGCCGTACTGCCGGCACAGATAGACCAGATTGAGAATGTCCTTCTTGAAGCACGATCCTCCGAAGCCGATGCTGGCATTCAGGAATTTATCCCCCAGCCGATGGTCCATTCCGACAGCCCGTGCCACTTCGGTGACATCCGCGTCCGTTCTTTCACAAAGGGATGAAATGGCGTTTATGGAAGATATTCTCTGGGCAAGAAAGGCGTTTGAGACGAGCTTCGACAGCTCGCTGCTCCAGATATTGGAGGTGATGATGCGTTCCCTCGGCACCCAGTTCGCGTAGATCTCGACCAGTTCATCTCTCGCCCTGAGCCCCTCCGGCGTCTCGCGCGACCCGATAAGAACACGGTCAGGAGACTCCAGGTCCCGGACTCCCGTCCCTTCAGCCATGAATTCCGGGTTTGACAGGACATCGAAGCGGACGCCATTGTCAGTGGCAGTCAATATACGCTCCATGGCAAGGGCTGTTTTTACCGGGAGGGTGCTCTTTTCAACAATGATCTTCGGCGACTGCGACACCTCCCGTATCTGGAGGGCCGTCCTTTCCCAGTACTGGAGATCGGCTGCCATACCGGCGCCGGCGCCGAATGTCTTGGTGGGCGTGTTCACACTGACAAAGATAATGTCCGCTTTCTGTATCCCCTGTTCGATCTGGGTGCTGAAGAAGAGATTTCTGCCGCGAACCTCTTTTACGATTTCATCGAGACCGGGTTCGTATATGGGGAGCGTGTCCGAATTCCATGCCGCGATACGCTTCGGATCGATGTCAACAACTGTGATCTGGTACTGAGGGCATTTGCAGGCTATCATCGCCATGGATGGCCCGCCCACGTACCCTGCGCCGATGCAGAGAATGTTTTTTTGAAAGGTCATACCCTTTTCCCTCCGGATGAACGGGCACAGAAAAAAGGAGCACAAAACAGATAAAAATGGGGGTAAGCGAAAGGCCTATCCCCCATTTTTTACAGTGGAGGCGGCAACCGGACTCGAACCGGTGAATAACGGTTTTGCAGACCGCTGCCTTAGCCACTTGGCTATGCCGCCCAAAACTGGAGCGGGCGATGGGACTCGAACCCACGACGTCAACCTTGGCAAGGTTGCACTCTACCGCTGAGTTACGCCCGCTTGATTTTCGAGATTCGTTTCTTAATAAAATACGCCTTCGTTGTCAACGAAAACTTTTCCTGTCCCGTCTGCTATTCCCTGTTTTTCTGTTTATAGAACTTCATGAAATAATCGGCACCCGACCAGACCGTCAGCACGAGAGCGAGATAGAGGACCACCATGCCCACCGCGTGGGCATTGATGCCGAAGACCGTATCATAATGTATCAAGAGCGCCGATACGGCGACAATCTGGCAGAGCGTCTTCTGCTTCCCCAGTCTGCTGGCGTCGATAACGAGACCGTCGGCGGAGGCGATACTCCTCAGCCCGTCCACCAAAAGATCGCGCATGATGATAATGGCAACGATCCAGGCCGGGATTCTGCCGATGGGGATCAGCATGATCATGGCGGTGGTCACCACGAGCTTATCAGCAATGGGGTCCAGAAACTTCCCCATGGTGGTCACGATATTGTACTTTCTCGCCACATACCCATCTATCAGGTCGGTGATAGCCGCTATGATAAAAAGGACGGCGATGATCATGCTCAGAATTCTGCCGGGAGAGAGGAGCAGCAGGAACAGAACGGGGATCACGGCGAGCCGGATGAGTGTAATACTGTTCGGAAGATTGAAAACCTGGGCAGTGCCCTTCGATGTCTTCAGACGGTGAAAAAAGTCTTTCAGAAAATGCGTCATGTCATCCCTTTGGAACCGTGCGCCAGTCGGCCAGAAATTGCTCGACCCCTCTGTCAGTGAGGGGGTGACGTGTCAGTTGCTGTATCACCTTGAAGGGGATCGTGGCGATATCGGCCCCGAGGAGCGCGGCCTGGAGAACATGCAGGGGATGCCTGATGCTGGCCACGATGACTTCGCAGTCGAAGGCATAGTTGTCGAATATGGTCAGTATCTGCTCCACCAGATCCATCCCCGTCTGGGAGATATCGTCCAGCCTCCCTATGAAGGGGCTCACGTATCGCGCCCCCGCCTTGGCGGCAAGGAGGGCCTGCACCGGCGAAAAAATGAGGGTCTGGTTCACGCCGATTCCCTGGTCCGACAGGGCCCGGGTGGCCTTTAATCCTTCTGTTGTCAGGGGGACCTTGATCACCACGTTTTCGGCCAGCTGCGCCAGTTTCTTCCCTTCAGAAATCATCCCTCCGGCGTCCTCGCTCACCACTTCAAGGCTCACCGGCCCTTTCACTATTTCCAGGATCTCTCTGGTGACCGTATCAAAATCTTTCTTTTCCTTCGCCACCAGAGAGGGGTTCGTGGTAACGCCGTCAACCATCCCGAGTTTCAGTCCCTCTTTTATTTCTTCGATATTACCGGTATCGATAAAAAACTTCATACACGCTCCTTAACTGTTTTCCTTTTTGTATTTCTCAAGGCATTCCCTGCTGCAAAAGTACACGGTTTCGCCCCTTACAACCGCCTTGTGAGCGCTGTTTATGGGAACATAGGTTCCGCAGCAGGGATCTTTCACCAGATCCTCCCCTTCGATGCGGGGAGGCGCTCCTGAAGCGCGCCCCGCCACCTTCCTCTCCGACGGGGCAAACAACGCCCTGGAGAGGCGATATATCACATATACGATAATGCCTGCAATGACGAGTCTAATCATCTTCACCCATAGAGCAGCCCCATTCGTCGCTCATCCATTCAACGGTGCTGGTGTCATCAAGCCGGTCCAAGAGACCCCTCACGGAGATCCCGAAGACAGGATGTATGACATGGGGGGCTATCTCGTCCAGAGGGACAAGGACAAAGCGCCGCGCGTGGAGACGGGGATGGGGGATAGACAGGGACTCATCGTCTATAACGGCATGTCCGTAGAGCAGAATATCGACATCGATGATCCGGGGACCCCATTGAACATCCCTGATTCTCCCCATTTCGTTTTCCACTTTCAGAATCGCATCCATGAGAGGACGCGGTCCAAGCGTGGTTCGCACCTCCATAACCCCGTTGACAAACCATTCCTGCCCCGTGAACCCCACCGGCTCCGTTCTGTACAGCGATGAGTGTCTGAGAACCCCGACGCCGTCTATGCCGGAGATGCGCTTTTCTGCGCGGGCGCAGTTCGCAACGGGATTCCCCATATTGGAACCAATGCCCAGAAAGCAGATGACGCCGCTGTCCACGGAAGACTCCCTCGTCGTCAGCCTTTCAAACCCAGAACGTCCTGCATGTCATACAGGCCGTTGTCTCTTTCCACTACCCACAGCGCCGCCCGGAGAGCTCCCCGGGCGAAATTATCCCGGCTGTGGGCGCGGTGGGTAAACTCGAGCCGCTCTCCCATACCACCGAAGAGAACCGTGTGCTCGCCCACAATGTCGCCGGCCCGCACCGTGTGAACGCCGATTTCCGCCCGGGAGCGCGCCCCGACCATCCCCTTGCGTCCATACACGCCGACCTTCTCAATATCTCTGTCAAGAGCCTCGGCAATGATCTGGGCCATCTTCACGGCCGTGCCGCTGGGCGCGTCCTTCTTCTGGTTGTGGTGCGCCTCGACAATCTCTACGTCATACTCATCCCCCAGAATAGCGGCCAGATCTTCCAGGACCTTAAACATGACGTTCACCCCCACGCTCATATTGGGGGCCAGGACGCATCGAACTCCCCGAGCGATACGGGCGGCATCTTCCATCTCTTCCGGGGTGAATCCCGTGGAGCCGATGACGATTGCCCTGCCGTGTTCGGCCGCCACTCGAAGATTCTCAAGGGAAGCGGTGTGGCTGCTGAAATCGATGACAACATCCGCCCGTTCTATACATGCCGCGAGATCGTCTTCCAGAATGACCCCCGTCTCGCCCAGTCCGAGATAGGCGCCGACATCGGTTCCCGTAAGCTGATGTCCCTTTTGTTCCACCGCTCCCGCGAGCCCCATCCGTTCGTCACCGTGAATGAGGGTGATGATCCGCCCCCCCATCCTTCCGGCCGCCCCGGTCACTATGACTTTTATCATGGCATTCACCCTTATTTGATCAGACCGTAATCCGTCATGATCTTTCTTAATTTCTGATGGTTGGCATCTGACATCTTCCAGAGGGGAAGCCTGATCTCATCTTCGATCTTTCCCATCATCACCAGCGCTTCCTTGACCGGTATGGGATTGGTCTCCAGAAAACACCCGTCCATGATGGGACTCATCTTGAAGTGGAGATCACGGGCCTTTTGCAGGTCACCCGCTTCGAAGGCATCGATCATGGCAGCCATGTCTTCGGGGATGATATTGGATACGACAGAGATAACCCCTTTTCCCCCCACCGCAAGGATCGGCAGAACGGTGAAATCATCGCCGGACAGGACGGCGAGATTATCGCCACACAGTTCAACAACCTTGCTTACCTGCCTCAGATCTCCCGTTGCTTCCTTGATGCCCACGATATTACTGATCTTTGAAAGCCGCGCGACGGTTTCCGGCAGGATGTTTCCCCCCGTCCTGCTGGGCACATTGTAGGGTACAATCGGAATCGGCACGGCCTCGGCCACCGTCTTGAAATGCTGATACAACCCCTCCTGCGTCGGTTTGTTGTAGTAGGGGGTGATCATGAGAGCGCCGTCCGCTCCCACCTTGTGGGCATGCTCGGTAAGCCGGATGGCCTCCCTTGTGCTGTTGGAGCCGGTCCCCGCGATAACGGGAACCCTCTTTCTGACGGCATCCACGGTGATCTCGATAATCCTGCTGTGCTCCTCATGTGATACCGTTGCGCTCTCACCTGTGGTGCCGCAGGGAACAATACCATCGGTTCCCCCTTCTATCTGGAACTCGATCAATTCCCTCAGCGCCTCTTCATCCACCACTCCATTCTTGAAGGGTGTCACGATCGCGACTATTGCTCCTTTAAACATACGCTTTCCTCCTGTTTAAAATTATTTGCACCAGACTGCATCCTTTATCGCAAAAATTCCGGGATGGATTCTCCTCTTACCAGATCCATGGGGGTTTCTCGAGACCGTATCACGTGGAATGCGTCATCTCTGACAAGCACCTCCGGAGCCCTCAGTCGCGAGTTGTAGTTTGAAGACATGGAAAAACCGTACGCACCGGAACTCATGACAGCCACCAGATCTCCCCGTTCCAGCCGGGGGATGGACCTCCCCCTGGCAAAGTAATCCGCCGATTCGCAGATGGGGCCGACCACATCGGAGAGGATCTCTTCCCGCCCCGAGAGTTCAACCGGCTGAATCTTATGGTACGAATCGTAGAGGGCCGGTCTCATGAGGTCATTCATGCCGGCGTCGACGATGACGAACCTCTTTTCCGCGTTGGTCTTTGTGTACAGCACCCGGGAGATCAGTATACACGCATTCCCCACAATGACCCGCCCCGGTTCAAATATGAAGGTGCAGTCCATATCCCGCGCCTGGTCCATAATGGCTTTCGCGTAATCCGCCGGATGAGGAGGCGTCTCCTGATCATAGGTAATCCCCAGACCGCCCCCCAGATCCAGATATCTGATGCCGATCCCCTCGCCCCGGAGGGACGAGATCAACGCCTTCAGCCGGGCCAGCGCGTCGATAAAAGGGGCGATCTGCGTGATCTGCGACCCGATATGGCAATCCACCCCTATGACCTCCGTATGGTCAAGCTTCACGGCATGGCGGTACTCTTCCAGGGATCGTTTGATATCGATCCCGAACTTGTTCTCCTTCATCCCCGTCGATATGTGTGGATGGGTCATGGGGTCCACATCCGGGTTCACACGCAGAGATATCCGCG
Source organism: Syntrophaceae bacterium UBA6078 (assembly GCA_002428735.1). GTDB lineage: Bacteria > Desulfobacterota > Syntrophia > Syntrophales > UBA2210 > UBA6078. The sequence goes on along the minus strand of DIXO01000039.1, from coordinate 42,311 downwards.
CAACGGTGCCCATCCGTCCGGCGCACCCATCAATCGCCTCAAGCTCCTGCGAGGACTCAACGTTGAACATGAGAATATCGTTCTCCAGCGCGTACCGTATCTCGTCTTCTCTCTTCCCGACTCCGGAATAGACAATCTTGCGGGGATCGGCTCCCGCCTCAAGGGCCCGGTACAGTTCCCCCCCGGAAACGATATCAACACCGCTTCCCTCCCTGATGAATATCCTGAGGATGGCACCATTGGAGTTGGCCTTCGCCGAAAAACAGATCAAATGCGGGATATCAGCGAGAGCCGCGTCAAAGACCTCGAAATGTCTTTTCAGCGTTCTGTGGCTGTACAGATAGAACGGGGTCCCCACGGCCTCGGCCACCGTTGAAACCGGCACATCCTCACACCACAGATGATTGTCCACATAGTGAAAATAATGCATGATCAGTTCATCCCACCCTCAGGGAATCACGACCTCCGCCGTATTGGATTGCTCTCCGCAAGTATCGGAGGAAGTACAGAGCACCAGCCGATACGAATAGATAAAGCCCCCCCGTATGGTCCCATCCACATACCTGAAATTCCCCTCCTCCCTCGATCGCGCACCGCGAAGGGGCAGATAGTCCAGGATGGCATAGATGCGGGGACAGCCGGGGCAATTACCGCCGTCGGCTTTCAGCGCGCTCCTGAAAACCCTGAAATATCCGGTGCGGTCCCGCTGGGCGGGGATCTTCCATTCGAGGATCGCTTTTCCATCATCGACGGACACCGTCAGATTTGAAATCTTCTCCGGAAGGGTGTCGGGGCGATAGCGAGGATCCGCCTTCTTGCCGCAACCGGCACTGATGAGAGCCAGGGAGACGGCAGCCGCTCCGCACATGATCCACCACCTCTTCCTCTTGATCATACCTTCTCTCCGTTCAATCCGTATGCCCGGATTCTATCTCTTCTATTCTTTTGAGCACGGTTTCCCTGGCCGTTCCCCCCGTACTCCTTCGCGCCGCAACCGAACCGGACACGTCCATGCGCCCATATATGTCCGCGTCGGCGTCCTTCCAGAAGAGACGGAGTTCCTCCGTGGCAAGGGAGGACATATCCTTCCCCTTCTCAATGCAATACTTCACGATACGTCCCACAATGCCGTGCGCCTCTCTGAAGGGCACCCCCTTCATGACCAGATAGTCCGCCACGTCCGTCGCCGTTGAGAACCCCCCCGCGGCGGCGTCCCGCATCCTGTGCCGGTTGAAAGTCAACGCTCCGGTCATGTCCGCAAGAACGGCCAGGCAGGCCTTGACCGTGTCAACCGCGTCAAAGAGAGGCTCCTTGTCTTCCTGGAGATCACGGTCATAGGTCATGGGAAGACCCTTCATGACGGTCAGTATCGCCATCAGGTCTCCATAGACGCGTCCGGTCTTCCCCCGTATCAATTCCGCCACATCGGGATTCTTCTTCTGGGGCATAATACTGCTTCCAGTGGTAAAGGCATCCGATATGGCAACAAACCCGAATTCCTCGCCGGACCAGAGTATCAGATCCTCGCAGAAGCGGCTCATGTGCATCATGAGCAGGGAGGCGTCAAAGATGAATTCCGCCACGAAGTCGCGATCCGAGACGGCATCCATGCTGTTTTTCGATACCGCGGGAAAACCCAGCAGACGGGCCACATAGTCCCGGTCGATGGGAAACCCCGTCCCTGCCAGGGCCGCTGATCCGAGAGGCATGACATTGATCCGCTCCCGGCATTCCCGGAGTCGAGCCGCGTCTCTGTCCAGCATCTCCCAGTAGGCGAGGAGGTAGTGGGCCAGAAGGACGGGCTGGGCCCTTTGCAGGTGCGTGTAACCGGGAAGTATGGTATCGATCTCCCGCCTGGCCACGCGAACGAGTGAGGCCTGGAGGTGTGCCACCAGATCGAGGACCCGGTCCACCTCATCCCGCAAATAGAGCCGCATGTCGAGAGATATCTGGTCGTTTCTGCTCCGTGCCGTGTGAAGTCTGCCCCCCGCCTGACCGATCCGCTCTATGAGAGACGTCTCGATGGCCATGTGGATATCCTCCAGGTGGGAAGGAAAGGCGAAGGTGCCCGCTTCCATATCCTTCAGGATATCCTCGAGGCCGGATATGATCGCTTTGGCATCTTCGGAAGGAATAATCCCCTGGGCGGCGAGCATGCGGCAATGGGCAATGGAACCCGCAATATCATAAGGATAGAGTCTCCTGTCGAAATGAAGAGAGGATGTGAATTCCTCAACCCGACTGTCGGTGGGCTCGTCAAATCGCCCCCCCCACGGCTTTTTCCGTCCGGACATATAAAAACCCCGTCATCAGCGGTTATTTCTTCAGTAACGCCTGCATCTTCAATCTGAGCGCATTGAGCCTGATAAATCCCGTGGCATCCTTCTGGTCATACACCTCATCCTCACCGAAGGTGGCCAGTTCCTCGCTGTAGAGCGAATGAGGCGCCTTGACTCCCACCGGTATGCAGTTCCCCTTGTACAGTTTCAGGCGAACGGTCCCGGTCACGTCCCGCTGTGCCTCATCGATCATTTTCTGGAGCATCTCCCGCTCGGGAGAATACCAGAAACCGTTGTATATGATCTGGGCGTACCGGGGCATCAGCGAATCGCGGATGAGCATGACCTCCCGGTCCATGGTGATCGTTTCCATGGCCCGGTGGGCCGCCCAGAGGGCCGTGCCCCCCGGGGTCTCGTAGATCCCTCTCGATTTCATCCCCACAAAACGGTTCTCCACCATATCGACCCTGCCCACACCGTTCTCTCCCGCAAGGGAGTTCATCTGATCGAGAAGCTGGGACGGGCCCATGGCCTCTCCGTCGATCGCCACGGGGTTTCCCTTCTCAAAGTACACTTCCACATAGGCGGGCAGATCCGGCGCCTTCTCCGGGGAGACCGTCATCACAAACATCTCCTCGGGAGGCTCCATCCACAGGTCTTCAAGAACCCCCCCTTCATGGGAGATATGGAGGAGGTTTCTATCCTCGCTGTAGGGGCTTTTTTTCGTTGATTTTACGGGAATATTATATTTCTCCGCATAATCGATCATCGCTTCCCTCGAGTTCAGAGTCCAGTGCTCGTCTTTCCACGCGGATATGATCGTGATGCCGGGATCGAGGGCCATGTAGGTCATTTCAAACCTGACCTGATCGTTCCCCTTCCCGGTGGCCCCGTGACAAACGGCATCCGCCCCCTCCTGGTGGGCGATCTCGATTTGGCGCTTCGCCACGATGGGCCGTGCCAGGGAGGTCCCCAGGAGATATCTCCCCTCGTATACGGCGTTGGCCCGGAGGGCCGGGAAGACAAAATCCCGCACGAATTCTTCCTTGAGATCTTCCACATAGGCCTTGGCCGCCCCTGTGGCGACCGCCTTTTCTTTCAGCCCCTCAAGTTCCTGTTTCTGGCCCACATCCCCGGTGAGGGTAATAACCTCACACCCGTAAGTCTCAATCAGCCATCTGACAATCACCGATGAATCAAGACCGCCTGAATATGCCAGGACTACCTTTTTTATATCCTTTTTCACTTCTCATCTCCTCCAGACATAAGAATTTCCATAATCGCCTTCTGTACGTGCAGGCGGTTCTCCGCCTGATCGATAACCACGGACCGGGGGCCGTCGATCACGCCGGCGGCGATCTCCTCCCCGCGGTGAGCCGGCAAACAGTGCATGACAATGGCGTCAGCCTTCGCGCGCCGGAGCAATATCTCGTCAACCTGGTATCCCTGGAATGCCACCCGGCGTTCTTCCTGCTCTGCCTCCTGCCCCATGCTGGCCCAGACGTCCGTATAGACGACATCGGCGCCGGAGACCGCGTCCCCGGGGATGCGCAGGAGTTCGATCCCCTCCTTCGCCTCCCGGATTCCCCGCCCCAGAATCGATTCGTCAGGATCATACCCCTCGGGGCACGCGATAGACAGATGAAAGGGGAGACGGGCGGCGGCATTGATCCAGGAATTCGTCATGTTGTTCCCGTCCCCCACATAGGCTATCTTCAAACCTTCATACCCGCCCTTCTTCTCTACAATGGTGAAAAGATCGCTCAGGACCTGACAGGGGTGCAGGAGGTCGGTCAACCCGTTGATAACGGGGATGGTGGCATGGCGCGCGAATTCCTCAACCATTGCCTGGTCAAATGTCCGTATCATGATGCCGTCGATATACCGTGACATGACCCGCGCCGTGTCGGAAACAGGCTCCCCCCTTCCCAGTTGGATATCACGCCGGCTCAGGAATATACCCGCCCCGCCCAGCTGGTGAATCCCCGCTTCGAAGGAGAGGCGGGTCCGGGTGGATGACTTGTCGAAGAGCATTCCCAAGGTCTTGCCCCGCAGAGAGTCGTGCGCGATGCCTCTGCGCAGCAGGTTTTTCAGCATCTCAGCCCGCTTCCATATCTCGCTGAAGTCATCGGCGTCAAGATCGTAGATTGACAGCAGATCCTTTTTCATAAATCCCGCATCACCCCGTCAAGTATGGCAACCGCGCGATCCACATCCTTACGCGTAATGATCAGAGGGGGAACAAACCGAAGAACATTTCCGCAGGTGCAGTTCAGGAGAAGCCCCGCCTCCATGCACCTCTTCACGATATCCGCCCCTTCGATGGAAAGCTCCACGCCGATCATGAGGCCTCTTCCCCTGACCTCTCTGATAATGGCATGATTCCCCTTCAAGCTCTCAAGCTGCTCGCGAAAGTACGCTCCCATTTTGCGGCAGTTATCCAGCACACCCCTGTGGAGAAGTGTATCCATAACCGCAAGCCCCGCCGCCATGGCGAGGGGGTTTCCCCCGAAGGTGGACGCATGGCTTCCCGGGGTGAACGATGTCGCCACTTCGTCCGTGGCCAGCATGGCTCCAACGGGGAAGCCGTTTCCCAGGGCCTTGGCCAGCGTCATGATATCGGGCGTTACACCGCTGTGTTCATAGGCGAAGAGATTCCCCGTCCGCCCCATCCCCGTCTGCACCTCATCCAGTATCATAAGCGCCCCGGTGTCATCACATATTTTTCTGACTCCTTCAAGATACCCTTTCCGGGGAACCCTGACTCCCCCTTCCCCCTGTATGGCCTCCACCATGACCGCGCACACATCTTTTGCGGCGACCCGTTCAAGGGAGGTGAGATCGTCGAAGGGGACGTACTCGAATCCGGTGGGCAGGGGATTAAACCCCTTCTGGAACCGCTCCTGCCCTGTTGCCGTGAGGGTGGCCAGGGTCCGTCCATGAAAAGAATTTCTCATGGTGATGATGCGATATCGCTCTTCGCCGGTATGTTCGTGGGCGTACTTGCGCGCCAGCTTGATGGCCGCCTCGTTTGCCTCCGCCCCGCTGTTGCAGAAAAAAACCTTATCGGCAAAGGAGTTTTCCACCAGAAGGGCCGAGAGACGGATCTGGGGTTCGATGTGATATATGTTGGACACATGCATCAGCGTCCGGGCCTGCGCGCAGATAGACTCCGACACCTGGGGATGGGCGTGGCCGAGGGCGCACACGGCGATCCCCGCCAGGAAATCAAGATATTCCTTTCCGTCGGCGTCCCACACCCGCGCCCCTTCGCCCCGCACCAGGGCAATCGGCAGCCGTGCGTATGTGCCCATGATGTATGTATTCGAGTCGGCAATAAGCTCGTTCGTTGTCTTCATTTCACCCTTCAGCCCCCGTTATGTCTTTGTATGGCCCGTGTCCGAAGCGCCCCTCTGCCGGAGAACGCTGTTCAATCTCCCACTACTTCCGTTCCGATCCCTCTGTCCGTGAATATCTCCAGAAGGACCGCATGATCGAGGCGCCCGTCGATGATGTGGGTCTTCCCGACTCCTCCCCGCAGTGCCTTGAGACAGCACTTCACCTTGGGGTACATTCCTCCCTCTATGGTGCCGTCTTCGATCAGTTCACTGACCTCCGCGGCATTGATGGAGTGTATCAGGCGTTTCTTCTTATCGAGAATCCCTTCCACGTCGGTGAGCAGAACCAGTTTCTCGGCGCCAAGGGCGGAAGCGACCTCTCCCGCCACCACATCCGCATTGATATTGTACGTTTCCCCTTTGTCCCCGGCACCCGTGGGCGCTATAACAGGGATAAACCCGTCTTGTACCAGCGACAGGATCAGTCCGGGATTGATCTTTCTGACCTTCCCCACCAGGCCTATATCGATGATCTCCGGCGGGGTGTTTTTTGCCTTGTCATCACTCAGGAAATACTTTTCCGCCTCTATGATGTTCCCGTCCTTCCCGCTCAGACCGACGGCCCTCCCGCCGTGGTTGTTTATGAGCCCCACGATCTGCTTGTTGAGTTTGCCCACCAGAACCATCTCCACGATGTCCATGGTCTCTTCGTCCGTCACCCGCATCCCCTGGATGAACTTCGATTCCTTCCCCAGTTTCTTGAGAAGGACGCTGATCTGGGGCCCGCCGCCATGGATGATCACCGGATTTATCCCGATGTACTTCATCATGACGATATTGATGGCGAACATCTGTTTCAGGTTCTCATCGACCATGGCGTGACCGCCATACTTGATAACGATGGTCTTGCCGTAAAACCGCCGGATATACGGGAGAACCTCAAGAAGGATATCCGCCTTCTTCATTGATTCTTTCAGGTTATTTGCATGCATGGCTTCGTTTCACTCCTTCCTGTTGGGGACACGGCATGCCGGCAGGCGCTTCAGTCGTTACAGAACATACCTGCTGAGGTCTTCATCCTCAATAATATCATTCAGTTTCTCCATTACATACTCGGCGTCAATGTCAACCTCCCGATCCGAGACCGCCATATCAGGGGCTTCAAAGGATATCTCCTCCAGAAGAATCTCCATGACCGTGTAGAGCCTGCGGGCACCGATATTCTCCATTCGCTCATTCACCAGGGCGGCCACCTCGGCAATCTGAGCAATAGATTCTTCCTGAAACGTCAGTCGGATCCCCTCCGTCGCCATCATCTCCGTGTACTGTTTAATCAGGGCATTGTGGGGCTCCGTCAGGATCCGTATAAAATCCTCTTTTTCCAGCGGATCGAGCTCAACCCGTATGGGGAATCGCCCCTGCAGTTCGGGGATCAGATCGGACGGTTTGGACATGCTGAATGCCCCGGCGGCTATGAAGAGGATGTGGTCCGTCTTGACCATGCCGTATTTGGTATTCACCGTTGATCCCTCCACAATGGGGAGGAGGTCTCGCTGGACGCCTTCACGGGAGACATCCGGTCCGTGGGACGGGTCGCCTCCCACGATCTTGTCTATCTCGTCGAGAAAGACGATCCCCGATTGTTCAACCTTTTCCAGCGCGGTTCTGGTTACCTTGTCCATGTCCACCAGCCTCTGGGCCTCTTCATCGGCCAGCATGGTGACCGCATCGGCAACCCTGACGTTTCTCTTTTTCTTCTTCTGGGGAAAGATATTGCCGAACATCTCCTTGATGTTCATCCCCATATCCTCCACACCGGACGTGGAAAATATCTCTATCATGGGACCGGAGGGGCTATCGGTCACTTCAACCTCCACGATCCGTTCGTCCAGTTTCCCCGCACGGAAGAGCCGGCGGAGTTTCTCCCGCGTTTCATTGCGTTTTCCATCTTCCTGAACCGTCGTTCCGTCCGCGGGCATGAGGAGAAGATCGCCCTCGGGAGGCTGAACCGTATCCCCTTCCCTGCGCTTGAGAGGGAGCAGGATATCGAGGATCCGCTCCTCGGCGATCTCGGTAGCCCTGGCCCTCACACTCTCCTGTTCCTCCGATTTGACCATGTTTATGGCGAGTTCGACGAGATCCCTGATCATGGATTCCACATCCCTGCCCACATACCCCACCTCGGTGAATTTTGAGGCCTCCACCTTCAGAAAGGGGGAATTGTCAAGCTTGGCAAGTCTGCGCGCGATCTCCGTCTTTCCCACCCCCGTGGGACCGATCATGATGATATTTTTGGGGGCTATCTCCTCCCGCAGCTCCTCCGGAACATTCTGGCGCCGCCACCTGTTCCGAAGGGCCACGGCAACCGCCCGCTTGGCATCATGCTGGCCGATGATATACTTATCCAACTGAGAAACCGTCTCTCGCGGTGTTAAATTCGTCGATGACATACGATCTTTCCTAATCCTTTGCTTTCCTGCTCTTTTGGGGACCTTTTTCTTCTTTCTTCCGGTCAAGGGCCGCTTCGTCGACATCGAGTTCTTCGACCAGCACCCGGTTGTTCGTGAATATACAGATATCGGCGGCGATGCGCATGGCCTCTTCGGCAATCCCCCGCGCGTTCAGTTTCGAATGTCCGATGAGGGCCCGCGCCGCCGCGAGGGCGTACGGGCCGCCGGAGCCGATGGCCATGACCTCATCGTCCGATTCTATCACGTCTCCGTTCCCCGATATGATGAGGAAATCCACGTCGCTCACGGCTATCATGAGGGCTTCGAGATGCCTTAACACCCGATCCGTTCGCCAGTCCTTGGTCAGTTCCACCGCCGCCCGCAGAAGGTTGCCGTTGTACTGTTCGAGTTTCTGATCAAACCGGTCGAAAAGGGTGAAGGCGTCCGCCGTGGCTCCGGCGAATCCCACAATCACTTTGTCGTGATACAATCTTCGAACCTTCCGCGCGCCGTGCTTCAGCGCAATCGTATCCAGGGTCACCTGGCCATCACCGGCGACGGCAACCTTCCCCTTGTGTCTGACCGCTACGATGGTCGTCCCATGCATCTTCTCCATGACATCTATTCTCCTCGCGCCCGTGGATGGCTTTTATCATATACCTCCATCAGACGAGCCACGCTGACGGATGTGTACTTCTGGGTGGTCGACAGGCTCTCGTGCCCCAAGAGTTCCTGTATGGCCCTCAGATCCGCTCCCGCGTCCATGAGGTGTGTCGCAAAGGTATGCCTGAGGGCGTGGGGGCTGATCTTCTTGCCTATCCCGCCACGGGCCATGTACTTGTCTATAATCCTCCTGATACTCCTCGGGGTCAACCGCGATCCCGCCTTGTTGAGAAAGAGGGCCGAGGGGCCATGTATTTCCGACGTATCCGCCCCCGTCCCTCTCGGCCTGGCGTGCAGATACTCCTTCAAGGCGGACACTGCGGGGATGCCGACAGGGATTATCCGTTCTTTTTTCCCCTTCCCCCTGACCTTCGCCAGGGCGTGGGAGAAATCGACATCCTCCACATTCAGACCGGTCAGTTCGCTCACCCGTACCCCGGTGGAATAGAGAAATTCGATGATGGCCCGGTCCCTGAGCCCGTATTCACCCGACTCAAACTCCACCTTCAGGAGAGAAAACATCTCGTCGATGTTCAGGAAGGAAGGAAGATATTTGTCCCCCTTCGGGGCCTGAACCATCTGAGCGGGATTATATCTGACCACTCCCTTCCGAAGAAGAAAGGTAAAAAAGGCCCTGAGGCTTGCCACCTTTCGCGAGATGGTCGCCTTTTTCGATTTTCCCCGATAGAGAGAAGCGAGAAAGCTCCGGATCGCTCCCTGGTCGACATCACAGGGACTGTCAACTCCCTGTGCAAGAAGAAACACTCTGAACTGGCCCAGATCGGCCAGATAACTTCTCCTTGTATGGTATGACAGATTTCTTTCAACTTCCAGGTAGATGCCGAACTCCTTGATGGCACCCGTCATGCCAATGCTCTTCGCTGCCACATCAGCCCCGCTCTCCGGCATATATCCTGATACCGGCGTAATAACAGCAACAGGAATGGGCGAAGTTGTTATCAAAGACCCGCGTCCTTCCGTCACTGAAGGCTATCCTCACATAGGACATTCCGCCCGGCACCCCAGAATTTCGCTCCTCCATAACAACACCGGAGCCCCACTCGGGAAACCCAGAATGGAATACCTGATCACCCGTCTTGAGGTACAGGCGCCTCGTTTCCTCTTTCACAGCAACCCTCTCAGGCCTTCAAAAGCAGGGCCCCATGGCCCGGAGCTCTGTACGGGCAATCCGAACAAAACGGGCGTTCCCGTCGCTAGGCTCCAGGGTTTTTCTACATCTTATACTTTCCAAAATCTTCTGAAGAGAGATTTTCCAGGAATTCCTTGAGCTGCTCCTTCGTGTATTTATTCAGGTCCGTCGTTTTTTTGCCGAAGTCGATACTCGTTGATTTTTCGATGACCTTTTCATCTATGAAAATGGGGGCGTCGGCCCTCAGGGCAAGGGCGATGGCATCGCTCGGGCGCGAATCGATCGTAATAGGGACATCACCCTTCATAACATAGAGAGACGCAAAAAAGGTGTTATTCTTCAGGTCATTGATAACAATCTTGAGTACCTTCACCTCCAGAGTCTTTAATATCTCGTTCATGAGATCATGGGTCATCGGCCTGGCAAGGTTCACCCCCTCCATCTGCGTGGCAATGGCGCTCGCCTCGAAGAGACCGATCCATATGGGAATGGCTCTCTTCCCCTCCAGATCCTTGAGTATCACGATGGGAGTACTGGTCACGGGATCCATGGCCAGCCCGAATACCTTTACCTCTATCAGCATCTTGTCCCCCCTTGGAGCATCTCTCCTCGCAGAGAGTGTATATGCGCACCGGTAATCCTGACCGGAACGGTTTTCCCGATCAGATCAGCGTCTCCGGCAAAATTAACGATTTTGTTTCCTCTGGTCCTGCCCGTGAGATCGGCTGTGCTGTTTCTGCTCACACCCTCGACGAGCACATCCTCGACCCGTTTCTCGAGATCTGTGTTCTTCTCCAGGCTGTGCCTCTCCTGCAGCGACTGGAGCAGGGTCAATCTCTCCTGCTTGATCCCTTCCGCGACCTTTCCGTCGTACCCCTCCGACGCCGTTCCATGCCGATCGCAATATCTGAAGGAAAAAATGTTATCAAACCGCACTTTTCCCATAAGGTCAATAGTTTTCTGGAAATCACGATCCTTTTCCCCCGGAAAGCCGACGATGATATCTGAGGTGATATGTATGTCCGGACGGGCGGCCCGCAACAGAACAATCTTTTCAAGGTACTCACCGGCGGTATACCCCCGTTTCATCCTTCTCAGCACATCATCGGATCCTGACTGCACGGGCAGGTGGATGTGTTCGCACAGTTTACCAAGATCGGCAAAAGCGGCTGCAAGATCCGCCGAAAGGTCTTTCGGATGAGAAGTGGTAAAACGGATCCTGTCTATTCCGTCTATTTCGTTAATCATTCGCAGCAGTGTTGGAAAATCGACATCTTCGGACGGTCCCCTCCCGTATGAGTTGACGTTCTGGCCCAGGAGCGTCACCTCCCTCACGCCATGACGGGCAAGAAATCCGATCTCATCCACGATATCCGCGCTTTGCCTGCTTTCTTCCCTCCCCCTCACGTACGGCACGATACAGTAGGAACAGAAATTGTTGCACCCCTGCATGATCGTGACGAAGGCGCTTACGGATCCGGGAGCGGGGAGGGTTCGTATGCCCAGGGACCGCACCGATCGATGAAAGGAGGTGTCCACAACCGGTGATCCGCCGCTTGCGATCTTCCCTATAACTCCGGCGATGCGATGGATATTGTGCGTGCCCAGGACAAAATCGAGATACGGGGCCCTTCGAAGGAATGCGTCCCTTTTCTCCTGGGCAAGACACCCCACCACCCCCATGATGACGCCCGGATGGTGCTGTTTATATTTCCTTAACCTCCCCAGTTCGCTGTATGCCTTCTGGGCAGCCTTCTCTCTCACGCTGCAGGTGTTTATGATAATGATGTCCGCCCTGCTGGCTTCGCCGGTTCTGACATACCCCGCTTCCCCAAGAAGCTGCGCCATCTGCTCCGAATCATGGACATTCATCTGGCAGCCGAAGGTATGGATATAGAAGGTTTCTGGGGACATACGATACACCTGTGTCGGCACGGAACGGTTGGAACTGAATGAGAAGACAAGGGGGATACGGGCCCGCCGCACTCCGGCACAACAAGATCCCGGGCCTCAAAAATCAAAAAGAGGGGAGATGAGCTCCCCTCTTGGCTGAAACAACATGTGCCGGCCGGTTTCCCGGATCCGCCTGTAAAAGATACGAGATACCGGGCTTATCTATCTCCCCGCATTGACCCGTTCCTTGAGTTCCTTACCCACCTTGAAGAAGGGAAGTCTTTTGGGGGCCACCTGTATCGTTCCGCCTGTCTTGGGATTTCTTCCCGTGTACGCGTCATAGTCACGCACCACAAAACTCCCGAATCCTCTGATCTCTATCCTGCCCCCACTCTTAAGCTGATTGCTGAAGCTCTTGAACATCAACCCTACGATATCCGCGGCCTGTTTCTCCGTCAAATCCTCTTTCTTGCTCAAGGCATCTATCAATTCTGACTTATTCATGTGACCCCCTCGTATCTTCAAAATAGACTTGCAACCCCTGCACGCATTGTGGAAGATGATTTAGCCCCGATATTATGTATTTTGGCATTAAAGTCAAGATAATTTTCATTATTTTTTCAGATTCATCTTTTTTTGTCGGGCATATCCGGAAAATCTGTCAGGGTTTCCACCTCTTTTTTCTGCAGAAATCGGTATTCTCCGCTCTTAAGATTGCCGAGAGTAAGACCGGCCACAGCTGTCCGTATCAATCTCACCACGGGGCGGTGTATGGAATCGAAGAATCGCCGGATGATCCTGTTCCTCCCCTCGAGAATGGTCATCTCCACCCAGCAGCTCTTCGGGTTACTCTTTTCCACAGCCGCCCAGACAGGCTTGAACGGGCCGTCATCCAGCAAGACCCCCGTCCGCATGGCATCGAGATCGCTCCGTGTCAGGGTCCCCTTGACCTTCACCATATAGGTCTTGGGAATCGTGAATGCGGGATGCTGTATCCGGTATGAAAAATCGCCATCATTCGTCATGAGGAGCAAGCCCTCTGAATCGTAATCGAGGCGCCCCACCGGGAATACCCGTTCCGACACGCCATGGAGGAGATCGGTAACAATCGGCCGGTCATGGGTGTCCTTCAGGGTAACGACATATCCGGGCGGTTTGTTCAGCATCAGGTATACCCGGCTCACCGCGGCAGATGATATGAGGCTCCCGTCGACGCGTATCTCGTCGCGCGCACTGTCCGCCTTTACGCCCGGCTGTGTTACCGTTCTGCCGTTCACGCTGACCCGGCCATCGCGCATCATTTGCTCAACGGCGCGCCGGGATGCCACGCCGCATCTGGCCAGTATCTTCTGCAGGCGTTCTTCCATGGGAGATCATTCTTCCAGTTCTTTGAACTCTCTGAGCGTGGGCAGGTCCGAAAGGGCCTTCAGGCCGAACACTTCGAGGAATCTCCCGGTTGTGCCGTAAATGATGGGCCTTCCGGGCACATTTTTCCTCCCCATGATCCGCACCAGCTTCTTTTCCATGAGCCCCCTCAGGATGCCGCTCACGTCGACGCCGCGCACCTTTTCTATCTCCGACTTCATGACGGGCTGCCGATAGGCAACTACCGCAAGGGTCTCCATGGCGGCCGGAGTCAGGTCCATCGGTTTCTGCCCCTTCAGTTTCAGTATCCACGGCGCCAGAGCCTCACCGGTCCTGAACTGGTACCCTCCGGCAATCTCCTTCAGAAATACGCCCCCCGGGCGTCGTTCGTATTCCCCCATGAGTTCATCAAGGGTGGAAGAGATTTCTTTCCGGGAAACCCCCTCCAGAATTTTCTCCATGACGGCCAGGGTCACCGGCGTGTCGGAGACAAAGACAAGGGCTTCGATAACGGCCTTCAGGTTATCCATCTATTCCTCCGCAAGGCGTATCCTGATAACCCCGTAGGGAACAGCCTGATACGCCCTGATGATTCTCAGCTTCATCAATTCCAGAATGGCCAGAAAGGTATATATCAGCCTTTTGCGGCTGCCCGTCTCACCCAAAAGATCGCTGAAGGTCAGTTCTCCCCTCTTTTCCAGTTCATCCACTATATCATTGATTCGTTCGGAAAGTGATATCTTTTCAACATCTATCTCCATGATATCATGCTGATCCGCGCCAAGGGTTACTCTCCGGAACGCCTCAACAAGCTCGAAAATCCCGATCTCTCGCAGGGTCTCGCCTTCTTCTCCACTGTCATCGAAGATGTGGTCCCTGCTGAACACATCCCGCCCGAGAATCTTCATCCGGTCCAGGCCCAGCGCCGCTTCCTTGAAAGCCTCGTATTCAAGGAGCTGCCGGACCAGTTCCTGGCGGGGGTCTTCCTCTTCCTCCTCCTCTTCTTCGCTGGGGGGGAGAAGCATCCTCGATTTGATATGGGTAAGGGTGGCGGCAAGGACCAGATATTCGCCGGCCAGGTCGAGGTTGAGCGACTTCATGGCGTCGATATATTCCATGTACTGGCGGGTTATGAGGGCAATGGGGATGTCGTATATATCGACTTCGTTCTTTCTGATCAGATAGAGAAGGAGATCGAGAGGACCTTCGAACACATCCAGCTTGATCTCATACGTGCTGTCTGTCATATCTTTACGGCTTCCCGTACCTGTTCCATGGTCAGACGCGCTATCTTCGTGGCTCGCTGAACGCCGTCGGCGATGATGCCCTTCACATCCTCCAGGTGGCTCAGATAATAATCCTGCCGTTCGTGAACGGGAGCCATGCCCTCCTCGATCCGCCGGGCGAGGCGCTTCTTGCACTCCACGCAGCCGATACCCGCCGTTTTACAGGCCTCCGCTATGGAGACCGTCTCTTCGGGAGGGGAATATATTGCATGAAAGGGAAAGGCGTTGCATACGTCGGGCCGTCCGGGATCCTTCCGCCTCATCCGCTGGGGGTCGGTGAACATGGCGGCAATCTTCTGCCGCAGCACATCCCCCCGGTCTCTGAGATAGATGGCATTTTCGTATGATTTGCTCATCTTGCGCCCGTCAAGCCCCTGGAGTTTCGGCACCTCCGCCAGGAGAGGCTCCGGAATAGGGAATATGTCCCGGTAGAGAAAATTGAACCTTCGGGCGATCTCCCGCGTAAGCTCCACATGGGGAAGCTGATCCACACCCACGGGAACCCCGTAGGCCTTGTACATGATGATGTCCGCCGCCTGCAGCACGGGATATCCGAGAAAACCGAAGGTCCCGATATCTTTGTTGGAAAGCTCTTCCTGCATCTCCTTGTAAGTGGGATTTCGCTCAAGCCAGGAGAGGGGCGTAATCATGGAGAGAATGAGAAAGAGTTCGGCGTGTTCCTTCACCTCCGACTGTATGAAGAGGGTGCTTCTAGCCGGGTCCAGCCCCACGCTCAGCCAGTCGACGACCATATCCAGAGAATACTCTTTGATGAGGCCGGTGTCCTTGTAGTCGCTCGTCAGGGCATGCCAGTCGGCGACAAAGTAAAAACAGTCATAGATGTCCGAATTCTGGATATCGACCCAGTTCGAAAGCGCCCCGTGAAGATTGCCCAGATGCAGCTTCCCTGTCGGGCGCATACCGCTTAAGATTCTCTTCTTTTCCACAGCAGTTCCTCGGATACAGTCGGATACTTCACCCCAGCGCGGAGACACGGGAAGACCCCGTCTTCAGGACCTTCCCCATATCTGATTATCCGGGCGACCGTATAACAAATAAAGATGGCCCCTGTCAAACAGCCCGTTCCCCATCTTCCAGTCTACGCAGCAGTTGCCTCACCTCTTTGTGGCCCTTCCCTTTCCCGGCAAGGAAGGAAAGAACATCGAGCCCTTCGAGACGCTTGACCACGGATCCCGGGTCTTCCTCCTTCGATATAAGCCTCAGTTCGGAAGCGATCCGGTAGCCCGAGAGCTTTTGCATCAGTCCAGCGGAAACGGCCTCCCTGGCTCGCCGTTCCGTCGCATCTTCCATGGTAAAGCCAAAGCGTCTTTCGAACCGGACGGCCCGGAATATCCGGGTGGGATCATCGATGAAACTCTTCTCGTGCAAAATCCGTATCGATCCCTTCCGTATATCGTCTCTCCCCTGAAAGAGATCGATCATCTCACCGAACCGGTCCGGGTTCAGACAAACCGCGAGGGTGTTGATGGTGAAATCCCGCCGGAACAGATCATCCCTGATTGATCCGGGCCTCACCAGGGGAAGGGCGGCCGGACGTTCATACACCTCTTTTCGCGCCGTCGCCACGTCAACCTTTGATCCATCCGGGAGCACGAGGGTCGCAGTCATAAATCTGTCGTACCTGGTGAGAGTTGCGTTCCGTTCGGCAGAAAACCGGGACGCGAAGGCAATGCCATCCCCCTCTATGACCACATCGGCATCAAGGGTTGCGCGCCGCAGAAGCAGATCCCGCACAATCCCTCCTACGGCATATGAGTCAAAGCCCATCTCTCCCGCTCTGATACCCACATCCCTGAGCAAAGGCAGAACGGGACTTCGCTCCAAGACCTCACCGGTATTCATAGCTATCTTCGCCATATCCCGAAAAAAGGGAAAGATCCGCACAGGAAGGGGCGGGCAAAAAAATGGCCCCTGGCTCTGCAACCAGGGGCCGACGTGATCTTCAACGATCAAATCTTGTCAGCAAGTGTCTTGCCGGGTTTAAACTTGACGACATTCTTCGCCTTAATCTGGATCTTGGCTCCGGTCTGGGGATTGCGCCCCGTACGCGCCTTCCTCTTCACCACGGAAAAGGTGCCAAACCCGACCAGGCTCAGCTTTCCGCTCTTCTTCAGTGATTTGGTCACATTGGCAATATACGAATCCAGGGCCCTGCCGGCCTGAGCCTTCGTTATTCCCGCATCCCCTGCCATCGCTGCTACCAATTCGGCTTTCGTCATGTTTCCCTTCCTCCTCGTGTATTGTATTATGATATATATAAACCAGGCATCTGCAAGAGAGTCCCCTGGCGACGTCTCCAAGAACCGATCCGATAAACGGGGAACACCGGCCCCCCCCACGAAAGAACACATCCGGAAGCATTGCTGAAAGCGCGCCGGTAGTGGGGTAAGTAACACAAAGAAAAAGAACACGCAAGCAAAAATTGCAGGAACCTGATATAAAAACCACGCTATCAAAGGGGTCTGACCGATGCGGGGCAGTTTTCTCAGGAATACGAAGCGCTTTAACGCGCAAAACAGCCGTTCAAAAAGCGAAAAAACCCTCCATTCGGACTCCGCGCGAGGCGGATGGCACCTCACAGGCGGTTACCGCGACTTTTCACGAAACCGTCATATATGAAAGAACCCTCATGTACGGAGCGATGCCATTACCATGAAAACTTCGATCCTGATACGGAAATCGGCAGGATGGCTCAAGCTCTCACGGCCGGCCTTTCACTCGGTAGGACTATTCCCGTTCATCCTCGGCACCATTCTGGCGTGGCGGACGGAAAGGGTCTGTGATGCGGTCACAGGCGCCACGGGAATGCTGGCTGTCATCGCCGTCATGCTCTCCACCTACTATGCCGGCGAATATTCCGACTACCAGGAAGACGCCCTGTCCCGAAGCATGTACCGAAGCAGGTTTTCAGGGGGTTCCGGCGTCATTCAGGAAGGCATCATTTCCAGAAGAGACACCCTGCGCGCGAGCATCATCGCCCTTGTCAGCGCCGGATGTATCGGGATCATTCTCCAGTTCGGTCTCGACACAGGGCCATACACGATACCCCTGGGCATCTCGGGCATCGCCTCGGGATTCTTCTACTCCATCAGGCCGGTGCGGCTGGTGGCAAGGGGGGTCGGGGAAATCTTTATAGGATTCTGTTACGGCTGGCTTCCAATAGCAGCGGCCTTCTATATCCAAGCGGGGTATCTGCACCCCTTTGTCCACTGGATGGGGGTTCCCGTTGGTCTCACGGTGTTCAATGTGATACTCCTCAACGAATTCCCCGACCACCCGGCGGATCAGGCGACGGGGAAACGGAACATCCTGGTCCGTCTGGGAATTGAGCGGGGCATTGCGCTCTATGCCTCGGTCTCAGTCCTCTCATGGGGAGCGGCGGTGTGCGCCATATGCGCAGGCGTCCCCGCCAGGGCCCTGTATCTGTATATACCCGTCATGATGCTTCCAGCGCTGATCATGGTGGGTCTGTTCATGAGAAAGGATACAAACAGAAACACGCTGGAAATGCTGTGCGGATTGAATATCGCGGTCAATCTCGGAACAACGGCATCTTTTGCTTTCGCGCTTATATAGAATAGATTTACAGAGACAGGTTGCTACGAGGGCTGCCGCTTCTTCACCAGAAAGTAGAGTTCCCCCTCTTCCTTCAGGTGACCGGCCATGATCTCCGCGTCACGCCCCCTTCCGCAGAACAGATCAACCCGTCCAGGGCCCTTGATCGCGCCGCCCGCGTCCTGATTGAGCACGAACCGGGAGAAGGGCTCCCAGGAAACTATGGCGCCCGCTCCATCGATAACCGGTTTTTTTACCCTGATAAAGGCGAGGGCGCCCCGGGGAAAGACCTTCGGATCCGTGGCGATGGTCCTGCCTGAGGTCACCGGCACATCGAGCCCCCCGACAGGACCTTCTTCGACGATACGGAAGAAGACATAACTTTCATTATGGCTCAAGATATCGAACATCTCGTCAGGGTGTTCCTGCAGGTACCGCTTGATCGCTTTAAGTGAAATCTCTTCCATGGACATCTTTCCCTGGTCTACCAGGATTCTCCCGATGCTGCTGTAGGGATGGCCGTTGCTCTGTTCGTAGCTTACCTGGACGAGGCTTCCATGGGGGAGTTTCACTACGCCGGACCCTTGAATCTGCAGGAAAAAAATGTCAACAGGATCGGAAAGCCAGAGGAGTTCCAGTCCCTTCCCCTCAAGAGACCTCTTGATATCGATATCTTCGCGTGTATAGTAGGGAACAAGACGGCCGTCTTCCATCCGGGCCACGATCCGCTCACCCTTGTATTTTTCCCTGAACTTTCCCAGATCTATGGCGATGTGATCATCAGGGGTTCGATAGATGGGGTAGCGGTACTCATCCGTCCGCTCAAATGACCCGTCAAGCATCGGTTCATAGTATCCCGTGAACAGAACATCTCCCCCTTCCCGGCCGGTACTCCGGTACAGATCGAACCGCTCTTCGATCTTCCCGGCCATCTCTTTGTCCGAATCAGACGTCCTCACAATCCCCAGAAAATCCCGAAGGGAATCCTTCAGCTCTTTCACCGTGCAGACACGGTCCCCGAACCGGACCTCTCTCGTCTCGGGCAGGCGGTTGTAATATTCCATACTCCTTTGGACAGCGAGATCCAGAGACGCCCGGTCAAGATCGTCTGCAAGGGGAGGACGGTCACGGTGCGATACCGGGACAAGAGGGGGAACCTCTCCCCGCTCGGGCGCGATCAGGCCGCACCCCGCCAGAAAAAAAACACACAGAAAAAAGAGTCCTCTTTTCATACCTGAAACCCACAGCGCAGTTGAATATTCATACCGTGTGCCTGTACCAGAAGGGCAAAAGAATCTCAATGACATAACGGGCCGCGCTCCGCTGTCGCCCGTTCAGGCCGCAGAGCCATGGGATATGATGTCAGTCAATGAGACGCCTTCCTTTCGACCTCCTGATCATGCCCCGAAGAAGGAGGGCGAATAAAAAGACCATGAGAAGTGCAATGAGAAGCGCTCCGCAGGCGAACCATGTAACAGGGGAGCCCCTTTTCAGGAGCCTGAACGGGTTCCAGCTTGGCTCGACCAGCTGGCGCCCCAGCTTTCCCCGGTATCGTTCCGGAATATCCGGCACCCCGTCCCCCGTGGTATCGGGAAAGGACCCGATATATTCCAGAAACCCCCTGTATTCCTTAAGATCCTGGATGCCGGGGGTCTGTCCGTCCGCATCCACCCGAAGGGTCTTCAGATCGGCAACGGGGTTTCCCTTTTGATCCTTGGGAACAATATCCAGGATATGCCAGGTAAAGTTTCCCACAACCTTTAAAAAGGTGGCATTGTAGATATCGGCGGCAACCCGGATAAGCCGCTTGTTAGACGACGAATAATCCAGCCGCGTGTACCCCCTCCGTTCATCGCCGAGCCATATCTCCGTCACCCGGTCGAAAATCACCCGGTGAGGGTTATATGAAAATTTTATCCCGGAGGTCTGGAGGTAATAATCAGGCCCCTTCAGGGGATGGATACTGGTCAGTATTTCCAGGGCCTTTTTCACCTCCGCGGGGTAGATATAAAAGGATATCAGGGGATATCCGATGGTTGACTGATCATCAAACCCGATCCCCAGAGGGACGGCCCGGAAGGCGTCACAGACAGCGATATTCCCCGTTTTCCCGGGTTCGATGGCATCGCGGATCACCCCGTTGCTGATGACCCCCACCTCGACCGGGGGGGCTCCATCATCCGGATCGAATCCATGGTTGTTGATGTACCAGGGAATCGAATCGGCGATCAGATTCCCCAGGCCGCATTCGTCCTCCCTGATCTCCAGAGGGAAAGGAGTGTGGGCTATAATCCGGCGGAACCCCAGACCATTCGGTACCAGTATCTCTTCGTCGACACGCGACTCAATACTTTCAATCAGCCCGGCAATCCGGGGATCGCCGTCGATGGAGTCATCGACAGGGACGAGGCGGTAATTCTTCAGCGCCACGCGCCCGTCCGCCAACGTAACGTCCATCACCCCGACCTGTCTTCCATAGTACCAGGCCTGGACAATAAGAGTGTCTTGTACCTTCCTCAGGTCGGTCTTTGTGTGGGTGTGGCCGCTGATAATGATGTCGATTCCGGGAACTTTCCTCGCGAGGACCTCGTCCTCGGATCGCTCCGGATCGTCGTGAAGACCGCTGTGGGACAGGCAGATCACCATGTCCGCCTTCTCCTCCCCGCGAAGCTTCTCCACCATTCTCCGGGCGGAGATGACCGGGTCCTCAAACCTCACGGGGGATGCAAAAGGGGCCACCCCGGCGGCATTCCTCCCCAGGAGGCCGAAGATGCCGATTCGGATTCCGTCCCGTTCGATCATCCGGTACGGCTGAACGAGGCCCCGCTCAAAAATCTTTTCCAGATCATCATCGGCCGCGCTGTCAGCGCTGAAGATGGCGTTGGAGAGGACGATCGACGGAATCTTCCCCGATTGTTCCGCGGTGGAGAGGATACGCGCCAGGCCGGCGGGTTTGAGGTCGAATTCATGATTACCGAGCGTGACCGCATCGTACCCCATCTCCCCCATCAGCCTGAGTTCGAAGGCCTCTTCCCTGCTCAACAGGTGGAACAGCGAACCCATCGTAAAATCGCCGGCATCCAGGACCAGGACCGGGTTGGATCGATTGCGCTTCACGTCATCGATCACGCCCGCTATCCGGGCCCATCCGCCGACCGTCTTATCGTCCCCGACCTCCAGGGGGGTATAATCGATATTGGGAGAAAAACCCAGGAGGTGGGAGTGGAGATCATTGGTATGAACGATGGTTACCATTTTTTCCGCGGCGGCACGGAGCGGGACGCTGCATACCGATCCCGCCATCAGACAGACCAGGCACAATAACTTCACGGAGCGGGAAACTTTCATCACGCCTTCTCCCCGCGATATCTGCTGTTCCCGTTCCCGGCACTGTTTTTCCGTGATGAGGACCGGTAGTGCCGGTAGGAGCACTGGAGCGCCCGCACTGCCTCCTCGGGTGATTCAAAAAGGGGCACGCCGTATTTTTCCCGGTACGAGACCGTCTTGTACACGGCGTTGGGGGTGTAGATGGCCGCGGGCTTGCGGTACTGATGACATTTTTTGACCAGCTTGGCGATGGCATCGATAATCATGGGATGCCACAGGCTGGGAACCGGCAGCAGCCCGTCCACATCCTCGGATGAAAGGAGGATATCGAATATCTCCAGAAAGGTCTGCATGGAAAGGGCGGGTCCCAGATCGATGGGATTGGAGGCATTGAAAATCTGCCCCGTCGCGCTCAATCGCTCCCGGGTTTCGGGGGACAGCCGCGCCATTTCGAGGCCAGCCTCAACCAGCAGGTCCGCCGTAATCCCTCCGAAGGCGCCCGAATTGGTGAAGACGGCGATTTTTCTCCCCCGGAGGAGGGGCATCCGTGTCAGCATCTTCGGGATGGAATGCAGTTCCGAGATGGCATTGATCCGCAGAACCCCCGCCTGCCTGCAGACACCTTCAAACAGGACATCGTTGTTGGCCATCCCCGCCGTGTGTGACAGGGCGGCCCGCGTCCCCTCTTCCGTCCGGCCCACCTTGTAGACAAGGATCGGCTTTCCGGCGCTCCGGGCCGCGTTCAGAAATTTCCGGCCCTGCTGGACATTTTCAAGATACAGGCCGATCACCTCGGTGGTGTCATCTCCGGCCAGATATTCTATCAAATCCGACTCATCCACATCGGACTTGTTCCCGATACTGATCACCTTGTTTGCCTTCACCACATCCTTCATGAGGGATTCGAGGACAACGGCCACCACCCCGCCGCTCTGGATAATATAGGACACGGTCCCCGGCTCCGACATGAACGCCTCGAATCCGTCCTCGGGAACACCATAAAAACAGCAGAACTGGTTGCGGGTATTCAGCACCCCCAGACAGTTGGGGCCCATAATCCTGATGCCATATTCACGGGCCGTTTCGCTTATCTCCCGCTGCATCGCCCTTCCCCGCTCGCCCTCCTCGTCAAACCCCGCGCTCTCTATGATGATATGCCCGACGCCCTTTTCACCGCACTGTTTCACAAAAGAAGGGACCACCACGGCGGGGGTTATGATAACGGCGAGGTCCACATCCTCCGGGATATCCGTCACGGAGACAAACCCCGCGCACCCATGCACAGACTCCCCTTTTCTGTTGACGGCATACACCGGTCCCGCGAAGGAGGAATACTCTCTGAGGGTCCTGCAGATCGTCGCCCCGAGATTGAAGGGCCCATTGGAAGCCCCGATTACCGCCACCGATTCAGGATCAAAAAAGGTGCCCAGGCCGATTCCGCCGCCTTCATCCATTCCCTTATTTTCCATGTTGTGTGATACCAGGCTCAGGGTGTCCATATCTCAGAGTTCGATGACCATGGCGACTTCATCGCAGTAATCGGGATATTTGGGACATTTGAAGCAATCGGACCAGACTTTTTCGGGGAGATTGGACTTGTCGGTGACCACAAAGCCGAGGCTCGCGAAAAATTCGGTCTGATAGGTGAGGGCGAATATCCTGAGGAGGTCCAGGGTAATCGCCTCGGAGATGCAGGCCTCCACGAGCTTTCTGCCGATTCCCGCCCTCCGGCCCTCTTCCCTCACGTAGAGGGACCTGATCTCGGCCAGATTCTCCCAGAAGATATGCATGGCACAAAAACCGACAAGAAAGCCCTCATCGTCGAGATACACGAAAAAGTCGCGGAGACTGGCGTACAGATCCATGAGAGACCGAGAAAGCATCTCCCCCTTGCTTGCGGACTGGTTGATCATCTGATGGATCATCCGCACGTCGCTTACCTTCGCCTTTCTCAGCATCGTCCACCACCCTCTTTCGCTTCGTCTGCGCTCCTGTATCGGCCCGACATATGCAGCATCTCTGACGCGTGTTGTCTGGTCTTCTCCGTTATCTCCACACCGCTCAGCATCCGGGCGATTTCGTCGAGACGTTCCTCCTCAGACAGGAGATCCACCCCGGCGTTGGTTCGCTCCCCCTGCACCCTTTTTGTGACACGGAAGTGGGCATCGCCGAAACAGGCGATCTGAGGCAGATGGGTTATGCAGATCACCTGATGATGCCGGGATACGTCCCTCAGCTTTTTCCCCACCACCTCAGCCACAGCGCCGCCGATCCCGCTGTCCACTTCGTCGAAGACGACGGTTCCCACCGCGCCGGATCCCGCCAGCGCCTTCTTCATAGCCAGGACGATGCGGGACAGTTCCCCCCCGGAGGCGATGCGGTTGAGCGGCATGAGATCCTCCCCCACGTTGGTGGACAGATAAAACTCCACTTCGTCCATTCCCTTCGGATTCAGGGAAGAAATATCCCCTTCGCCGGGAGGGGCCGCAAACCGGACTTCAAAGACCGTATCGGCCATCCGCATCGAATGTATCTCCTCCTCGATCGTTCCCTTCAGGACCCCGGCGGCTTCTCTTCTCCGCGCCGACAGCCCTTCCGCCTTTTCCAGAAGCCCCTCTTCCCTCCGTGCGATCTCCTCCGAGACGCGTGCGATCTCCTCCCCGAGACCGGCGATCCCTTCCAGTTCCGCCGCGATCTCTCTCTTCTTTTTCAGGATATCCTCTATGGCGGCGCCGTACTTGCGCTTGAGCCGTCCCAGGAAGGCCAGGCGGTCGTCGATCGCCTCCAGCCTCGCCGGGTCAAAGGTGATCCCCTTCGCGTAATCCCTCAGCGAGAACGCACTGTCCTCCAGAGTGAAGAAGGCCGACTCGATCTCCTCCTCAGAAACCTTGAGGCCAGGGTCTATCTTCCTGACCTCTTTGATATCGTCGATAATGCTTCTCAGCCGTTCAAGAACCGACCCTTCCGCGGCATAGAGGGCGTCATGCGCCCTCCCCGCGCATTCATCGAGCCGTTGCGCATTGGCCAGGATTCTCTTTTCGTCCTGAAGGGCCGCGTCTTCCCCGACCCGCACATCGCTCTTTTCAATCTCATCACGCTGGAATCTCAGGAGTTCTTCCCTCTCGAGCTTTTCATTGTTCTTCGCTTCCAGCCCTCCCAATTTCTTCTTCAATCCCTGCCAATCGGTATAGAGAGCAAGAAATTCGTTCCTGAACGGCATGAGTCCGCCGAAGGCATCCAGGATGTCGATGTGATTGTCGGCATCCAGAAGAATCTGATGCTCGCGCTGGCCGCAGATGTTGACAAGCACCTCTCCGAGCGACGCGAGCATCCCCAGGGTCGCCTGACTGCCGTTGATATAGACCTTGTTGCGCCCTTCCCGCGACACCACTCGCTTGAGAAGGAGTTCGTCGCCCCCCGCCATGCCGCCCTCTTCCAGCCGTGCCTGCACTTCTTTGTTGCCTCTGACGTCAAAGAGGGCCTCGACGACCGCCGAATCCGCCGAAGAGCGTACGAGATCGCTCGACGCCCGGTCCCCCAGGAGGAGGCTCATGGCGCCGATGATGATCGATTTGCCCGCGCCTGTTTCCCCGGACAGCATATTCAATCCCCCGGTAAAGGAAACATGCAGCTCATCGATGATGGCAAAATTCCGTATGCTCAGGTCCGTCAGCATCTCATCCGGGCAGTCCGCCCCATCCCAGCTTGGTCCGCAGAATCTCCAGGTAATCGCGATGGGGAGATTCCACGAGATGTATGTGATCCTTCGATCTCCGGATACCCACCCGGTCGCCCGACTTCAGAATGAAAAGATCCTGGCCATCGAGCGTCACCGATGCCTCCCCCTCCTTCGCCCAGACGACCACTTCTACGGCGGACTCGGGGGGAAGCACAAGAGGCCTGTTTGTCAGGGTGTGCGGACAGATGGGGTTGATGATGATGGAATCGAGTTCCGGCATCACGATGGGCCCGCCCGACGAAAGAGAGTAGGCGGTGGAGCCGGTCGGGGTAGAGACGATCAGGCCGTCCGCCTTAAAGGTGGTCAGATATTTCCCATCAAGGAAGGTCTCCAGATTGACCATCCGTGAGAGCCCCCCCCGGTTGATGACCGCATCATTGAGCGCTGGATGCTCCACCCCTTCCACGGACACGTTCAGCATCATCCGCCGGGATGTGGTGCAATTACCGGCGAGAACAAGCTCCATGGCGCCGAGCATCTCGTCCAGGTTGACCACCGTCATGAAACCGAGCCCCCCCATGTTGATTCCCAGGATGGGCACACGGGACCCCATGGCCAGGCGCGCCGCCAGAAGAAGCGTCCCATCGCCCCCGAAGACTACCAGGATATCCACCGCGGACGCCAGGTCCTTCCTGGAGACGCCGGGCCTGTTCACGGCGGACGCTATCTCCTCCTCGAAGAGAACCTCCACCCTTCTTCCCGAGAGCCACTCGGCAAGCCGCAACGCGTACTCAGGGGCCTTCTCCTTGCTGCTGTTCGCTATAATCCCTACCCGTTTCACACCCATGACAATCCCCGCATCGTATTCTGCACAGGCTCCTGAAATCCTTGCAGGTAGCTACCACAAAAACGGGTGGGTGTCCATGGGAAACACCGGGGCGCACGCTCCTCACCGACTCCGTTATTTCGTCCGAGGGAATCGACCATTCTCACCCAAGAAATAATTGACACCGTCCGGAGAAACAGGTACGTTTTACCTCATATTCGTACGCGGCGCGGTGGTTGTTATCGTACCAATCGAAATGGGGGTCGGATGGGATGGAAAAAAGAGTGATCAGGAGGGGACAGGAGGAACTGAAAAAATATGTTCTCGACGCCCGCCTCTGCACGGGATGCGGGGCCTGTATCGACCTGTGCCCCTACCACCGTTCGCACCGCGGGAAAACGGCGGTGCTCTTTCCCTGCGTCGTCGATGAAGGACGGTGCTTCGCCTACTGTCCCAAGGTCGACGTCGATCTTGATATGGTTTCCCGGCACCTGTTCGGCAGACCCTATGACGGAAATCCTCTCGGATCATATCAATCCATCAGCGCGACGAGGGCCGGCGGCCGGCTGAAGAATGTGGCCTCCCAGGCCGGTGGGGTCGTCTCCGCCCTCATGTATTTCGCCCTTGAGAAGAGATATGTAAGCGGTGCGGTCCTGACCGACCGGAGGGGTCTCCTCCCCCTTCCCCGTTTTGTCACCGTCCCGCAGGACGTCCTTGCCTGCGCCGCTTCGAAGTACACGGCGGCGCCGACGCTTTCGGCATTAAATCAGGCTGTCGAGAAGGGACACCGGAATATCGGTCTCGTCGGCACCCCTTGTCAGGTCCTGGCCGCGGCCCTGATGAGTTCAAACCCGTTAAAGGCGGATGACTGCGTGAACCCCTTCGGGCTTGTCATCGGTCTGTTCTGCACCTGGGCCATCGATTTCAGGCTCTTCGAGCCCTTCCTCGCCGGGCGGATCGAGATCGACCGGATCAGGAAGATCGATATCCCTCCCCCGCCCTCGGAGATTATGGAAGTGTTCGGGGATAGCGGGACAAAACTGGAGATTCCGCTGAATGAAATCCGTGAGCTTGTGCCCAATGGGTGTTCCTATTGTATCGATATGACTTCTGAATTTTCAGACCTTTCGGTCGGAGTCATGGAGGGACACCCCGACATGAATACCCTGATCATCAGAACGGACCGGGGAAGAAGAATCGTCGAGGAGGCGGCACAGGAGGGATACCTGACGCTCTCTGCGTTGCCGGAGGAAAACCGCGAACACCTGATCTGGGCCGCGGGAAACAAGAAAAAACGGGGCCTTTCCAAGGCACGGGGCGAAGGAATGATCAACACGCAGGGTAATGAAACAAAATCCTATCTGAGGATCAGCGCTGAGATCCTCGAAGGGCTGACCGCATAGGGGAGAGACGATGTCTTATCTGACAGACGAGAAAGAAGGCGCTTCCTGCCTGGTGATGGGGAACGAGGCAATTGTGCGGGGCGCCCTGGAGGCCGGTGTGAATGTCGCCAGCGGGTATCCGGGCACGCCGTCATCGGAGATCATCGAAAACTTGTCGAAGGTAGCGAAAGAACCCAATCTCTATGTCGAGTGGTCCGTCAACGAGAAGGTGGCCCTCGAAGTGGCGGCGGCGGCATCCTTCTCCCGGCTGCGGGCGCTCTGCGTCATGAAGCAGAACGGTGTGAACGTGGCATCCGATTTTCTGCTCCACCTCGCCGGGTCGGGAACGAGGGGAGGATTTGTCATGGTCACCTGCGACGATCCGGGAGCCCTGTCCAGCGTCAACGAAGGCGAGTCACGGTTCTTCGCGCGGCTCCTGGAGATTCCCCTTCTGGAGCCGGGCAATTTCCAGGAGGCGAAGGACATGACGAAGTGGGCCTTCGATCTTTCGGAGGAGCTCAGGCAGATCGTGGTCGTCAGGAGCGTGACCCGCATGTCTCACGCCAGCGGAAACATAACCTATGGAAGACTCCCCGCGGAGAAACGGAGGGCCGAATTCAGGTTTGACGGTTTTGCCCTTGATCCTGACGAGGGAATCATCATCAGCGCCCCCGTGGCCTGGAAACATCAGCAGCAGCAGGAAAAGATCAGAAAGGCGCGGGAGATTTTCGAGGGCTGCCCCTTCAACACCTATGAGGGGCCGGAGAGGCCGGACCTTCTTCTTATTACGAGCAGCGCCTGCTATCTCTACAGCAGGGAGGCGGTCAACGTTCTCGGCGCGGAAGACCGCGTGGGTCTTCTCAAGATGGGAACCACCTGGCCCCTGCCGCCGAAATTGCTGGCAAAACATCTTTCGAGAACCGACAAGGTTATGATTGTAGAGGAAGTGCTTCCCTTCCTAGAGGAGAATGTGAAGATCCTGGCCGCCGAACAGGCAGCAGAGATCGGCGTCAAGACCTTCTACGGAAAGAATGACGGAACCATCCCCATGACGGGGGAAATGAACCCCGATCTCGTCATCGCGGCCCTGAGCTCCGTCCTGGGAATCGACTATGTACCGGTCCCGGAAGAATACGGCCGGGAAGCGCAGGCCTCCGTCATTGCGCGCGCGCCGAACCGGGAACAGGTCTTCTGCCCCGGCTGCCCGCACCGGGCGTCCTTCTTCAGCATCCACAACGCCCTCGAAATGGATAACCGGCAGGGGTTCGTCTGCGGCGACATCGGCTGTTACACCATGGCCATCGGCTCGACCGGCTTCAATACCCTCAAGACGCTCCACTCCATGGGGTCGGGCGCCGGAATCGCCAGCGGCTTCGGAAAACTGGGGCAGTTCGGCATGGATCAGCCCATACTGGCGGTCTGCGGGGACTCGACCTTTTACCACGCCGTCATCCCCGCCCTTGTCAATGCCGTCCACAACCGGTCGAATATCACACTCGTGGTACTGGACAACAGCGGCACCGCCATGACGGGATTCCAGCCCCATCCGGGTCTGGACCACAATGTGCTGGGCGAGGCGGTTCCTCCTATCGATATCGCCCGCATCTGCGAAGGGATCGGCGCCCGGGTCGAGATCAGAGATCCCTTCGATCTGGAGGGAACCCGGGAGACTTTGAACGAACTGATCGAGGACACGAGCGGCGTCAAGGTGCTGATCATGCGCAAGGCCTGCGCCCTCAGCCCCCAGAGGAAAAACAAAAAGGATTACACCGTCCATGTGGACGAGACCATCTGCATCGGCGAAGAATGCGGCTGCGGTCGCTTCTGCACACGGATATTCGGCTGCCCCGGCCTCATCTGGAACGCTGAAAAACAGAAGGCCGAGATCGACGAGGTTATCTGTGTGGGCTGCGGCGTCTGCGCCGATATCTGCCCTCAGGGGGCGATCAAACGGGAGGAGGTGGCCTGAAGCGATGACTGCGTACCGATTACCCAAAGACCCCTATAATATTATCATTACCGGCGTGGGCGGCCAGGGAAACGTCATGGCATCCCGCGTCTTTTCAAACATGCTGGTGCAAAAGGGATTCTTCGTCACCATCGGAGAGACCTTCGGCGCATCACAGCGGGGCGGCTCGGTGATGAGCCACATACGGGTGTCCTCCAAATCCACCTGGAGCCCGCAGGTCCCGAAAGGAAAGGCCGACGTGGTGGTCACCCTCGAACCGATCGAGGCGATCCGGGTGCTGGCCGGGTACGGCAATCCTGCGGTGAAGGTCCTCACGAATACCCGTGCCATCTACCCCGCCGGCGTTATTGCCGGAAGGCTCTCCTATCCGTCCCTCGATGAAATCAAGGAAACACTGAAGAAGCTCTCCGCCCGCGCCTGGTTTATTGACGCCACGGACGAGGCCGTCAAGCTGGGGAACGCCATCCTGGGAAACATCATCATGATCGGCGCCCTCTCGGCCGTGGGCGATCTTCCCGTGGGCCGGGGCGACTTTGAGGCGGCCCTCTCCCGAACCCTCCCCGCGGAGAAAATGGCCGACAATCTCACGGCCTTCGACCTGGGAGTGGAGTTGATGAAACAATAGCTGTGATCTGAAGGGAACGATACAGGCCGGAGACGCGGCAATCCCGCCCTCCGGCTTTTGTATGATGATACTCAGCGCCCCTTGAACCGGGGCTTTCTTTTTTCCCTGAACGCTCTTATACTTTCCTCTTTGTCCTCACTATTGTTGGCTGCAACTCGGAGTGATTGGGCTTTGTTCACAATCTCCTCAGGTAATATTGGATAATATCTTATCTCATTTAGAATTATCTTAGTACCACGAAGAGCTAAGGGGGCATTTTCTGAAAGTTCCTTTGCCAGATCATAAGTAAAACTTTTTAATTTATCATTATCAACTACATAGTTTACAAGATTCATCTCTAAACATTGCTGGCTATCATAGGTTCGGCCAGTTTGGAAAATCTCAAGAGTGCGACTGAAACCGATTATTCTGATAAATAAGCTCAATTCATCAAGCGAAGGGACAAGCCCGCGTTTAGCATTCTGCATCCCAATTCGAGCATTTCTTGAGGCAACTCGGATATCACAACTAAGGGCAATCGTACAACCTGCTCCGTAAGCGTATCCGTTAATCATTGCTATAATCGGATAAGGAAAAGCCAGAATCGATTGAATAGCAAGGTCAATAGGACGACTCTTGTTAGTTTTTATAGTCTCGCTGACGGAAAGAGCTTCGATATCATACCCAGATGAAAAAGATTTACTTCCTGCTCCACAAATTACAACTGAGCGCACCTTCGCATCTTCTGAGAGTTCGTTAAGTATTTTAGACATTTTTATTAAACAATTTGGGGAAAGTGCGTTGAGTTTTTCCGGACGATTTATTGTTATAGTACAAATAGGGCCTTCCCTGTTGACAAGCAGTTCATTGTCGCTTTTCATTATCGGTCTTATCATATCCTTTCCCCAAGCATTGTTGTTAATACAAATGATGGCATCACTTTTTCAGTGTATCTTTTGCGCTTATGATATTATTATTAAATGAACCTTTATGCATCAGAAAAGCAAGGGTATTACCTAAAGATATTATATAGAAATCAAGTCTAGTTCAAACAGTATTTGATTCCTCCAGATATTGATTTTCCATATTCCCATCCAGAAATTGGGGAGTGCGGCTGTATTTGTCTGTACACTGGTATTTCAAGATGTTCGGCCCTTATACCGGATACCGAACGGAGAACGGTGTACATTAATTGATGGAGGTACCTGTTCGGAGTTTGCTCCGATATCTACCCGAATGTTGAGATCACAGGGGAATATTCCCATGACGCTTCGGGGTCCCACTGTCCCGTTTTTTGTTTGCGAGAAATTCAAGACCCCGGATTAAAACATCTCTCGTCTCTCGCGGTTCGATAATGTCGGCCAACGCCCAATTTGTGGATGCATCTCGTACCGGGTTGGAATACCGGTCATTAAATTCTTGAGTCTTCTGCCTTCTTAAATCCTCCGGATTCTTTGCCGCAGCAATCTCTTTTCCAAAATAGAGCTCGACTGAGGCATCGGCGCCCAGCACTCCCGTTTCTGCTGTGGGCCATGAATAAACAAGGTCGGTACCCAAACCCGGTATAACACCCATCCCCAACGTGCCCCCTCCGTAAACTTTCCTTATAATCACCGCCATCCGGGGGACGGTCGCCTCGCATAACGCATAGAGGACTTTGGCACCATGTCGGATGATCCCGGCATGTTCCTGGTTCTTGCCAGGCATATAGGCCGGCGTATCGATCAGCAGAACGATCGGAATATTGAAAGCGTCACAGAACCGCATAAATCGCGCCTGCTTGTCTGAACCATCGACGGTAAGACACCCCGCCCGAACCATCGGCTGATTCGCAACAATGCCTACCGTTTGACCCTTCAACCTTCCAAAACCGACAATCATTTCCCCGGCAAATTCCGGCTTTATTTCAAAAAAACGTCCCCCGTCAAGAATCAAATAAATTATTTTGTGCATGTCGTAGGGCCGGTTTGGCGTAGATGGAACAATATCAAAAAATTTGTCATTGGTCATTTCCAGCAGCTCATCGTTTACAGCTACCGGAGGCCTTTCCTTAGCATTCGCGGGAAGATAACGAAGAAGTTCTTTGATCCCGTCAAGCAACTCTTTCTCGCTCTGGAACCTCCTGTCGGCAACACCCGACACCTTACAGTGAACCGCAGCTCCCCCCAACTCATCATAGCTGAGCTCTTCCCCCATGACTTCCCTCACCATGCGCGGCCCCGTTATAAACATGTGACTCTGCTTATCCACCATGAAAATAAAATCGTGCAGGGCGGGCGAATAGACTGATATACCTGCACAACTCCCCAGAATCGCGGAGATTTGAGGTACAACACCGGATGCCTGCGTGTTCGGAAAGAAAACGGAACCGCCGCTCCTGCGTCCCACCGCGCCACTCCCCATTCCACCTCCCTTTTCTGTTAACTGGGGGAGGCGTGCGCCGGGAGAATCATGGAGGCCAACGAGGGGGACTCCCATCTGTATAGCCCATTCAACAGCGCGATACATTTTAAAACCATGCAGTGCGCCAATCGACCCTCCTCTGACCGTTGGATCCTGAGAATAGATACATACCCGACGCCCATCTATCATACCATAACCACTCACAATGCCATCACCAGGTGCGTTCAAGGCATATCCGAGAAGCATATTGAATTCAACAAAACTTCCCTTATCGAGAAGATAATCAAGCCTTTCACGGGCAAGCATCTTCCCCTTTTCATGCTGGGCAGCGACCTTATCTGCACCCCCACCGCTGAGGGCTCGTTTCTTTACTTCACGCAACTCATCGATCCTCTCATTACGCTTGTCCACCATTGGAATCTCCTTATTAATACAATGTAATTAACACACTGGCCAGTCACAATACTTTGAGAGATTGGCCTATGTCCTCTTGCGATTAACTGAATCACCATCGGCTGTAAGCCGAAGGGTTCGGCGATCGTAGACAGAATACCACAGGTTTACCCGTGGATAAATGAGCATTTCCAACCACTCACGCGAATATACGTCCTTGAAGTGTGAATGGTTGGTCGGCATAAAACGCCGAAACAGTAAGGCCCCCAGCTTGAGCTGGGGTGAATCTATTGAAAAGATACAGCGGCTTGTCTCTTGAGAGCTTCGTCAAACTTCTCTTCGCCTAAAGGCGCGGAGTTTCAACCATCCCCGAAGGGGACACTAAAAATCCTGAGAGAAAAACCTCTCAGTTAGTCTAGACCCTTAAATAACATATCAAGAGGATACGGAAAGAACAATTTTCCCAAACTGGATGTTGGAGCTCATGTATTTATGTGCATCGACAGCCTGATCAAGAGGAAATATTCGATCAATCACAGGTTTTAATCGGCCGGTGGCAAGGAGGGGCAGTATATCAGTCATGACCTTGCGCGCAATATTGATCCGCTCAGACATTGTCCGTGTTCGGAAGGTGACGCCGATGAGTTTTACCCTTTTGAGTGCTAAGAGATCCATATTAAGCTCACCGACAATACCGGCCAACCTGCCCACGCTAACCAGCCGCCCCTTTAAGGCTATGCACTTCAGATTGTCTGCCAAATGGGGGCCGCCGACGTGATCGATGATCAAATCGACACCCTTTCCATCTGTCGCCGCGAGGACGGCGTCCTTAAAGTTTTCTGTTTTGTAGTTTATACCTAGGTCCGCACCGAGGGCACTGAGGGCATCAAGTTTTTCAGGTGAGCCCGCCATGACGATCAGGGGTTTTGCACCCCATAATTTGGCAATCTGAATAGCCGCAATGCCGACACCTGAGGATGCACCGTTCACCAGAACTGATTCCCCTACCTTGAGACGACCGGTTGTAATGATGGCGTTATGTTCAGTCATGAAGGAGACAGGAACCGCAGCTGCTTCTTCCCAACTCAGGTTATCCGGCACTGGAAAGGCCAGGCTCTGATGGATGGTTGTAAATTCGGCGTATCCGCCTAAACACATGCCCATAACACGGTCACCCACGGCAAATCCACCGACTTTATCGCCCATATCCGTAACGATACCCGCAGCCTCCCCCCCGATGATGTCGGGCATTCCTGGCCGTGTTGTATACGGAAAGGTTCCTTGGACACGAAAAAGATCGGCACGATTCAGGGCCGCGGCCTTTACTTTGATTAACAATTCTTTCGTTCCCGGCTTTGGTACAGGGGCATCCTGCAATTCCATTTTCCTGCCGTCTGCGCCCCTGACAATGACCATTGCTTTCATCGCTGTTTCCTCTCATGATAAAATTAGTTTTTTATATCCGCCATCAGTAAGAATAAGAATGAAAGAATTGAAATACGAACAGTTACCTTCCTGTTTGCCGATGTCATAAAAAATCCATTTGATAAGGCACCGCCTGCCGGCAATAGAAATATAGGTGGAAAACATTCCCGGACAACCAAGCAGTTTAAAGTGTAATTGAACGGTTCGGTTGTACAAACGATTGGGTCCACCATCGCCGTCAGCACCGTTCATTTCCATGATCAGATGACCCGAGTTTCTTTTAACTCATCGATTTCTGAATCCTTTAAACCCAGACGATTCGACAGGATGTCATACGTATCTGCGCCCAATTCTGGTGCGGCCTTATCTATTTTACTGGGCGTCCTTGAGAATTTGATAGGGGTGTTCGCTATCCTGTGTTTACCAGCCTTAGGATGTTCCAACTCTATAATCATCTCTCTGGCTATTACCTGAGGATCTTTTGTGACATTTGCAATATCATTTACCGGAGCATACATCACTTCGTGAGCTTCAAACAGATTGACCCAATCTTCATAACTCCTGCTTTTCATTAAAGCCGTCATTTCCGAATCGAATTGACGGTAATTTTTAAGACGACGGTCTCGTGGATTATAGCGCTCATCGGCAAGCCATTCTTCTTTTCCTGCCGCTCTGCAGAAATTACCCCAGAGCTTTTCCGACATGGCGATTACAACTATTGGTTTGTCTTGGGTGTTATAAACCTGAAAAGGAGTGAATAATGGATGTCGAGACCCTTGGGGTCTGGGAATTTCACCGGTGGTGGTATATCGGACGATGGCGTTCTCGCATAACGCTACCTGGCCGTCAACCATTGACACATCCACCCATTGTCCGCGATTGCTTTTCCCTCGTTCAATCAACGCCGCCAGAATTCCAGCAGCAGCAAACATGCCGGCTGCCATATCTCCGATAGAATAACCTACCCGAACAGGAGGGGAGCCTGGCTCCTCCGAGCCAGTAATACTTATTACGCCTCCTATAGCCTGAGCGACCATGTCATATGCAGGTTTCTGAGAATAGGGGCCGGTTTGCCCAAATCCTGAAAGGGATGCATATATCAGTCTGGAATTTATCTCCTTGACCGTCTCATAACCAAATCCCAATCGGGCCATCACTCCAGGACGAAAGTTTTCCACTAGAACATCAGTAGTTTCAATTAGCCCATAGATAAGCTTTTTAGCGCGTTCATTTTTAAGATCAAAGGTGATGCTTTTTTTCCCTCGATTTATACTTAAGAAATAACCACTCACTCCCTCGATCAATTTTCCGCTATACCGCGAGGAGTCACCTTCAGG
This sequence comes from Syntrophaceae bacterium UBA6078, assembly GCA_002428735.1. Taxonomy (GTDB): domain Bacteria; phylum Desulfobacterota; class Syntrophia; order Syntrophales; family UBA2210; genus UBA6078. The sequence goes on along the minus strand of DIXO01000039.1, from coordinate 6,966 downwards.
GGATTCGATTTTTATGATTTCAGCTCCCATGTCTCCAAGAATCATGGTAGCAAAAGGCCCTGACAAAGCCCTACAAAAACTCAACACATTAATTCCTTCCAAAGGTCCTGCCATTATTCACCTCCTTAAGTTATTTCGTGCTCGCCCAGTCTTCTTCATAACCTTTTGCATTTTAAAGGCGGGGAATTCCCGCTGGGCATGAAAATTTTGTGCCTTAAAAACCAAACCGGATACAACAGATTCTTTTGCTCAAAGACGTTTATAATTAATCGTATTGCTCTCCGCTAGTTAATGCGTTCCTTGGTCAAAGTGGAGAATTCAAATCGTGCAGTTATCAGAGCCACAGCCAAGATCACGGTTCGCATCGTCTATCAAACGGTCAAATGCTTCCGGCAAGCGAATTTCGCGTCCTATGACGCGTGGGCAGTAACCTTGCAGCCAGAAGCTGTTGGTCGGATGATCGCCGCCAGCGCAGACTATCACCAGATTGTCGGGACTTGCGGAAATCGGCCAGGGATCAAGTTTGAGGCTCGCAAGCATGGCCGGAGTTGCGCCAATCTCGATCCACTGGGCCGCACCTGATCGTCGCAGTTGGTCAGCAGGAATTCTAGAATGCTCCCACAGAAATTCACGCATTGATTGTTTCGTCCAGCCGAGGTCCGTCATAATCTGAGCAACAACTTTGGGAATCATCAGGATACCGGGCGTACCGTTGTCATAACCGACGAGGTTAGCCACATTGGGAGTACGCATAAAATCCGCCATGCGATGCATGCCCTGAAGTGCCTCATCCTCCGGCGCCTCTTTTTTTGCGCCACGCCGCCGAATGTTGGCCGCACCGTTAGCAAAGACAAGAGAAACGGAGTTGGAGCCCGGCGCAAATCCATGCCGCTCCGCACCGTGGGGCGGCCAGCCCTTGGGCAACCCTTCCTCATCCTCGGCCATGATAACATTCGTATAGCGCATGGCGCCATAATTGGCCATAGAACCAACACCCGGCAGGGCGCCGCCGAGATTCTGCTGCATGAGACGGAGGGCCCGACCGATAGAGGCACCAGCGGGACGCTGGGGGTCCGGACCGAGACAACCGAAAGACGAACTGAGCCGTATCTTCCTGCCGATGGGACCGTTGACGATGACAACCGGAAATGCGCTCCCGGATGCGGCCTGCAGGGTTTCGCTTCCCGAGAGGGGATCAAGAAAAGCCTCTACGGCGGCAATCAAAACGGGCAAATATTCGGGCCGACCTCCGGCCATAGATAGGGCGATTGCACAGGACTCAACCGTGGCGACGGCGCCGCGCGGCGGAAACTTGCCGATAACATGCGTGGGAGGCAGTGCCGTACCCTTTAAAATCCAGTCCACACGATCGATCGTTGGCGGGAAGAGTGACAAGCCGTCACCCCACAAGTTCGCGATGAACAGATTATTCGCTTTTATCAGGGCGTCTTCGTAGGTCTTCCCTCCGATGTTCAGGACTCGGTTTGTTGTTGGTGCAATCGAGACCAATTCGGGTCTCCATGTCGTGAGGGCGTCATAAAACTCCCTGCGGCGCTTTCTAATGGGTTCAATATCGCTCCCAGGTAAGAACAGATCCATCGGAAACGTGATCATGGCCGCTTCCGGAGAAAGACCAAGCCCCGACAGCGCATTTTCCACGACACCCACAAAATCGGTACGTGTCAAAATGACGGTTGGAATGCCCATGGCTTCTATTCTGGCGGCTGCACGGCCGCACGCGGTGGCACAGGAGCCTCAGGCCGCGTTACCGATGATCACGGCATCGACACCCCTATCCTTGACCATGTTTGCCGTTGTTTCACTGGACATGGGGCGGATGCCTTGTGGAAACGTTTCCAAAGGGAGCAGATCACAAGTTGGGAAGTCTTCCTCCAAGAGCGTCTTGATGAGTGGCAGTGTGCGGTAGGCCTGCCACTGGTCGTTGCTCAAAAAACCAATGCGCTTACCTGCAAGGGCGTTAAGCCTTGATGCGTGCTGCTGGGTTATCTCGGTATTGCCGGATGGATCATAAAACTCGAGCGTTATCATGTACGATACTCCTGTAACTTTGAAATATTATCTGCACCAACGAGATGTCCAATCTATCAACATAGGGTTCGCGACGCCTGCAGCGACGCAAAGAATTGCGCTTGGGTCGCTCCTCTACCTTAAGTCCCGGCTTCACTTCCCCCGGTCGCTCAACTCAGTGCCCGCTTTTTGAGACAAGTATCTGCTTTCGAATTTATCTAAACTCGCTCCCCACGGCAATCTGCGGGGAGCTACCCGTCAAAAGAAATTAGCGGTTTCCAGGGTTATATTGAAACTTTGGGTTATCCCAACCCTTAACATTCTTCTCTTTGTAGTACCGTAATGCCCCCGGATGTACGGATATTTTTGCTCCATTTAGGGCACCTTCCAAGTTGTATTCTTTATATACAGGACTGGCCGCGTGTAATTGATCGATATTTTCAAACAGCGCTTTTGTGCACTGATACACTAGCTCTTCATCAAGGTAGCTTCCAACAATGGAACATTCATAGAAGTAAACCCAAGTAAAGGATTGCTTGAGACCCCTGAAAACCTCATAGTCCTTGAGGTCATAATATGGATATTCTTCCATGAACGTTTTCATTTTCGTTTTATCGACACCTAAAAACCGCACATCTCGTGCCGCCACCATCTTTGTAATGTGTGGTGAAGCTAGAGTGTTAGCATAAAACCAGCAGTCAATCCTGCCGTCGATAAAACCGCCGGCCGCATCCCCTCTTGCTTGGGTGGATTCCGTGTAGTCTCCTGGTTTCAATCCATGAAGCTGAAGCATCCTCAGCGTTTGTACGTAACCCGATGTACCTTTTTTGTCGAGCGCAATCACCTTGCCTTTCAGGTCCGCAATACTTTTAATGTTGGAGTCTGCACGGACTATAATTACATAGGCCATCTGCTGACCGGTATACCAAGCCAATATATCGTGCTTGGTAGGGGCGAAAATATCCAATCCGTGAAATCCAAGATAGGAAGAAGCCCCCGTGCAAAGCGCAAATTCCATCTCCTTCGCATGAATCCTTCTAATATTTTCGGTGGAAGCGCCGGGAGAAACCACCGCAGTCAACCGAATATCAGGAACATTTCCAGAGATGATCTTGGCAACAATCGAGTTCACCATATACCAAGATCCCTGTGACCCTGATGATCCCATGCTGCACTGGCGCACGGCATGCGCACTGTTTACGGATAAAAGAAAAAGAATCGTCACAATTAGACAGGTTACGTAGATCGGTTTTGTCATTTTCTTTGTATCTGTTCTCATCTTACTTCCCTCCCTTTTAAAGTTACGTATGCCTTCTGCAAAATAGCTAAATTACTGAAAATATTTGGTTCATCCCGTTGATGCGTACTTTTCGGAGTTGAAAAAAATGGACATACGCCCCAAAAGGAAATTTGTCAAAGATTTCCAATTACAGAAGAGGAAGCATGTCCACGAGTCTTTTGTACCATGGTTTTGGGTTGGTAGGCTGTGACTATGTTCACAGCCGTTACCAAGAAGGCGCCATCATCTTCTCGGTCAAGCGCAAACGCGGAAAGTTTCGGTGCTCGGGATGCCGGAGTCGGGACGTTATCCTCCGGGGCACGCTTTCCAGGCGATTCCGGATGGTTCCGATCGGATCGAAACGGGTGTTTCTGGATTATGAAGTTCAGCGGCTTGAATGTCGGCGTTGTGGGAAGATCCACCAGGAGAAGCTCGGATTTGTCGATCCCCGGTTTTCCTATAGCCACGCCTTTGAACGATATGCTCTGGAGCTGTCGAGACATATGACTATCCTGGATGTGGCCCGACATCTGGGTATCTCCTGGGATGCGATCAAAGAGATCCAGAAGCGGGATTTGACCAAGCGCTTTTCGAGGCCTTGCCTGAAGAGCGTCAAGCGGATCGCTATTGATGAAATCTCGGCGCGTAAGGGGCATTGTTATCTGACGGTGGTTTTGGACATGGACACAGGGGCGGTGATTTTCGTTGGCGACGGCAAAGGAGGCGACGCCCTCGATCCCTTCTGGCAGAGGCTCAGACGTGCCGGGGCAAGAGTGAAAGCGGTCGCCATGGATATGTCTCCGGCATACATCAGCGCCGTTCTTGACCATCTTCCCCAGGCGACGATTGTGTTTGATCATTTTCATGTCATCAAACTGTCCTACGAACAAGTCCGTAACCTGCCTATCGTCAGGAAATATGAAAAACTCTTCAACGACCTTGATCTGTCTCATCTCCCTGAATTCAATTACGGCGTCGGCCCCGATGGAACCAGTCAACATGCCCTCCCGCGAGCCTTCATTATTCGATCACTGGAAAGCCTTAAAACCGTTTCCGCCCTTATCCGCTTCCTTCAGGGAAACCCCGCTCTCATCTACCTTTGCGGCTTCCGGAATCAGAGGCTGCCTCACGACTCCCAATTCTACCGGTTCCTTGAAATTAACGGCTTCCAGGTTTATATTGAAACTTTGGGTTATCCCAACCCTTAACATTCTTCTCTTTGTAGTACCGTAATGCTCCCGGATGTAGGGGTATCTTTACCCCACTAAGGGCATCTTCCAGATTATACTCTTTATATACAGGACTGGCCGCGTGTAATTGATCGATATTTTCAAACAGCGCTTTTGTGCACTGATACACTAGCTCTTCATCAAGATAGCTTCCGACGATGGCACATTCATAGAAGTGAACCCAAGTAAAGGATTGCTTGAGACCCCTGAAATCCTCATAGTCCTTGAGGGCGTAATATGGATATTCTTCCATAAACAGCTTCATCTTCGCTTTATCGACACTTAAAAAACGAACATCTCGCGCCGCTATCATCTTTGTAATATGAGGCGTGGCTGTCGTCGTAGAAAAAAACCAGCAGTCAATCCTGCCATCTATAAAACCGCCGGCCGCATCCCCCCTTGACTGGGTAGCTTCTTTGAAATCACCCGGCTCCAGACCGTGTGCTTGAAGAATCCTCAGCGATTGCACGTAACCAGCGGTACCTTTTTTGTCGAGCGCAATCACCTTGCCTTTCAGGTCCGCAATACTTTTAATGTTGGAGTCTGCACGGACTATCAACACGTAGGCCATCTGCTGACCGGTATACCAAGCCAATATATCGTGTTTGATAGGGGTAAAAACATCCAGTCCGTGAAACGCAAGGAAAGAAGAAGCCCCTGTGCTAAGCGCAAATTCCATTTCCCTAGCGTGGATCCTTCTAGCATTCTCGGTGGAAGCGCCGGGAGAAACCACGGCCGTCAACCGAACATCCGGGACATTTTCAGAGATGATCTTGGCAACAATCGAGTTCACCATATACCAGGCCCCCTGAGAGCCCGCTGACCCCATGCTGTACTGGCGCACGGCATGCGCACCGTTTGCGGATAAAAGAAAAAGAATCGTTACAATTAGGCAGGTTACGTAGATCGGTTTTACCATTTTCTTTGTATCTGTTCTCATCTTACTTCCCTCCTTTTAAAAGTTAGTTGGGTCTAACATCTCTATCTAACCTATGCCACGGGTTGGCCAGCCTTACGACTCCGATAGTGATTGTACAATAGGAAAGTTACGCCTATAACAAGTGCAAGAAATACTATTTTGACATCAACAAACATGATAAGCAAAAAACTGGAAACCCCAATGCCTAGCCTTAAGAACCAATTAATCTTCGATGCATAATATCCTTGCACTGCAATCCCCATTCCCCAGGCGCCAACAATTGCTAAACATCCCTTTAAAAGGGCATTGATCGCCGTTCCTTCAAAAAGGATATCAGGGTTATACATGAATGCAAATGGCAATATAAATAGTACCACTCCAAATCTAACAGCGGTAAGACCTGTCTTCATCATAGGTGCCCCCGCAATGCTCGCAGCCGTAAACGAGGATAAACACATTGGCGGCGTAAGAGTTGAAAGAACCCCATAATAAAATATAAAAAAGTGACTTGCTAACATTGGAAAGCCCAGTTGTTGAAGGGTAGGAGCGACCAATATGGCTAAGATAAGGTAACATACGAGAGTGGGAAGACCCATCCCTAAAAGAATGGACACAAACATGGTAATCAATAAGGCTAGGACGCCACTCCCATGAGCAAAATATTGAATCGCTTCACTGAGTTTCGCCCCCAGTCCAGTCAGGGCCAGAATACCAAGCACAAGCCCAGCCACAGCCCCCGCAGCTATAATCGGCAACGCCTGGCGGGCGCCCTGCACAAGGGCTTCAATAAACCGCTCAAAGTTCATCCTACTATTTTTGTTTAAGAAACTGAAAAATACAAGCGTAATAATTGCATAAATCACAGCATACCCTGCAGTATACTGCATTATCAATAAAGTCGTTAAAACAACAAAACCCAACATTAAATGTATACTATTAATAAGAGCTGTTAGGAGCCTAACGTTACTGTCTACCACTCCCCGGATATTAATGGATTTTGCGGTGTAGTGAACCTGTGAATATAAAGCTACATAGTGCAGAATTGAAGGAATCAAGGCACAAAGACAGACTTTCAAATAGGGCACGCCCACTAAATCGGCCATGATAAATGCAGATGCTCCCATTAGAGGAGGAGTTTTTTGGCCGCCAGAGGAAGCAACCGCCTCAATTGCGCCAGCAACATGAGGAGGATATCCAATTGATTTCATTGCCGGAATCGTAGCTGCTCCAGTCGTAGCAACATTGGCAACGGCACTTCCGGAGATCATGGCCATAAAGCCACTGGCGACAACCGCTACTTTTGCCGGCCCCCCATAAGATCTCCCCGATAGAAATGACGCAATATCCATGAAGCTTTTAGATGCGTTGGTTACGCTCATAAAGGCACCAAAAATGAGAAAAAGGAAGATAAGTGCTCCAACAATCCCTAGCAGGCCGTTGAAAAACTGATTACAGGGTCACTTTTCGATTCTTGGATCGATTTTTTCGAGATGGATCGTTGTTTCATTTTC
>DIXO01000015.1 GCA_002428735.1 Syntrophaceae bacterium UBA6078 | reverse complement strand
GCCTTATCGGCCATCAACCGGATCGGGCGAAGAGGATGATCCCCAGGAACAAACGATTCCGGAGATACGTAAAGAAAAAGAGTATCACTTCTGTTCTCATAACCGCGCATGATTATCTCCTGTTATTCCAAGATATTATGCGCTGCACTCTATCACAAAACGGAGAAATTTACGACACGTTATAGGTAAAGTTTTTCAACAACCTGTTAGTAATGGTTAACTCCATATTGGGGAGATGGTGTAGTCCGCCAAATACAAGTATCGCATCAAAAGAAGCTTCAGGGAAATCAGGGTTTTCTGCGTTACCCCTCACTGTTCGAAGATGCGGTAGTTTTTTCTGCAAAGTATCAAGCATGGGTTGAGAAATATCCAGGCAGGTATAAGACCTGAAACTTGCAGGAATATGCCGCGTAAACGTACCGGAACCAGCACAAAGTTCTAGAACATCCCCGTATAGAGGTGAAAGGAAAAGGAGTATGTCCTTAATGCTGGCTTCTTCGATCCAGTCAAATTCTGCAAGGGAACCCCAATAGTACTCCTCCCGCTCTACAACTCTTTGGTAATCTATCATTTCGAAAAACCTAGATACTTATAACTTTAAGTTTAAAAAGTGAAATGTGAGCCAAATAAAAGAGATGAAAAACCCACCGCCATTCATAACGGGACACGATTGACGCCGTTGCAGCACCGGAAGATTAAACGAAGCGAGTTATCAAAACGTCGTGGATAGCATAAAACCCACTCTTTTGTCTGCTCACAGGAAGAACAAATTACGACAGTTCATCAGATTCTCTTCTATCGTGTTGCCAGATTTCACAAAGGGATTGATGGACTGACCCCGGAGGAAAATTGCCTGAATATTGCTATCCCACAAAACCGTAAACAATGGTAAATTTTCTTACACGTGAAAGGATGAATTACCGCGACCACGGCGGGATAGAGCATCAAAAATCTTGCACAGCAGAATCAACACGACGATCGTTGCAGGTTGGGCCGAACTCCAGCAAAAGATCCTGTCAAACCTTGAATTGGACCGACGATACGCAAAATTGCGGACCGTCTCTTTCAACATGAACGTTAGTGTATAGACTGAAAAGGCCTTGGATTTCTTTTTTTGTGTACGTGTAATATGGATTCCCCTTCAATACCCTTCTGTAAAAAAACCGTATTACATTGAGCCAATGATATTTCATGGCCAAACATGAGTAAAAGTCCCTCGCGGTACTGGCTTTATTGATTACGCTGGAGATGTCGGGTAGATACTGCAGACACCCGAGATCAAACCACGCATCGACATCAGGAAAGTCCACCGTCGTGATATCCGCTTCATAAAAGAAACATAGATCCGAAATTCCCGCCTTTTCGGCTTTTAATGCAGCAATCTTAATTGCCTTGCCGGATATGTCATATCCATGAACCTCCACGCCCTTCAACGCAGCCTTTACCGCAAACGTTCCCGTGCCACAGCCTAAGTCAATGATCTTTTGTGCATGAATAAAATCCACGAACCGTAAGGCATTTTCCAGCCTCTGATTCAGTTTGCTTCTGAGATATGTGCCGAAATAGGGGATATTACACTCGAAGGCCTCACCCGTATATAAATGGTCAAATTGAACCGCTCTGTCTCTCCATGTATTATTCATACATCGACCGGCCTAAGAAATACGATTCAATAGTGTTGAATTGACATTGCCTAAATAGCTTTTCAAAAAAATCGTGCCTGTTTTTACATCTCAAATAGTAGAGGAATGTGGCAGAATTCCAGGCTTCTCGGGGTAACCACTTTTTATCCATTCCCTCACAGCCTGCAATTTCAAAGGGATGAGCATAATAGTGAAACATCGAGTTGTTTTTTGACCACTGTCTTAAGGTCATGAAGTATAACAATTCGGGGAGCAATCGTGAAGCCACTCCGTATCCGATCGGGTATTTAATAACATTGTGACACATAAATTTTGTGGATATAGGTATATGTGTTATCCCGTATTCCAGTGTGATGGGAATATTGGTATGGGGAGCATTGCTCCTCGCAACACCAACTCCACTTGAGATGTACTCGATCCCATTGTCCGCAAGAACTTTGAAATGTTCCGTGTCATACGGCATGGTGAATGCGGGGGGGCGATACCCATATATTCTGTCCTGGTATCGGGACAATATTTTTATAGATTTCGAAACGTCTGCTGCAAAATCCTGAATTGATTTAGTATTAAAATCATAATGGTTATGACCATGCGATCCAATCATGTGCCCTTCATCCAGAATCCTTCGCAAAGTCTTTTCATACCGATCCAACAAGAACGTGCATATAAAAAAAGTGGCCTTACAGTTGCAGTCGGATAACAGATCCAGAACATACCGTACCTGATAGTCGATATTGGTCTTATATCTGCTATCGACAAAAGTTCTGGTTTTATAGTGCTGGAAACAGACCAGCACGTAATCGTCGACGTCTACGGACAAAAGATTTGCCGTGGATGTATTGGGCTCCAATGCGCATCTTTTCTGCTGCGATCGGGGGAAAAAGGTCATATTCGCTGGCTCCTGCCACTCATTACAACCGCACTATATCCAGGGGTGAAAACCATCAGGATGTTTTCCGCTTCCATGACAGGACCTGCCGGCCGAGGCCATACGCTCCCCTGATGTAGGACAAAAAGATCCCCGGATTTTTGACAAACCCCAGTATCCTCATAAGTTGCCCTATACTAAAGTAATATGTCTTATATGCCCGGGCGGTCAGGTACAGTATGTCTCCTTTGGACAACTCCGTATGGTGGGGTTCGTAGGGAACATCGTCTCCCACGGAACAAAAGCTGCTCCAATCCGTATCGGGCCGGTCCATCTCTCTGTAGTATCTACCGAATATAGCTGTTCCGGGAAACGGTATGAGAATACTGAAACCCGCCATCACGGACCGGAGGCGTTTTGCAAAATCGATGGTTTCCCCGACGGTTTCCGCAGTATCCCCCTCATTACCGATAATAAACGAATTAAAGTAGTGGATTCCCACTCTTCTAAGAACGGCACAACATTCCTCTATCATATCGAGCCTTGTGCCCTTTTTCATGATATCCAGGATTCGCTGATTCCCGCTTTCCACGCCAAGGAGTATGTAAACGCAACCAGCTCTTTTCATCTTCCTGACGATTTGCTCATCAAGGAGAGTATCTACACGTCCGAAGCAGAACCACGTGACCGGCAATTTCTTTGCGATGATCAGATCGCAGATTTGTTCGACCTTTTCCATGTCGGCGGTGAAACAATCATCCACGATATGGAAATGCCGAATTCCGTGATCGTTCACGAGCATTTCCAGCTCATCGACAAAGTATCGTGGGCTCGCGGTCCTTACCCTTCTTCCGGTGACAACATTCGCGCAGAAGGTGCACTTCGAAGGGCAACCCCGGCTGAAAAGAATTGTCGCGCTTTTCTTCCCCCGCTGGAAATGCGCATGCAATCGGTACCATGACAAATCCACGAGATCCCGGGCAGGGAATGGAATCAGATCAAGGTCTTCGATGGGGCGTGGACGGGGTGTTTTCTGGAAGGCGCCATCCTGGTAAAACGTGGCTCCGGGGACCTTGTGAAAGTCCACCTTCCCATGACGGTCAAACTGTTCCGCGATAACCTTGAGAGGAATCTCTCCCTCCCCCCTGATAACAGCGTCAAGTCCCGGGGCCACCTGCAGGGAAGTTGTGGGGAGCGCGGTCACGTGAGGACCACCCATGATGACATAGCAACGCAACCGGCGTTTCGCTTCGTCGACCAGATGACCGGCAACCGTGAAATTGGGAGTGACCGAGGTAAAACCTACGAGATCAGGTGAGAATGCATCAATTTGTTTCCACATCCTGTCGAAGGAACTTCGCGAGGCTTCAGGATCGAAAAGAGCAACCTGGTGGCCGAACTGACGAACGTAAGAGGCAAGATACCCCAGTCCTAATGGAAAACTACAGTTATGCCCGGTATTGATCTTTCCATAGGCAAACAACGAAGGCGGATTTATCAGGGCGATACGCATTTCTTCTACAGTGACAAGTAATCCTTCCCTAGGGTTATGGTGATTGATTTTTCTAGTCTATCACGACATACGATTCGAAGGCGTCTCTCATCGCTTCACGCGATTTCGTCGGGGAATGGACGATATGAGCAGCCACGCGGAATCCCATATCCATACAATCCGCCATACCTACGTAATTAAAGGCACCGTGTCTCCCGACGGTATAGAAGTTTTCGAATCCGTCGCAATACCGCATCACTAAGTTCTTATGCTTACGGTAATCTCTATCGTAGATCTGGTAAACATCCTTCAGACGAATCATAAAATACTCTTTGACCTCCTGCCGTTTTACCAGCCCACATTCCTCCAGTTGAGCAATGACCCTTTTATACAATATTTCTTTGCTCTCATGCCACATCGGATCGTCACTTCCGCAGGTAATCTCAAGACACAGGACCGTTTCCTCCCGGGGGATCATATACGAACTGAACCCCTTTTGTTCAAAGATCCGGTTAAAAATGTACTCTTCACCGGGGAAAAAGATCCAATTATCCAGGCTGACTCGCTCCTTATCGATGACGAGATAGAGAAGGATCAGGTTTCTCGTCGTGAGCGCCCCGATCGCTTCCACGACAAAGTTCGGCGGAGAAGGGGAAAGGAGCCTGCTGAAAACCTTCAGGGGAATCGTGCTGACGAAGACATCCCCTTCTCTCACCGTCATGGACGTGTCGCCGATTTCCAGGCCGGTGATCCTGTTGTTTTGGTGATGTATCTTCGTGATCGCTCGCGCGAGCGAAATCGTGCCGCCGTTTTTCTCGACGCGTTCCGCCATCCTGTTCGCGAGCGTCACGATCCCATCCCGTGGATAGAAGAACTCGTCGGCACTCATGACCACGCCATCTTTCTCCAGTCCGAGTACCATCTGTTTGATCATCTGGAAAAGATCCGGCACGGCAACACGGGTTTCCGCCAACTCTTTTGAAAGCGTATCCGGATCCCCCCAGATCTTTTGAGCGTAAGGTCCGAAGACTAGATCGAATATTTCCACGCCGAACCTGTTCGTGATCCAATCTCGATATGATGCATCCCTCGGGGTACCTCGCAGGTTTTTGAGAGCCGTGATCGCGTAGCTCAGACCGCAGCGCATACCTATGACGGGATTGATTCCCATAAAGAGGTCTTTCACGCCGACCGGGTAATTCAGGTACCGACCTTTCAGCCTGATGCGGCTTCGCTTCTGTATCGTCAGCATCTCATCCCCGATAAGGGTGCGAATTTCCCTCATCACGTGCCCCATCACCGTGAATAGTTTATGCGGCCCGAAATCAAGGCGATGTTTTCCGTGCTGGAAGGTATGCGCAAGGCCGCCGATATGATCCTCCCGTTCGAAAAGAGTAACCCCGTATCCTTCGCCGGAGAGCTTCCATCCCGCCGACAAACCGGTGATCCCAGCACCCGCTATGATCGCCTTTTTCCCATCCACGGTATTATCACACCTTTTTCGATATCATATTGGTCTGGCTCGCGTAGTACGGTATCTGCATGTTTTCCACACCAATTCTACGAGCGATACGGTACGAAACTCCCGAGATCGCCTGGCTATATATGCCGACCATTTTGATCAGGTGCCCCAAGCCGAGGGTCTGGAAGTGCATACCGGTCCTGATCGGCTCAAATCCCGCTTTTTCGAGCATCAGTTCGAGAGTATCTCGTGAGAAATACGTGAGATGAACGGACAGGAGAAACCACCAATGTCTTCCGGCCAGCTTCGCCATCCAAGTTCCGATATCCGGATAATTGATGATCAGTATTCCCTCTTTTTTCATAACCCTTCGGATCTCCAGCAATTCACCCAGCGGATCGGTCACGTGTTCCAACACATCCCACATGGTAACCACGTCAAAAAAATCGTCAGGATAACTGCTTTCACGAAGGGTTCCCTGTTTGATATCAACTCCCAGATTTTCCCTCCCGTAGCGGCTGAGCCATTGGGACGGCTCGACTCCATACGGCTCCCAACCGCCTTCCCGAGCAACCTTCAGAAAGAATCCGGCGGCTGCCCCGATATCGAGAATTTTTCCCTTAGCTGGGGCATACCGTTCTACGACACGTAGATTTTTCTGGAAGGTCCGCTCGCGGGCCTCCGCCTGCGACACATATAGTTCGTCGTTCGATTGAACATACGAAGAAACGATGACATCGGCCTTGAGCCTAGGATTTACATATAGAAGCCCGCACTGAGAACACTTGACCACGTACTGGGTGCCCCTGATGCCGTTCGACGCGCCGAATACCTGAGAAGGATCATATTCCTCCACCGTGGGTTGATACTGTACGATATATTCCATGCTCCCGCACAGGTTGCAGGGAATCGTTTCATAGAGATCCTTGTATCGCTCAGGAAGGTTCATCCTTTCTCCTTTCCTTATGATCAACAGCCATTCCCTCGATCTCAGCTTTCAGCAATGCAATCTCTTGCGTCAGCTTCATATTTGATTCTTTTGTTTTCGAGAGGGAGACAGAATGCTGAAACAGAATGATAAAGGCGACAACAGAGCTGATCAAAAAGAGGGCGTTGACACCGATGCCAATCCCCATTAACGCGGTAATGTAGTCCAGTAGTCGTGGGAAGAGTGCAAGCGCGAAGAATCCTGTACCGATGACGAGCCAGAGCAATGAATCGCGCACCCCGAGAGTTTCCTTGCGCACAATCGCCACAACATAAAGGACAAATCCGACAGAAATAAGAATTGACACAACACGGAGCTTGATATCGAATTCGATCATAAGCGTATCCTGTTCTTTCTTCTCATTGTTTCCAGAATAATAGCGGTGGTTACCTTGACCATGTAAAGAACCGTGTCTAAGAGCTTGATTGTTGAACTGCCTCCTTGCCGACCAAACATCTCAACGGGAACCTCGTGAATGCACAACCCGTGATTATGGGCCAGAACCAGGGATTCCGGTTCCGGATAATCGTGCGGGTATGACTGGGCAAACAGGCTGATCGCCTTTCTATTTGCGGCGCGGAACCCTGAGGTTGGATCCGTGATTCGTTCTCGAGTGAACATTCGTATAAGCCAGGCAAAGAATCTGATCCCGATTCTTCTCATAATGGTGGACCTGAACCCTCGCTGATTTCCTTCGGCATATCGCGAACCGATGGCGATATCCGCCTTTCCCTCCTCTAAAACCGCGGCAAGCTCTCGAAGATAATCGGCATTATGTTGTCCATCGGCATCAAACTGAATGGCTATATCATACCCGCGGGTGCGGGCATACCGGTACCCGGTTTGCATCGCCCCGCCAACTCCGAGGTTCACAGGCAATTCCAAGACCGGAATTCCGCACCTGCGTGCATCCTCTGAAGTGGTATCCGTGGAGCCGTCGTTTACGACAATAATATCGACATTGAGCGGTTGCACGGCGCTGATAGCTCCCACAATGCTCTCAGATTCATTGTAGGCTGGCATTATGATCAAAACCTTGGATCTCATGTGCTTCTTCGCCCCAGAAGGTACGTTTTTATCGCTCGGTACGGCACCATTTCCATCTTGGTTTGAAAACGTCGCCTGAGAAAGTTGATCGGCTGCCGAAAAAATTTCACCGGATGATACAGAACCTTCCACAAAAGGAACCGCAGGTAAAGCGATATGCGGAAGGCATTGATCCTTCCATAGTCTCTCCGCCACGATGGAGAGAAATTCAACTGGGAATACTCAAAATGGCCGGAAAATTCCTCAAAGATTTCAGATCCCGGCACGGGCGCAATGATGAAAAGGGCGATTTCATCGATGCCGGCTTTTGTCAGACGGCGGACGAGGTCGCGTGTCATCTGCCGGTCGAGATCTTCTTCCCCGGGATACCCCAGCACAAAACAGGCTTGAGAACTGATGCCAACATGGCTCATCTTTCTGACCATGCGGAGCGCATGGTCGAGATCAAACGGTTTGCCGATCAGCCTGAGAACGCGCGGTGATCCGGTTTCAGGTGAAATCGAGATATACCGGCAGCCGGCTTTTGCCATCAGTTCCAGTGTCGCTTCGTCCCTGAGTGTCTCAACTTTCGTTCCGGCAGCAATCTTCCATATTACATCGAGGTTTCGTCCGATGATCTCTTCACAGATAGCCCGCACCCGCGTATCGTTCACTGTCGGATTGAGATCCTCGATGTGAAATTCTCTTACACCGAAATCACGGAGGTCCCTCTCCATTTCGTCAACGACATTTCGGGCGGAACGGCCACGCCATTCTCCTCTGTTCGTTTCAGGAATGACACAGAACCTGCAAGCATACGGACACCCGCGGGAAGTGAGCAAGGGGAGGTATCTGTTCGTTTCAAAGGGCCCATGCGCATACTTCAGCCGCCAGTAGTCACGGAGGGGGAACAGGTCCCATGCCGGAAAGGGAAGATCGTCGAGGTGTGCAATGGTTTTCCCGGGGGAAGTATACATCGTCTTACCGTTAGCTCTGAAGCCGATTCCATCTATGTGGATGTCGGTTTTTGTCTTTCCTCTCTGCAGCATTTTTATGAGGCCTATTCCCCGTTTCTCAGCTTCGCCGGTTATAATAAAATCCGCGCCCGCATCGTAAAAAGCTTCCTGTGTGCGGCGAAGTGAATAAGATGTCACAGCCTGCGTGTTTTCTATGACAATGATCGGGATCCCCGGAAAGACATCGCGTGTCGCGCAAATGATGTGTATCAGCGACGTATGGTAGGTTATATTGCTTGCGTACAGAACAATGGCATTGGAACAAGGGTTGATTTTATCGACGACCTCGGAAGGCGTGAGGCCCCGGAAGATAAAATTACCTTCAACCCACTGCCGATCGGTATTTTCCCCGAAGGCGTCGATAACCGTGCACTCAAAACCGCTACTTCTAAGAGAAGCGGCAAAATAGGCCAGACCGACGGGCATATAAACGATCCCCGTCGTGAAGATATCATCACGCTGAACAACAAGATTGGGATTGATTAGCGTAATCATCTATCCCTTAACCGTCGCCGGGAATGAATACGGATCATATCCACGTACAACTCCTCGTACGCCCGGGCCAGTTTTCTCATGCCGAACTTTTCCTTTGCCCGCTCGCGTGCTTTCTCTCCCATTTCTTTCCGCAAATCTTCGTTTGCTATCAAAACAAGCAACCTGTCGGCAAGGATCTCATCGTTATCCACCGGGAAGATAAACCCCATTTCTCCGTCATCGACGGCATCGAGATTTCCGTCGATGGCGCTGCAGACCGACGGCATACCTATTGCCATCGATTCCATGAGCGCCCGCGAGATCCCTTCGGCAACCGAGGGAAGAACAAATATGTCCATCGCCGCGAGCAGGGGGAACGCATTTTTGACATGCCCCGCGAACACAACATGATCGGCAAGGGAGTCCTCGCTGACCCGCCGCGCCAAATCGGCTCTCAGGGGACCGTCCCCGACGATCAGAAACACAACATCGGCATGTGTCTTCATCACCGATCTCGCAGCTTTGATCAGACAGGCGTGTCCCTTGCGTTCCACGAGGTCGCCCACTATGCCGATGACCGCCGTATCTTGCCTGATCCCCATACGCTGCCGCGCGTCCCGCCGGGCGCCGTCGCCCACATACGGGTCGACTGTTTCCAGATCGATCGCGTTGGTGATCGTCATGATCTTTTCGGCGGGGATTCCCTCATGTTCGATGTAAAACCGCTCTAGCCGCTTTGATACCGCGACCGTTTTATCGGCAATTTTCATGGCGACCCTGTCGAGCAGACGGGCGGTTTCATACAGCGTTCTCTTTTTCAGTAATAATTTGTAATTCGCCCGTTGATTGTTTCTGAGGGTAAAGACCACCGGTACACCGGCGATCCTGGCAGCGGTGTTGCCGTACCAGCAGGCGATGGCATTATGCGTGTTCAGGATGTCGATCTTCCTTCGTTTCAGCAGGAACGCCACCCGTACGATAATGGAGAGATCATAGGAGCGGTCTCTGCCGAGCGTAACGTGTTCGCACCCTATATCCTTGACCTCATTTACGAGTTCGTGGTGTTTTGTCGACTTGATCTCACAGATGACAGGCTGGAAGCGCTCCCGGTCCATGTACTTCACCTGGCCCATGATCCCTCTGCTCGGGCCGTCATACCCGACATACTGATTCAGGTGCATGACTCGTATCTTTTTAGATTGTCGCATGGAATTCATTCAGGAAACGGGCTGCTGGAGATCAAGAGAAGGGTATGACAATCCAGGATCATCGACGAATGTCCTGTGCCACAGCTCAAGGTTCAAAAGGGTCCATATCCGGTGGCCATGGTCGAATCTCCCGCTGCAGTGTTCATCGAGCAGGGCCTTCACCGCATCTTTCTTGAAATACCCGCGCTGAATCGCCCGTTCATCCAGAAGCACCGCATACGACAGTTCTTTCAACCCGCCCCTGAACCAGGTCCCCAGGGGAACACCGAAACCCTGCTTGGGACGGTTGATGATCCCGTTCGGCAACAGACCCGCAAACGCCTTTTTGAGGATATACTTCGTCGTCAGCCCCCTGAATTTGAGGTTCGCGGGGATGGAGGCGGAAAACTCCATCAGATAGTGGTCCAGAAAGGGGGAACGCACCTCCAGGGCGTGAGCCATACTGGCCCGGTCGGCTTTCACCAGAAGGTCTTCGGGGAGGTATACCTTGACGTCTAGATTCAGAAGTCGTGTCGTCATATCGTCTCGTTCGATCCTGAAAAATTCCCGTTCCCTCAGGGACAGCGAATCACTGCCCGCCATCTGCCGCCTGAAATCATCCGAATAAATGGCCTCTTTCATCTCGTTACTGAATGCTAGGCGCCATTCCCTCCGTTCAGGAGGCATCTCCGCCTTCTCCATGAACCGCTTCAGCCGGCGAATCGGGTCGCTCCTCCCCGTCGATTCGGGATATCGCCCAAGTGCGCCTCGAATCAACCTGTTTCGGACATACGACGGGATCCTGCGATAATAAGCGGCCAGTTTCTCCCCGATATACGATTCGTACCCGGCGAACGATTCGTCTCCCCCATCGCCGCTCAGGGCGACGGTGACATAGTTTCGCGTCATCTTCGACAGATAGTAGGTTGGCAGGATCGAAGGGTCGGCAAAAGGCTCATCACTGTGCCAGATCAGCTCGGGCAGTACGTCTACCGCCTTTGGCGTTACGGTAAACTCGTGATGCTCCGTCCGGAAATGTTCGGCCACCTGCCTGGCATACTTTAGTTCACTGAATGACTCGTCATCGAACCCGATGGAGAAAGTTTTTACCGGCGCATCCCCCAGCCGTGACATCATCGCCACGATGGCGCTCGAATCCAATCCGCCGCTCAGAAAGGCCCCCAGGGGGACATCGCTGATCAGCCGCAACCTCACCGATTCTTCAAAGAGTTCCAGAATTTTTCCCGTATAATACCTTACTTCATGGCGGGCAGTTTCCGTGTTATTATAGATATCGGTTATATCCCAATATTTCCTGATCGTGCTTTCCCCGTCCTTGCATAGCAACAGGTGACCGGGGGGCAGTTTGCTGATTCCCTCGAAGATCGTCCGGTTCGTCGGATTGTATTCGTACGTGAGGAAATGATGGAGTATCTCAGGATCAATCTTCCTTCTCACGGCAGGATCAAGCAGAATCGCTTTCAGTGAAGAGCCGAAAAGGAACCGATTCCGATCCTGGAAAAAGAACAGGGGCTTCTTCCCCACCCTGTCACGCGCCAGGAATAATCTCTTTTCATTGACATCCCACAACGCAAAGGCAAACATCCCTCTCAGTTTTTCGGCACACCCCTCCCCGTACTCCTCGTACAGGTGAACAATAACCTCCGTATCGGACTGAGACCTGAAGGTATGGCCAGCCGCCTTCAAGTCGTCAGAAAGACTCTGGTAGTTGTATATCTCTCCGTTAAAAACGACCCATACCGAACCGTCTTCGTTCGACATGGGCTGCCTTGCAGCTTCGGAGAGATCGATGATACTCAGCCGTCTGTGGCCGAAACCGACATTATAATAGCCGTGTTCCTCCCCGAGGCGGCTTAAGTCACAGGTATCATCAAAGGTAATCGGCGATCCGCCGTTTCCCCCAAGATGACCCGAAAGGGCGACCATTCCCCAACTGTCCGGGCCCCGATGGGCGAGAACATCCGTCATCCGTTTCAACAACTCAAGATCGACAGGTTTCCCTTGAAAATCCACTATGCCACAGATACCGCACATGCACAGTTCCTTGTCAGTTATTCATGTCGTTGATTGCTTAGAGGATAGGAAGGGCGGGGCTATCGCCGGATCAGACGCGCTGCTTCGCCGCAGCCGGCATTTTGCGGAAAACGTACTCGTTGATTCCCGAGGTACCATAACAGGTGACAAGCTTTTCCAGCGTGAAACCACGCTTTCTGTAAAAACAGAATATTTCCTCTGGCTTAGCCGTTTCAAAGGGATATCCGCCGACCCAGTCGATCCAGTCGTAGAAAACGCTCATCCCCCGCGGGGTATACTGCTCTGTATACCGTTTGAGGGGATTGCGCCACCTCAGGAGGTCGGCGAACAAACCCCTCAGGATAAAATATCCGATGCATACAGTCAGGATAATCCCCCTGACAAGGGTGCCCCCCCTGACATACGTTCTTTTGATCCCCGTCCACAGGTTGGTTGCGATCCGCTGTTTGTTATATATGGCAATAAACAGTGCGCCGTCATCCTTCACCAGGGGGATCATAGTCTCCAGGGCGCGCTTCATATCTCCCGTATGATGCAGCACCCCCCAGGAGTAGACGATATCCCACTGTCCCAACTTTGAAAGATAGTCCGCATCAAGGGCGGATCCCTGCTCGACGCTCCAATGGACGGAATCTCGGTAGTACATATCTTTCAACCGCTGTGTGCAGGCCACGCTCTGGGAATCGTAATCGAACGAGTGGATTCTTGACGCGCCCAGGCGAGCGGCGGCAAGGGAGAAAAGGCCGCTTCCCGAACCCACATCCAGAAAGGTCTTCCCCCTTAAATCATTCACTTTCAGCATCTCTTGAAGCGACTTCTCCGCCTCGGCTATCCGTTCATCATTGAGAACCCGGAGGAATTTTGTCCAATTCTTTCCGAACTGGAAACGGTTCTCTTTCGCGATGTTCTGTTCCGCAGGCATCATTATTTCCCTATAACTTTTATTCGCTATAGATTATTCCGATACCAATCGATTGTCTTTTGCAATCCGGCATCAAGAGATATTTTCGGTTCCCAGCGGAGCAATCGCTTTGCCTTCTCATCACTGCAGAAAAAATGCTCCGTTTCACCCGACCTTTTGGGAATGGCTCCTACAAGGAGCCGTGTGGAGCTTCCCGTTATTTGCACGATCCGATCGGCTACATCCTTCAGTCTGTATTCAATACCGTTGCCGATATTGATGATTTCACCTGCCGCATTCCGGCACTGTGCCGCAAGGAGGTACGCATCCACGACATCGTCGATATAGTTGAATTCCCTCGTCTGATCTCCCGTGGTCATCGGAAAGTCCTTGTCTTTCAGGCAGTGATCAATGAGAGAAGGAATAAACATCACATCGGTATCCTGGGAGGGGCCATAGACAAGAAAGGGCCTGAGCGTCACGATCGGCAGACCCATTGTTCTATATACCATCTGGCAAAAATAGGTTGCGGCAACCTTGCTGGCCGAATAAGGGGAAACGGGCATTTCTCTCATATCTTCATGAAACGGTGTAGGAGCATTGCCGTATTCCTCGCAGGTTCCTGTGTTCACGAAACACTCCACGGCGACCTCTTCATCGATCAGGGACTTGACCAGATTCACCGTCCCCTTGACATTCGTGTCGATCATAACATCCATCAAGGCCGCATCCCGCAAAACATTCCTGGAGGTCGCAAGGTGAAAGACAATTTGAGGCTTCGCGTGTCTGATGCAGGAGTGTAACGAGCGCGGATCGGTCAGATCACCCTGCCAGAGGACCACGCTTTTTATAATATCCCTGATCCTGTACGTACTGCTTTCCTTCCTCAAGAGGATATGGATTTCCGCCCCTTCATCGTGGAGGCGCCGGGCGAGGTGCGACCCGATAAATCCGGTGGCACCGGTTATGAGAACCCTTTTACTGCCCAGAGATCGCGTCATTCTCTATTCCCATACCTTCCAGGGAGTATCTCCGCTTTCCCAGTACCTGTTCAGGAGGTCCATGTCGCGAAGTGTGTCCATGCACTGCCAGAATCCGGTGTGATGATAGACCATGAGCTGACCGTCCTCGGCCAATCTCTCCAGGGGTCCCCGCTCAAAGGTGCAATCGTCATCTTCCCGCAGATAATCGAATACCTCGCAATCGAGGGCAAAGAAACCGCCGTTGATCATCTCGCCGTCGATCTGCGGTTTCTCGCCGAATTCGACAACCCGGTTCTTTTCTACCCGAAGCTCGCCGAATCTCGACGGAGGTCTTACCCCTGTTACGGTCGCTATCTTCCCGTGCGAGCGGTGGAATGCCACGAGTTTGTCGATCGCGATATCGGCTACCCCGTCGCCGTATGTCAGAAGGAAGGAATCCGTATCGATATACTTTTCGATCTGTTTGATCCTCGACCCGGTCATGGATCTGAGACCGGTATCCGCCAGGGTAACCTGCCAATCATCCGTATCATGAGTCTTATTGAAAACGACATCGCCATGCCTGCCGAGATCAATGGTAAAATCACTGTTTCTGAAGCGGTAGTTGAGAAAATAGTCTTTGATGGTATCGCCCTTGTATCCGAGACAGATAATAAACCGTTTAAACCCATAATGCGCATATATCTTCATGATATGCCACAAGATGGGTTTTGTTCCAACCGGTACCATTGGCTTCGGCATGAATTCGGTCTGTTCCCTGAGCCGGGTTCCCATTCCACCCGCCAGTATGACAACAGGCATCAAGTTGAAAGATCTCTTATTCATGGTGTGTATATTCCTCTCTGACCACAAAAAGGGGCCGCTGCTTCACCTCGACATAGAGTCTGCCGATATATTCTCCCATGATCCCCATGACGAGGAGTTGAAGACCTCCCAGTCCCAGAATCGGCAGCATGGTGGAAGCCCATCCCGGGACGGCCCTCGTTGTCGCCATCTTGATATACAAAACCCAGATGCCGGCGATCACGACGAGAAAGCATACGCATATACCGGCCAGGGCCGCCAGCCTCAGAGGCATGAAGCTGAAGGACACGATCCCGTCGAGGCTGAGAGAAAACAGGGAGCGCACGTTGAATTTCGACCTGCCGGCGGCCCTTTTCTCACGCCGGTAAGATACCAAGGCGTAACGCGACTCCAACCGCAGGATCATCGCCCTGATAAAACGGTTCCTTTCGGAAAGGGTATTGAACTCGTCAACCAGCCCTCTTGCCATCAATCTGAAATCTCCGTGATTATGGACGACTTCGGCTCCCATCATCCGTATCAGTTTATAATACCCCTCAGAGAAGACCCGTTTCAAAAAGGAATCGGTGGAACGGTCATCACGCACACCGAGCACCAGGTCATATCCCTCACGAAAATATTCGACCATTTCGCCGATCTTCTCCGGGGGGTCCTGGAGGTCGGCATCGATGGTAACGGCGGCGTCTCCCCGCACATGGTACAGCCCCGCCGATATGGAGCCCTGATACCCGAAATTGCGCCTCAAGGCGACGATCCGTACGTGCCGGTCATTCTCAAAGATTTTTTTCAACACTCGCAGGGTCTCATCCGTTGAACCATTATCGACATAGATGATCTCGTACGACGATATCGCACTGCGCGCCGTTAAATCCTGTAACACCGCACTCACCCTCTCATGAGATGCCGGCAGCACGTCCTCTTCGTTATGACACGGAACCACAATGGAGAGCAATTCCACCTGTCTCATGTATCAAGCCCTCTTATGCATATTGCTTCATGAATGACGTGAAGGCACCAAGGATGTACCCCATCCTGACCTCATCAAGGCCGGGATACACGCCGATCCAGAAGGTGTTATTCATGATGTAATCAGTATTTTCGAGGGTCGTGCATATCCTGTGTTCGATCCCCTGGTACGCGGGATGTCGCAGGATATTGCCGGCAAAGAGGGAACGGGTGGCAATCTTCCGCCGTTCCAGATACGCGACGATATCATTCCGCGAAAATGGAGCGTTTTCCCTCACCGTCAGCACGAACCCGAACCAGCTGGGATCGGACCCGTCCGTGGCTTTCGGCAGAATGAAGTAATCCGCGTACGGGGTCAACGCCTCATGGAGGGTCCTCCAGTTCCTCTTCCTGGCCTCGATAAACCCGGGAAGTTTCCTGAGCTGTTCAACCCCCACGGCCGCCTGCATATCGGTGACCTTCAGATTGTAGCCGACATGAGAATAAATGTACTTGTGATCATACCCGTATGGCAGCGTTCCCAACTGCCACCCGAATCGTTTGCCGCAGGTATTGTCACACCCCGGCCCGCACCAGCAGTCCCTTCCCCAATCCCTGAACGACGCGATGATCTTCTTGAGGTCGGTATCATCCGTCGCCAGGGCCCCGCCCTCACCCATCGTGATGTGATGCGCCGGATAAAAGCTGAACGTGGAAATGTGGCCGAACGTCCCGGCATACCGGCCATCGTAGCGTGATCCCAGGGCATCGCAGGTATCTTCAATGACCCACAAGTCATGGCGCCTTGCCGCATCCATCACCTTGTCCAGATCAAAGGGGTTTCCGAGGGTATGGGCCACAAAGATCGCCCTGGTCTTCTCCGACAGGGCTTCTTCCAGGATATCCGCCTGGATATTGTACGTTCCGATATCAACGTCGAAGAAAACAGGGATCAAACCGTTCTGGATGATGGGGTTGACGGTTGTCGGAAACGCGCAGGCCGCCGCTATGACCTCGTCTCCGGGCTTCAGCCGTCTGTCCCCCAGTTTGGGAGAGGTGAGAGCTGACAGGGCCAGGAGGTTGGCGGACGAGCCCGAATTGGTGAGCAAGCAGTGACCGATACCGAGAAATTGAGCAAATTCTCGTTCGAATCCCTCAGCGAACCGCCCCGCGGTCAGCCAGAAGTCGAGGGCCGATTCAACCAGAGAGACCATCTCCCGTTCGTCGTACACCCTCCCGGCGTACGGAACGGCGGATTCTCCCGGAATGAATGCCTCCCCTGTCGCGCGTATCCGGTACAGGTCCCGTACCTTCTGGAGAATATCTTCTCGTATCCCTTTCTCGTCATCCGTCATCTGTTCACATCCCCGCTCGTATGCTCCTGTATTCGGCAATCTGTTTTACACAGTCATTGTACATATCGGCGTCGCTTTCCCAGTAAAACTCCTTATACCACCTTGCAGTCATCTCGATGGCGTTGTCTATATCCAGCGCCCCGCGCCACCCCAGAAGCGAATACGCCTTATCGCTGTTCAGCTTCAGGACATTCATCTCGTGCTTGCCGTGACCGGCATCACCGGCCGGCTGTCTCCACGTACCGGAGCCCCAAGATCCGATGATTTTTTCCACTACCTCGCTGACCGGAATACAGCACTCAAGGCGGGGGCCGAAGTTCCACGCGCCCGCGTATTCCGCGGGGTTCTCGAACAGTTTTCCCGCCAGCAGAAGGTAACCATACAACGGCTCCAGGACGAACTGCCACGGCCTGACCGAATGAGGATTCCTGACGGCGATGGTCTCCCCTGCAGAGAGAGCGCGGAAACAGTCCGGCACCAGGCGGTCAACCCCCCAGTCGCCCCCTCCGATCACGTTTCCGGCGCGGGCGGTGGCCACACCGACATCTTTCTGTGAAAAAAACGACCTGCTGTATGCCTGGGAGGCCAATTCTGCGCATGCCTTGCTTCCGCTGTAGGGGTCATGCCCCCCCAGCCGGTCATCCTCCCGGTATCCCCAGATCCATTCCCTGTTTTCATAACATTTATCGGTCGTTATATTGACAAACGCGCGGACGGATGGTGTCTGCCGCACCAGTTCGAGGACATGCAGAGTGCCCATGACGTTCGTTTCAAAAGTCAGGAGGGGATCTTCATAGGAACGGCGAACTATCGGCTGCGCAGCCAGGTGAAAAACGCAATGGGGTTGAAATTCGGAGAACACCTTCTCAAGATATTGAAAGTCACGGACATCCCCGTGGACATGCGTCACTCTCTGCGCCAACCTGGCCGCTTCGAAATTATTCGGTGTCCCCGGCGGTTCCAGCGAGTAGCCTAGGACCGTCGCCCCCAGTTCCTTCAACCAGATGGACAGCCAGGATCCCTTGAAACCGGTATGCCCCGTAACGAGGACTTTCTTCCCCTCAAATACCTTTTCCAGTTCCATAGCGTTTCCTTCCTTGTATTCTCATTTGACGGAGCGCTTTTCTCCTCACGCCTGCCCGGGGGACTCAACCAGCTCATACATCCTGAGCCGCACCTCCCCCCTTGTCGGGCTGAAAAGCGGAATACTGTTTCGTTCCCGCAGGATTATCGAATGTGCCGCCAGTTTTTCTTTCCACCCGTCCAGTGAGCCGGGGTGGCTGGCAATGGGGTGGTCCTCGATAAAAAATACGGGCCTCTTTTTCAACTGCTTTCGCACCTGTTCCACGTGGTCCCGATTCATGACGTCACGGTGGGCATAAAAGAAGTAGTGATAGAAATCATAATCACTCAGGATGACAGCATCCGATGGAGTGTGTTCTCTTGCCCAGCGGAGGCTTGCGCGCACGGGGTGAGGATAATTGATATAGTTGTGGGTGTTATACCACGGCGAGTATTGCGTCAAATAGGCCGCCTTCGGAGAACACTCGAACAGAACTGTCGGGGGGTAGATCAGAACCGCGTGCCACAGAACTAGGCAAGCGACAAACCCGTAATAGAAGAAGGCGGGGACAATATCCTTACGGACCAGCAGACTCGCGGCGGCAATCGACGCGAAAGGGATCAGCGGAATGACGTATCGTGCGGAGGCCCCGCTCGACGCCACGGGGTACGATCCGTTGATCAGTAGCAGCGGCACGATCATGGCGACGAGCACCGATCCCACCAGGGCTCCCGCCTTCGATCTTCTCCCTACGAAAAAGATGCTGACGATGGGAAACACAAAGATGAGAATGGTCGCAATGATAACGGCCCACCCGGGCAGACCGAGTGCCCCGCTGCTCCCTTTCAGCAAATACTCGAGGCTCAGACGTCCGCCATACTCGTAGTGAGACGATGTCAGGATCTTTCCGTACGTCTTGTAGTTGAAATAGAGATTTGGAAGATACCCGGCAAG
Source organism: Syntrophaceae bacterium UBA6078 (assembly GCA_002428735.1). Lineage (GTDB taxonomy): Bacteria > Desulfobacterota > Syntrophia > Syntrophales > UBA2210 > UBA6078. Next base: position 23,939 of record DIXO01000015.1, on the reverse strand, counting down.
GGAACAGACCGCACCTGCCGCTGCCAGTCTCAGATAATTCCATAGCCGGTTCTCTGCGATCTTTTCATCAGGATTCCTCAACATCCCCCAGAAAACAACGAGAAAAACCGTGGCGAACATGGCGAAGTCATCCCGCGTCATGACCGTCAGACCGAAGAAGAAGCATGCGAGCGCAAAACAAAAAAAACGGGACCTCGACCGTAACATCTCTCTCGAACCGACGTACCGTACTCCATCTCCACTGCGTAAGGTAGCCAATATCAAAAACGATATGCTGATCGTCAAGAGGCAATACCCCATATTTGCCGTCAGGATCCTTCCATTAAGGCACAGGAGCAAAGGGCTGACCGCCACAAGAAGGGCTGCTACGATCCCCGTACTTCGCCCCTGGAGCCGACGACCCACCAACCCTATGACCGGAATGACGGCTGAACAGAGCAGAATCGTTATCCATCGGGCAACCGTTTCGCTGGAACCGAATATCTTGAAGAAAAAAGACAGCAGAAGCGAATAACCGACAGCCCACCCGGGATTCGACTGGTAGTCACCGCCGGGGTCCGTGAAACTGACCGAGGGAATCATGTAATTACCCGTCTCGGCGATACTCCCGGCTGAGAGCAAGACAGAAAATGAATCCGTTTCATAATTGATATCGGGAGAGAAATAAACCCTGAGCACTATCCCCAGCAACAGCACACCCAACAGACCAATGGAGAATATAGCCTGTGTTTTTTTTAGAAAATGTTCATTCAACTCTAGCATGCTCCTGCATTATAATTCTGTTCTGGAGCATCTTTCCTCTGTTCCGTATGCCATAGCGCACCCATTTAACATAATAGGGAAGGGATCCAAAGACATTGAAATTCGATAGTCCGGATATCAAATTGATGTTGTATGGATTGAGTATAACCTCTCCTAGTTTATATCCATTGGCTCCGGCTTTGATCGCAAGTTCGGTGCTGAGAGACCACCCACCCGCGGAATGTGTCTGAATGGGGTTCGCATCCAAGAAACTCTTCCGATACATCTTTATGGATGTTGTCGTATCTCCGAATTGACTCCCTGCGAGTTTCCATAGGATAAAATTACCGCCCCGTGACAGAATCTTCTTTAACAACCCGCCACGGTTAAATCTACCGACTTCGGCAAATCGATTTGCCGAAACAACATCACACCCGCTTTCTATCATTTCATACATCTGATTCAGCAATCCGTAAGGGTCTACATGATACGCACACCAGACAGAAACTATGTCACTGGAACAATGTCGTATGCCCGTTTTGATTGCATTGATAACACCCCCCGTGTCATCCTCGTTTTTGACCAGGCGCATATTCTGAAAATCTTTGGAGAGGTTGTCAGCTGTAGCAATAGTTGGATCGTCGTCTCGGTCGTACACAACGATCAACTCGAACGGATAACGAACGGTATATGCAAGTGTCGTAATGACCGGTATAGTCCTAGCTCCTTCATAATACACCGGCATAATGAGGGAGAAAGTATAGTGGCCTTGTTTATTCAAACTATTCGGCATAACGGTTCCTTCTTAAAAGGGGTATATCGACTCGTAGTACCGTATTGTTTCACGGATACCGGCCACCAGATCCGTGAATATGAATCCGGGAAACTGTTTATGAAATCGTGTATCATCCATGACTTTTTTCGGAGCGCCATCGGGCATGGACCGGTTCCACACGATTGCTCCTTCGTAGCGGGCTTCTCTCACAATGATATTGATCAGTTCTCGGACGCTGAGACCGTAATTCTGTCCGATATTAATAGGTTCATCCCACCCGTATTCATCCAGTCTCTCCGCCGTCTGGAGAAAGATCCTGGCACAATCGGGGGCATACAGCCATTCCCGTATGGCGCCGCCGCTCCCCCACACTTCCAGCTGTCCCAAACCTTCACGCTGCGCCTTGACAACCTTACCGATCAACGCGTTGAGGGCATGCGCCTTGTTGGGATCGGTCGAATCATAGGGACCGTACATATTGGGTACAAAGAAATTGATGGAGCGAAGACCATATTGCGTCGAATATGTTTCGCTGAGAACAATCATCATCCTGCGAGTATTTCCGTAGGCAAAGACTGATTGATGGACGGAACCATCCCACAGGTTACTTTCCGTGTATTTTTCGGAAATCCCGGGGAATGCGCAGTTGGCAACGGGGTTGAAGATAACCGCATCGGGAGTTCCCACCTTGACCGCCTTATAGAGGTTGAGCAACATCCTCATATTCACATCGAATATGTCCGCTGCCTTCATCGAGACATAGTTCAGGCTCCCAACCTCCGCGGCACAGTTCACTATGAGATCCGGGGTAATATCAGTAATATGTTTTTCCGTCGATTCGTAATCGGTGAGGTCAAGGCCATCCCTTCTGGACAAAGAAGTGACCTCATGGCGTAATTCCCGCAACACGTCGGCCACATTCCTCCCCACAAATCCGTGTCCTCCCAGAACCAATATCTTCATCGTCTTTGCCTCTCCTAAAAAATCTCCGAATCCGCCTGGACAAGATGCCAGCGGGAGAAATCGGCAAGGTAATTGTAGCGATCGTTCAAGACATGCACGCATAAAAAGCGCTCCTGTCGTGCCTCCCTGAATCCCAACTCCAGCGCTATGTCATATACCGGTGTATGAGGTGATCCCCAAAGAGCTATCTTTTCGACGCCTTGTCGCTCCAGATACCGACTTGCCTGTAGCAACACGTTTCTCAGAGAGACCCCGTTGTCGAGATCACATTCAAATTCAACAATATCGCCGAATCTCTTACCATCAACGGGATCGGTAAAGACCTTTGTCACAGCAAACATTTCATCCCCAATGTAAGCGTAACGGTATTCATAATCGGGGTGCGCATCAAATCTCCATTTCCGGATAGCATCATTGTATAAGAATCGAACGGGTGATTGTCTCCGTTCCGTCCGTGGAGATTCGAAGCTACTTGATGATGCGGCCTCCAGCGTGCAGGGCTCTCCACACATCGTGGTAATCGCTCCGATTGTTTTCCACCCCAGGGCTTTTTCAACCACCCTCTTCCCGTTCAGATTCGAGAACACACACAGCAAATCGCAACCACGAAATGATTGCGTTGCCAGACCGGCAAGGGTTTTAAATACCCCTTGTTTCCTGAAGTCATGAGCCACAAGCATGTCTATCGCTTGTCCGACAGTCGCTCCATTGAGCAACTGCCGCCTCTGAAAACCAAACATTCCCACTAACTGTGTCTTATCGAAGGCACAGAACAACACTGTCGGATAGTATGCGTTGAAATACTGCCAGAGGAAGTAGGCTTCTCCCTTTTTTCTCACATACTGCGAATTCATCAGATCAATCAATCGAGGGATGTCCGATGGGATCGCCTGCCTGAAATTGATGGTACCGGACATTTTTTACCAACCACTTTTTATGCAGAAAATGATCTGCGACACTTCCTCGTCGGTCAATCCACTGTGTACCGGGATTGCCACTTGATCCTTGTTGAAGCGTTCCTGATTCGTCAAACCAGGGGTGATGCCACCAAAGACAGAGTTATCATCTATTCTCAGGTGCACCACCGAAGCAGGGATGCCATGAGTTTGCAGTTTTCTGATGAAATCGATCCTTCGTTCCACTAAAACAGTAAAAAGCCAGTATGCACTCTCTCTGTCGTCTTTATAGCCCAGCAACTGCAATCCGGGAACAGGGGCAAGTTCTTTCCGATACCGCGAAGCTGTCTCCCGCCTGCGCCCCAGGTTCCGGGGGAAATCTTCAAGATTTCCCAGGCCAACGGCGGCGGCGAGGTTGTTCATGTGATACTTATATCCCACAACGCTGGCATCGTATTCCCGCTCACCCAGTATGGAGGGAGTGCTGTTAGTACGGTCAATTCCGAACCAACGTCTCGTTACCGCATCATGGTAATCGGCATCATCCAAACAGCACAATGCCCCTCCATCCCCGGTAGTAAGATGCTTTATCGCCTGAAATGAAAAAGCCGTAAAATCCGAGATGGCGCCTATCGTTTTATCCTTATACGTTGCCCCCAAGGCGTGGGCGGCGTCTTCGATAACGACGATGCCGTTCCGTTTCGCTATCGCATGTATCTCATCCATGTCGCACGGATATCCGCCCCAGTGGACAGGCATGATGGCTCTGGTCCGCTCGGTAACTCTGGACTCTATCGAAAGGGGATCGATATTTCCCGTATCGTATTGAATGTCCGCGAAAACTGGTTTGGCTCTCTGCATGAGAACAACCAGGCCTGTCGCGATGAAGGTTTGCGGTGGCAGGATTACTTCATCACCCTCCCCCACGCCGGCCAAGACCAGCGCAAGATGGAGCGCCGATGTTCCACTGTTAAGAGCTACCGGGTTGTACAGCCCCAGTCTTCGCCCCAGCGCCGTTTCAAACTCCCTGACTATCTCTCCTTCACTGACAAAGGTAGCTTTCAGCACCTCCGATGCCATCTTGATAGCTTGGGGTGATATGTGTGTGTTAAAAAATTCGATCGTCATGTCCACTGCCCCTTGAACAAAAATTTTATTTGTTTTCCCTTTCGTAAAGCGCGGTCGCAATACGGTAGGGGGCGAAATTTCTCCTGAACAATTTCTTCTTCAACGCGAAATCCGGATCGTCCACCCATGTCTTCTCCATAGACAACCGGTAGTTTTCATTCAGGATATCGCGCGCTTTCAGCCAGTTTTCATATTCCTCATGATAGGTATAGACTAGCCAGATCTTCCCTGTTCCGGCCTCGTCCAGTTTCCGCACTCTGGCGATCAGATCTTCCCCGGAAAAGCCCGAGAGGGAGTCTCTATAGTAATGGCGCAGGGGGACAACCCCAATACCGATCACCACTATCTGCGCATCCTCCGTGACATTCCCTTCCAGGAACCGGCCCACCTTCCGCCAGGGATCGACATGAGCCATGATATGAAACTGTTTATCCTGGTAATAATTAGCGATTCCGTAACTCCAGCCCGTGATTATGATCAAGGCAGTTGCAACCATCATTTTTTTCGGAAGAAGCCAGAATCCCCGTGCGATAAGTATAAAGAAGACGGGCGCCGCAAAGATAAAGTACCGCGGCATGGAGATTCTGAATACGATCCCGATTACCATCGGAATGAAAATCAGCAAAACCAGGTACAGCGCGTCCACAGAAAAGGGAAATCCCTTTTTCACCGAGAAGATAAAACAGACAAGCACGGCAAGGCAGACCAAGACAGCAACCGGATTCCAAGGCAGTATGGTCTGCCCCGCAGAAAAAGAAAAAAGGATATAGAAGAATTCGACAACATGTTTCCCGAACACAAAGGGGAACCGCTCTCTCGGTATCGCCCAGGGAGCGAAGTACACCACGTCCTGAATAAAAGCCGGAAGCCGGATCGCGAATGTGAGGGCTATGATTCCGTTCACCGCGATCCATGGCGTGAGCATCCGTTTATAATCTCTGAAACGAACCATGACAAAGAGCCACTGGACCCCCAACACCAGGAAGGCGTAATAATGGGTGTAGATGTTCAGGACATTCACAAGGGCATAAAGCCCCCATAATGTTTTATTGTTTTCCCTCAGCGAACGGATAAAGAGATATGTAGACAACAGCGAGAAAAGCGCAAACAGAGAGTACATCCTGATCTCGCGATCGTAGAGCAAAAGGAACGGAGAGATGGCGGTCAGGAACGCGGCGGACAGGGACGTCTTCGTGTCAAAGAACAGTCGGGAAAGGGCATAGACGACCAGGATGGACAGGCATCCGAATATGACGGAAAGGACCCGCATCGTGAATTCCGACTTGCCGAAATGCATCCAGAATTTAAAAATAAGGGAGTAGAAACGTGGCAGATCGTCATCGAGGGTATGCGTGAGAAACGACTTGACATCGACAATGCTCGCGGCGTTTTCCATCACCACCAGCTCATCCGTCCACAAACTCTTTTCGCCCAATTGATATAACCTCAGGAAGGTTCCCAGGAGCAGGATCAGTAAGAGGAGAAAATACACTCTTTTGGAGTTCCAACTTAAATCCATGGAGATTCTAGATTCTTTCAATTCTCTTATATTCTCCAGAAGGTGCGGCACACGGAAGCAGGACACCGTTATCGATTGATCCTTGCAGATTCCTGACAGATGAAGCGATCGCCATTATCAGCCAGGGTTCCAAATCTTCAAATTCTCCCACGGCCAACATATAGATAAGGTAGCTTATACTGAAGGCCAGCAGTGCCATGCAGGCGCTTCGGACCCGGGGCTCGCAGCCGCGATTCCGGACACAATCCCAGAGATACCGTATCCAAAAATACAGCATTGCAAGAAACAGGATCGATCCCACCGCACCCGTCTCGGACAGCACCAGCAGGTACGTGCTGTGCACGATCCGTGTTTGATTTTGTCCTATCTCAGGGTAGTTCGCCTGCCATGAATAGTTGCTCCCGGCGCCGATCCCCGCCACGGGGTGTCCCAGAAAGGCGTCGATCGCCGGCAGGTAAAGATCCACCCGTTGCGTCCATGAGCCGTCCCGGAAGGCATTCGTAAAGCGTTTCTGGTAGATATTATCAAGCCCCGCCGCCGCTCCCGCCACTGCAAAGAGAAAGAATATCGTCGATATGGCGATTATGTTGCTTTTAAACCGCAGATACACGCTCCCCAGGAAGAGGAGCAGCATCAGCCCGGCCAGCATCATAAAGGTCGACCGGGATAAAACCAGCGCGGCGCCGGCAAACATCGTCAGCGTCAGCAGAACCTTCAGCCGCCTCGCCAGGCGGGAGCCGGTCAGCATGATCGATCCGAAGGCGACGGTCCCCGTGATCATGAACCACATGGACGGGCCGGTTATGAAAAATCCGCCCCCCGTGCCTCGCACCCTCAAGGCCCCGAGATCGATGGACGTCAGGGCCGCCTTCTTCGTGTGCACCAGCGACAGCAAGTCCGAAAGGCCGCCCGCGGAGAAGACCACGGAAAAATGAACCAGCAGCAGCAGCAGACCGGTCACGATATACGACACCGTCAGGCTCCCATAGCTCCCCCTGAAATCCCGTATAAACAGCTCCCGCATGATGAGGTAAAAGAGAAAATTGCGCACCAGTTTCATGCATCTTAAAAGGCCAAACTCCAGGTCGGTCGACCAGAGGAGGGAACAGAAATGGAAAAGGATGAAGAGAACGATGCACAGGTCCAGGCCGGACCTCAGAAATTGGACAGAGTCTTTTATGAAAACATGACCCAGGAGCCAGAGGATAAAAAGATATGCGATGAAGATGTCGCCTACCTTGAGGGTTGCCGCTCCGCCGAACAGAGACCCCAGATTGAAATCCCTGATGACCATCAAACCGATCAATACCGGGATCCAAATTCTTCGCGACGAAGGCGCCGCCAGGGCCAGAAAACCGGCCGCCGGCAGCAGCACCAGCGCAAACAGCTCTTTGGGATCGGAAGGATCCACCAGAAAGGCCGCTCCCAGCGATACCGATACCCCGGCTGCAAGTAGAAGTCCCTGCAGCCCGACTTCTTTCGTTAAAAAAGGCAGCCTATCTTTCAGAATATCCGCCATGCAACCTTCTTACCCACCGAGCATATCCAGAGCAAGCCTCACGACACGTTCGGTCGCCCGTCCGTCGGGCAGATAGACCATTTCACGCAGGAACCGCTCTCGGGCTTCTTCACGACTCGCGATTGCCTGGTTGGTGTTTTTTCCAGTCAGTGTCCGGATATGCGCGATGATTTCGTTTGTCGATCGGGCCACCCAGGTCGCGCCGCTTTCTTCGTAGAGGGTCTGTCCCCCGCTCCCCGGAAAAGCGACGTTAACAACGGGCCGCCCAGCGTAAAGAGCCTGAAGGGCCACCGTCGAGAAAAAGGTGATCACTACATCGCACGCCTTTACCAGGGGAACGATATCCATCGTTCGATCGACCATCACGATGTTGGACGCTGTACCGATCAATTCCTTGAGTTCCCGCGAGTCCTCCCCTGGGTGCGGCTTGACCGCAAGTATCACATCTTCCAGGGAACCGCAGGCCCGAATGATTCCCCGCAGCATCTCCCGCCGAATATGAGGTGTATTGAATACACCCGCATAGTACGGCTGCGAGACGAGGAGAATCATCTTTCGTCCCTGCGACAATTCCATGTCCGCGCGCACCCGGGCGCGCAGGTCCGGCTCCGGCAGGGCAAGACTATCGAATCCGGGGTGCCCCGTGAGCGCGATCTTTTCGGGCGGCACCCCCTGCGCGATCATAACATCACGCGAGCGTGACCCCATGGCGGCCACGGCGGTCTGGGAGAAAAATTTCCACTCCGGGTATTTTCTTTCCGTAAGGCCCTGCTGCACGAGGAGGGATGGAATACCTTTCTCCCGGGCAAGGAGAGAATATATTCGACACCGCTGATCGGCATCGTCCGCGGAGACGATCAATGAAGGGCGGTGTCTCTGCAGAATATGTTCGGCAACCGCCGCCTGAGGAATCAAACGTCTGAACTCGCGCCGGAACAGCCATCGAAACTCACTCGTCAGGCCGAAGGCGTCCCCTGTGCCGACCGAGTTTCTCATCAGTTTATCCCAACCATTATGAAAAAACGACTTCTGAAAAATCCTCAGACGGCTGGCCATCAGCCGCGCCGAGGCGTCCACAGCGGTATCCCAATGGTCCCACAGGGATTGGAACCGGACGCTTCCGTTGTCGGGAATGCCTGGTGGCATATTCCGTCCCTCTCCGATGACAACCGCCCGCATGCTTTCCCGCGCGGCAAGGGCTTCGGCCACGGGACGCAACACGTCGCGATAGAAGGTAGGGACAAACCCCAGGAAAAGGATCGTCCGTCCTCCTTCCTCCGGCCACTGTTCGCAGGCTGCGGCAGTGCGGCGGGGTGGTGAAATAACGGAATCTCTGAAGCGGGCGGCCAGTCCTCGGTACGGCCGCACGGCGTACCGCAGCCGTTCGCGCCAGGGACTGCCGCCGCCATTCGAAAACAGGAGCGGAAACCGGTACAGCGCCAGATACGGCGCTACGACCTGCCAGAGAGATATCTCCTGACCGAAACGCAACCCGTCGAAGAGGGTCCGGGGCCCTATCCTCGTCTCACCCAAGGAGTGAGAGAGGCGAACAGCCTGTTCGAAGCGGTCTTCATTCATCGCTCGCTCCGATTGTTAGAACCGGCAGTCCTCTCCTTCTCGATGTCCGCTTCCAGCATGATCTTGATCAACTCCTTGAATCTCACCCGCGGGTCAAACCCGAATGCCTTCCGTGCCTTGCTAATGTCACCGACAAGCTCGCTCGTCTTTGTCGGCCGAAAAAGGCGCCGGTCGGAATCGACATAGTCCACCGCCTTCAGACCGGCCGCCGCGAAGGTCTCGTCGACGAATTCCTTCACCGAGTGCGCCTCCCCCGTGGCAATGATGAAATCGTCCGGCTGGTCGAGTTGGAGTATCTTCCATGCCGTCTCCATGTACTCCCTCGAGTATCCCCAGTCGATCCGGGCGCTCAAGTCCCCGAGGGTCAGCCGGTCCTGTTTTCCGCAGGCTATCCGCGCCACGGACCTCGTTATCTTGCGCGTCACGTACTCCTCCGTTCTCCTCGGAGATTCATGGTTATAGAGGATCCCGGTCGAGGCGAATATGCCGAAGGCCTCGCGGTAATACCGCGTCAGGTAGTAGGCGAACACCTTGGCGCAGGCGTACGTGCTCTGAGGATTGAAAGGGGTCGTCTCAGTCTGGGGAACGGTGTCGGTCCTGCCGAACATGTTCGAGGTGCACGGCTGGAAGAAGCGTATGGAGGGATCGACCTGCTTTATGATTTCCAGTATCCGGCCAACCGCCGCCCCCGTGATGTCAGCCGAGTACCCGACCATATCGAAGCTCCAGCTCACATGATCCTGGTCGGCCTCGTTGTATATCTCTCGAGGCCTGACCGTACTGATGATACGGTACAGTGAGGTCGGATCCGCCAGGTCACCCCGGTGCAGGAAGAACCGGCGGTTGAACACATCGCCATCATTGATCAGGTGATCGATGTTCCGGGTATTCCCGGTTGCCGACTTTCTCACCATTCCATGGACTTCATACCCTTTTTNNCCTCTTAATTTCCAATATTATTTTAAACTGTCAAAAACACCCTTCTCACACAGCTCAGACTTTTTCGATACATGAACGGCAAACATATTGATGATCCGTTCATTCAACCACGTGTATTTGCGCAATCGCCCTTTTACCAGCATGAATAATTCATAACCGTGCTCTTTAAGTATATTAAACAGTGATTCAACACTGTTCTTGGAATAAGCCCAAAATGTCAGGCTTACCTCAAAACAAATAAGCGGTTTGTGTCGCGAAAGGATTTCTTTTGCGCCCATAAACACATCCAATTCATTTCCCTCGACATCAACCTTCAAAAAATCTATCCGCTCAATGTTCTTCAAAAGATTGTCAAGGGTGTCGACTTCGACATCTATGTGTTCGGTAGGAAAGTAGGGAAAATACGTCAAGCTCCCGTTTGCTCCTGCGTCCGTCGAACAATAGAACGGCATCGTTGTCTTTTCTTTACCGACAGCTTTTGCGACTACCTCGATGGTCGTAGCAGTGTTCAACTCTATATTTCTTCTTAACAAAACGAGGTTTTCAGGGTTTGGCTCTATTGCAGAAACTCCCCCCCCCCCCCCCCCCCCCCCNNCAAACCCCCCCCCCCCCCCCCCCACAATCTGCCATAAAAGCAGGGAGATGAAACCTTCATGCGCCCCGACATCAACAGCATAATCACCAGGCCCAATTAACTTACTGAAAATCTCTAAATATTCCCGCTCGTAACTGCCACTGATGATGGCTTTTCTCAAAGATGTTGAGAAGGGCCCGGTTCGCTTGAAATCGATAAGAAACCCATGGCGTGTTTTTGTCGGACCATTCTCCATATAATTGATCAAAACATGGATGATACGTTGCCCTATACGATTGTAAGGCAAGTGATTCAACAGATCTATTGTTCTGCGACAGATATCCATACCCACTACCCTCCCTTAAAGCCTTTTATGTGGAACCTGTCCGGCAGACTGTCCGCGTATTGCCATGCGGTGCTCTGCCCGTCCAGTCTGATCTCCTGATCATCGCCGACCGTGGCCAGAAAGACGGCGCTGACCGAATGGAGCGGCGTCGGCGATCCGAAGCGGTTCGTCTCGAACGCATCTTCGTAGTAGCCGATCGGGGTCACCGAATTGACGTCGAGGCCGACCTCTTCCCTGACCTTCCTGACGGCCGCCTGCTCGAGTGTCTCTCCCTTCAGGACCCTGCCGCCGATCACCCACCACTGACCCTTCAGAGGCTCGTTGGCCCGCCGCACCAGCAGGTATTCGCCTTTCGCATTCCGCACCGCCACATCTACGCAAAGGATTGGGATGACCTCCATGAGCCGCGCGTACTCTTCTGCGGGAATGAAGGTCACGGCACCACCCGAAACTCCGGCAGGGGAACGATGAACTTTCCGCCCCGCTCGCGCCACTTTTCCTCGCGCTCGTAGAACTCATCGAAGAAAGCCCATGGCAGGACGAGAAAATAATCGGGCTGGGCCTTCCGGGCCTCCTCTTCGGACACGATCGGTATCCAAGTACCGATGGTGTACTTGCCCCACTTCTCGGGGCTCCGTTCAGCGGCGGCGGTGATAAGGGTGTGGTCGAACCCGTAGTACTGGAGGATCACGTTTCCCTTGGTGGAAGCCCCGTAGACATACACCGTTTTACCCTTCGCCACCTCCTCTTTGATGAAAGCCACACACTTGTTGCGGTTATCCCGGACACGGTCGGCAAACGCCAGGATATCGTCACGAGTGATCTTCTCGTCATACGGGATTCCGTTGCCCCGGTAGTGTCGCGCGAAAATCCGGTAGCTGCCCCCATTCACATCATTCTCCTCAATCTTGAACATCTCGAGACCGTTCGTTTCGAAGAGATATTTGAGGGAGTCGAGGGAATAATATTCGAGGTGTTCGTGGCAGATATTCCCCGTATCGTTCTTTTCGAGCATCGGGGTCAGGCACATCAACTGGGCGACAAACACGCCGTCATTGGTCAACGCCCTCTGGGCGTCCTGGATGAACTTGTTGGGATTTTCCAGGTCGTAGAACATGCCGACGGCCGTAATTACCCTCGCCTTACCGAATCCCCACTGCCCGGCGAGTTCCATGTAACGCTCGTAATCCCAGAAATCATTCATCACGTAGTCGGCGTTTTTCCTCAGCATGTCTACCAGGTTATCCGCCGGCTCGCACCCCACCTTTCGGATTCCCTTCGCCGTGTACTGCGCCAGCATAGTGCCGTCATTGGCACCTATATCCAGGACTACGTCCCCCTCGGCAAGCGGTACCATCTCCTCGATCTCTTTCGTGATATCCCGGAGGGCGCGGCGCATGGTGTCCGTCACCCCCGACCGGTACCAATAGTACCGAGAATAAAGAAGCTCCTGTGGAGCGGTATGCCGCAGTTGCAAGAGGGAACAGCGGTCGCACATCACCAGGTCGAGCGGCGCCTTGAGCCCCTTGCCAATCCGCTCCGGCGGGACGAAATCGTTGATATACTGATCACCAAGCGAAAAAACCTCGCACAGGTCACTCGCGCCGCACAGACGGCAGGTTGTTCGAGTGATAGTCTTCATTTATTACCTCCTACAATTATCATCAACAAGTTTCGATGAACGCAAGACTGTCCTGCGCGACTTTCTCCCAAGACAAGGTCTTCATCCATTGTTGCCCCTCCGCCGCGAGGCGATTGCGCAGTTCGTGATCGGGAATTATCCGGCGGAATATATCGGCTGTCTGCCGACGGTCGGTCGGGTCGTTCAGAATGACGGCTTTCCCTCCTACCGTTTCCTCGAGCAGGGGCGATGTGATCACGGGCGTGCCGCACTGCATCGCTTCCTTCAGCATGAGCGATTCACCATCCGTGGTCGATGTCATCATGTAGTACCACGCGCCCCGGTAGAAATCGACGAGGTCTTCCTCCGGCGCACGTGGGAGGTAGAAACCACGCCTCTCATCGATCAGGGGTTTCATCCTTGCTTCGATATCGACAAAGGGGACTGTTGCGTTCCGGCCTACCACGACAAGGCCGATATCGGGGTATTCCCGGCGGATATCCGTGAAGGCATCGATTATCACATCGACGTTTCGTCTCTTGATGATGATTCCCATGAAGAGAATATATTTCTCGGGGAATCCGTACCTGCGCCGAAACGATTTCAGGTGTGAGAGATCGTCCGCTGGCCTGAATTTGTCGTCCGCCGCGAAGTACACGACACGGATTCTCTCAGAGGGGATACCGAAATGACGTTCGATCTGACGTGCGTCATACAGGGAACAGGTGATGACTCCGTCCGCCTGCCTGCAGGAACGCGGCGAAAAGAACCCGAAGGATATCCGCTCCAGGATCGTGTAATGATCGGGGTGGGTATTCGCCGAGACATCCCAGCAGCCAACCACCTTTTTCGGACAACAGGCCGCCAGCGGCGCCGAGTACCACGGGGTAAAGAACAGATCGACCTTGCTCCGTCTGATATAGCGGGGCATCAATACCTGCTCGCCCACAATCCTGCGGCTCTTCAGGATCTTCGGCCCCTTCATCAGCACGAGTTCAAAGCGCTCATTCTTGAGAAAATCATCCTCGGGAATACGATTCTGAAAAAACAGTACAAACTGGTGCTGTCCCCTCATCTGCGGCCAGAGTTTCAACATATTCACCAGATATCTTGCCGGCCCCCCTTCCGCCCACTCAAGACATCGGGCATCCACACCAATCCTCATACTTTCAGCTCTCCATTACCTTTTTATGCCGTACACCGTATATGTTATTCCCCAGATCTGTGTCCAACGACTCTGTGACAGATTGAATTTTCGCCACTGCGGCAAAAGCCCCTTCATAACCCGAGCATACAGCTTCTTTCCCAGATGCGGGAGGGCCAGCTCGGGAAAGGGAGACGTCACCAGACCGACCACCGGGTCCAGACCCGCCCTTTTGCAACAATCGACATAGTCCTGAAGGTCAAGAGAATTGACAGGATAATATGCCGGAACGTACCGCACCCGCCTGAAAACATCTCCGAACCGCCTCTGAAATAAGGCCCGGCAGGAATATGCCATTGTCCGTTCGAGATCGGCTATTGTCTGGATGCTGACCTTTCGCGGAACCATGTTCGCGGCGAAGACCCCGCCCGGTTTCAGGACGCGGGCCATCTCGCCGATCGGTCGAAGAATGTCGTCGAAAAACTCCAGGACTCCGCCGCTGAAGACGATATCGAACCCTCCGTCGGGGAAGCACAGATGGTTGATGTCACCGATGACGAATTCCCCTTCCAGCGACGACGCGTCGAAGGCTTTCCTGCCGGTAGCGAGGGCCCTCTCCGAATAGTCGAGGAGGGTGCAGCGGTATCCGCGGCGCGCCATGTGCTGTGAGACCCTGGCGCTGCCGCATCCGCATTCGAGCATCTTCCTCCCGGGGGCCTGTTTCTCGAAGAGGTCATGCCAGAACTCGAGGCCCACCTTCCAGACTAGATCGTGCCAGGTCTCACCATCCCCCTCGAGTGCCGGCCCCGCTGAAGCCTCACGCGTCCAGAATTCATCCCACCACCGTTTGTCACTCACGAGCCCGCTTCTCCGACAGGACCCGGCGAACCGCCGAGACCACTTCATCGATCTGGGCCTCTTGCAGGGTAAGACCGGAGGGGAGGTACAATCCCTGCTCAGCAATCCGTTCCGTCACCGGGTACCGCTCACCCTGAAACAATCCGCGGTCCCGGAGGGCCGGCTGTTCATGCAACCCCAGAAAGAAAGGACGGGTGCCGATCTTCTTCTCCTTCAGCCCGGCCATCATATCCTCCGCGCTCAGGCCCAGCGACGGATCCATCTCTATGCAGTACATCCAATAGACCGTCCTGGCCCACGGTTTTTCGACCTGGGTTCTGACCCCCTCCACCCCGGCGAACTGTTCACGGTAATACGCCCCCAGGCGCCTCTTGATGGCGACGAATTCGTCGATCCGCTCCATCTGCGCCACGCCGAGTGCGGCCTGCAAATTGGTCATGCGGAAGTTATACCCCAGCTCGGTGTGGAAAAAACGCTTTTCCGGCCTGAAGCAGAGATTGCGATAGGACCGGGCCCGTTCAGCCATTTCACGATCGGAGGTAAGGACCATGCCCCCCTCGCCGGTGGTGATGATTTTGTTGGCGTAAAACGAAAACGCGCTTACGTGCCCCAAGCCACCGCATCGCCGCCCCTTGTATTCCGCCCCGTGGACCTCGGCCGCGTCTTCGATAACGATCAGATCGTGTTTCCGGGCTATCTCCAGCACGGGATCCATATCGACGGGGTGCCCGTAGATATGGACCGCCATGATCGCCCTCGTTCGGGGGGTGATGCGCGACTCGACCTGATCGACATCCATATTCCAGGTTTCCGGCTCCACGTCCACCAGGACCGGAACCGCCCCGAGGCGGATCGCGGCCAGCGCGCAGGAAATGATAGTAAAGGACGGCATGATTATCTCATCGCCTTCCCCGATTCCCGCGGCGAAGAGGGCCGTTTCGAGGGCTGCCGTGCCGTTGCAGACGGCGATCCCCCACCCGGCCCCCACGTACGAGGCGAAAAGATCCTCGAACCTGTCGACAAAGGGGCCGTCGGAGGAGATCCACCCCGTTTCTATGCACTCGGCAAGAAGTTCCTTTTCGCGGGGGCCCAAGAGTGGTTCACTAACGTGTATCATCTTCTATCCCCTCAAATTTTTCCTTGTCTTCTTCCGGCCGGTATGGGCCGTTCTTCACCTCGATCATGGTAATCGGCTCGAGAACATCCATGCCGTGGCCGGCGCTGCTGAGCAGAATGACGTCGCCGGCGGTAAGCTCCCTGCTCTCCAGGTATTCCTTCTCGTATGAATAGAAGTCTATTCTGATCCTGCCCTCCCGGATGACCAGGACCTCTTTCGTTCCGATCGTCTCTCTCCTCACCGGATGATGCATGTGCGGTTTGATCCTGTGCCCTGCCGGATGGCTTATATACCCTAGCTGCAGGGTGCAATCATCGGGCGTAATAAAGGATATTCCCTCTTTTCGATAGTCCTTCCTCACGATAATCGCCAGGATTTCGTTCTTGTGCCTGATCGTTTCAATCATCGGATTGCTTGTTTCCTTTCTTGAAATAACCCGGTTTTCATGTCCGGGTGGCATTCCGGAGCATGTGGAACACTCCCGTGATCCTGTTCAGATACCAGCCCAGCAGGGTCACAGGGCCGAGAAAAACCGATATCCGGAGAGCGGTGACCAGGATATCGCCCTTTAGAGAGGAAGAGGTACTACCGAAAGCCCCCCTCAGGAGCAGATACGAGAGAAGGCTGACGGCAAAGGGCAGGTATACCCTCATCGCTTTCGCAAAAAGCGCTCCATTTTCTCTCGTGAAGCTCCTCAACGCCACCAGAATGACAGATGTCCCATAGATAACATAGATTGCTGCCGTTCCCGCCGCCACCCCTTCGATCCCCAGACCGATCTTGATCAGGATATAATTGAGCGCGATACTGAAGGGAATCAGGACCATCTGTACATAAAGGATCGTACTTTGCTTATTAACCGATACAAGGAAATTACCGCAGATAGTCATGATGGAAATAAAATAAACACCAAAGACGAGAATAATAACAGCGGTGATTCCAGAAACATACGCCGGCAGGACATATGTAATGAGCGGAGGAATCACGAATGCCGTCATGGTGCATCCCACGGCCATCAGGTAGCTGAGAACGAGAAGCGGGGTATAGACCAACCGTTCGGACTGCACGGCGTCGTTGGTTTGTCCAAACCGCTCGAGCATAAAAGGATAAAGAGTGAAGGCAACCGTCGAGGCCCCCGCGAAGAGGAAGTTCGCCATCGTAAGGCCGATGCCGTAATACCCGAGATCGATCTGGCCGATCATCCCGGCAATCATCCACCGGTCGATACTGATCAAGAGGATAGCCCCAACCTGGATGGTGATCAGGGGAAAGCCGGTCTTGAAAATACCGATGACACGTTGGAGGTCCAGCGTTAATCTAACCCGGTATCTCGTCCGGCATACAATGTATAGAGCAACAAAAAAATATCCTATTGCCAGAGCGGAGAGCGCTCCATACAGCCTGTCGGGAGAAACTTTAAAAAACACGACAACAAAGGCCAGAGAGGTCAGGGAAAGCAGGGCTTGAGCAAGCCCGAACAGGCCGAATTCTTTGTCGGTTCTCAAAAGAGAAACCAGGAAGCTATACAGGTGAAAGAGCACATTGGTAATCGCCAGTATGCATACGGCAACGACCATCCCTTCCGGCAGACGTGCTCGAAACACGAAGGAAGCGGCAATCAAAAAAATGTTGACGCCCGTGGCGATAAGAGAAATCGCCCAGAAGGTGTTATCCTTGACTGCTTCGGCCCCGGAAGCATCACCTTTCCCGCGCAGGTACGGCATCTCTTTATTCATGCCGTTCGCCAATCCGAGATCGGCATACGAATTGTACGTGAATATCACCATCAGGATGTTCCACGCCCCGTACAGGGCGGGACCAAGCCCACCGGCAACGATAAACCCTCGGAGCATCCCGAGGACGGAGGCAACCACCGTTCCGCCGAGAACATGTGTTGATCCTCGGATGATCCTCTTTGCATGTCCACCATTCTTAACCTGACTATTCATCAAATATATAGTCCGTCA
This sequence comes from Syntrophaceae bacterium UBA6078, assembly GCA_002428735.1. Lineage (GTDB taxonomy): Bacteria > Desulfobacterota > Syntrophia > Syntrophales > UBA2210 > UBA6078. Next base: position 6,254 of record DIXO01000015.1, on the reverse strand, counting down.
CTATTGCTCGGCAACGGTCCGACTCTGGCGGCAGAGTTTCCCGCGCATTTTGTTCAAGGTTGCTACAGTGCCGTAGGTTCTCAGGTCGAACAATAAACGGTTGGCATAATCTCTAAAAGTATGAAGGGGATGCCTCCGGATGTAATTTCTTCGGATACGTCTCTCCATTTTTTCACGTATTGTGCGCAACTGTTCGGTGGGGAAATCCGTATAGTTCACCAGCACCGGGGCGTCCGGCATATACCCGCCCTCCAGCTTTTCCAGGAACTCCTTTTCGTCCTTGATAATTTCCTTATCCAGACTGTACCACCACAATGGCGACCCCGGCAGCGGGGTGGTCGGTGCGAACTCGCACCCGGGATGATCGATCTCCTTGAAGAAACAGATCGTTTCCCGAATGGTCTCTTCGTCTTCTCCCGGGTAGCCGAACATCATTTGGATGACAGGGTACAATCCGGCTTTCCGGGTCGCTAGAATGGCGCTCTTCGCCTGGTCTGTTGTTATTTTCTTGTTCATGGCATTTAGGATCTTCTGACTGCCTGATTCGATTCCGTACCCGACGGCGGTACACCCGGCCGATTTCATCTTACATAACAATTTCTCATCGACCAGGTTCACCCTTCCTTGGCAATTCCACACCACTCGCATCCCACGGATTTTTTCACATAATTCCAGCACTCTGTCTCGTTTTGTCACAAGACACTCGTCCGTAAATGCGATCCCTTCAATGGCGTAATTGCCTTTAAGATATTCAATTTCCTTGATTACTGAATCAACAGATCGCAGCCGAAATCCAGAAAATGATTTTGAGCAGAAATTACAATTATAGGGACAGCCCCTGCCGATGGAAATATTCATTGTCCTAAGCTTTTCGCCAGCTCCAATCACATTCAAATTGTTTATATAGGTCTCCATCGGAAACAGGTGATAGGCGGGTAAGGGAAGGGTGTCGAGATTTTGAATATATTGACGGTCTTTGTTTTTTACAACAACACCATCTTTTTTAAAGGCAATACCGTCCACTGATTCATAATTATCTAAACTCCTCAATAATTCTTTAACGGTAATTTCACCTTCTCCGATAACGCATATATCCACATTGGTATTCTCCAATATGGTCTTATAGCTGTATGTTGACAACGCCCATCCAAGGATAATCGTTATGCCACTATCAACCGTTTTAATCATTTCAGCCAGTCGCTTCACATAATTATACTGTGTGCTCATTGCGCTGATTCCAACAATATCAATCGAATTACTTCTGATACTATCCGAAACCTGATCCAATGGAATGTGCACGGCATGGAGATCCAGCACTTCAACAACGTGCCCTTCGTCGAGAAGCGCCCTGGCGATACAGCCTAACCCGATAGGAAAGAAAACTTGCTCTCGGTCTTTGCCCTCGTACTCATGAGGTGGTTGTATTAACAACACATTCATGATTGTTCTCCCACGGTGGAAAAGAGCGATATCAGGCAGGCACAGACTGCTAGATCGTGTTCGCTGTCGATATCTAGAGACCGTTTCTGATCCATGACGTAAGCCAGCGTTTCCTCGGCAATAAAACTCCTTTTTTCCTTCAACCACTCTCTCCGGGCAACATACACCGCCCCATTCAGGACGTAGACCGTCGGGAGATCCTGCCTTCTGGGTACAAGCGGTTCAGTTGCGGCAAACGGCTTCAACCTCCCCGCTTCGCCGATGGTGAACATCCAGTACGGATTATGCTCCGGCTCCGTAACGGACACACAGGCAGGAGCACCTCTTTGGATACAGTGTGCGACACAACCGTCGATATCCGCGGCTGTCCGCAGCGGGGATGTGGGCTGAAGAAGAACCGCATAGTCATACATTTCGGGGAGTGCCTCTATGGCGTGCAACACGGGCTCGATACCTGGGGTGTCATCCCGCGCGAGTTCCGCCGGGCGAATGAACGGGACTTCGCATCCCCACCCCTTGGCAACAGCGATGATTTCGTCATCCTCTGACGAAAGGATCAGCCGGTCAATGTACTTCGCCTTTTTAGCTTCCTCAATGGTCCAAGCAATAAGGGGCTTTCCACCCACTTCCCTGATATTCTTTCGGGGAACACCCTTTGACCCGCCACGGGCGGGGATAATTGCCAGAATGCTTTTGCCGTCAAACATTCAGATTCCCTCTATCACCTTCAACGCCTTGCGGTATTCCGCCCACTGCCCCACGTCGATCCAAGCCTTTTCGCTGATCGGATAGACGCCGACTATCCCTTCACGTTCCCGAACGGCATCCATCAGGTGAGTGATATGAAATAAGGTGTCTTTGGGAATGAGGTCTATGACATTGGGATTCAACACATACAGGCCCGTATTCACCAGAAAATTGTATTCGGGCTTTTCCTGAAGATATTTCAAACTGCCGCCATTATTGAGCTCACATACTCCATACGGGATGTTGAACCGTTTGGCGGAGGCTACCAAGGTGATGGCATAGCCGTTCTCTTTGTGGAAACGGTACAGATCGGGATAGTCGATCTCGATAATGACATCGCAGTTGGACACGAAAAACGGTCTGTCCAGTATGTCCGCGAGGAGGGTAAGGCTGCCAGCCGTGCCCCGAGGAGCATTTTCTTCAACGATCTTCAATGAATATTCTGGATTCTTTTCTTCAAAATAGGCCCGTATGATCTTGGACATGTGGTGAGTTGTCAAATAGAATTCGTTGATACCACACACCCTGAATCGGTCGATGATATGATCAATAACCGGCTTGTCGCCGACAGGAATGAGCGGTTTGGGTAAAACCTTTGTAAAAGGCTCCAGGCGCGTGCCTTTCCCTCCGGCCATGATTACTACCGGGGCATCCAGCTTTTTCTTCTCCGCCACGTAGGCATCTCCGAAAGCAACCGACCACGTGGTGAAATCCATTACCCGCCCGCTACGATCCAGAACCGGAAGCAACTCGATCTTATTGCGCGTCAGGATCTGACGAACCTGCTCCAAGTTGAAATCTTCCTGCAATATAAAACGGGGGTTTGTCTTGTACACTTTCCGGATCGTTCCGGACAGATTACCGCTTTTGAGGATATGGCGTCTAATATCGCCATCGGTCAGGGTTCCGAGGAGCACCTGTTGATCGTCGACCACCAGAAGGACCTTCTCGGCAGTTTTGTCCAGGGCCTCCATGGCCTCTTTGATCGTGGCTTGTGGATATATGGTGATGTCTTTCATAAGATTTTGAGCCTGTTCGATACTCTAAATCGTTGAGCTTCTCAGTTAATTTATCTGTGAGTTTTGTTCGGGTTGTTTACAGTTTTCGAGGTCTATTTGCTATCGTATGAGGGGTAAGACACACAGTGGTAAAATAAGTCTTATATCAGTTATTGCAATTGGTTTTATCCAAAAAAACAATAGTTGAAATTGCCTTGGAGGAGAAACTACATAGACCTTTTTACCCCGAAAAAGTGTAAACAACGCTCCATTTTCTTACAATTTATCTCCTTTAATATCATAAAGCTCTCTGCATACTCACATCCGGCCGTTGCCCCTCGGAAGGTTGCCAAGGCGCGGATGTTTCTATCGCTGCGGGGAAACGGATGTGCGCCCGTTTCTTTCTTATAAATTTTCATAATTTCAATCTTTTGCTCAATAAAATCAGTTATGTCCACAAACATGTTAGGTATAAAAATGTCGGAGCACAAAGAGGGTCCGAATTCTGTTTCGCTGAGCGTTTCCATAATCACGATCTTTTTTATTGACGGGCATCGAAAGGTTTTGGTGCAGCTATAAGCGGCCTTAAATGCTATCTGGTGATCCGTATGCACATCACTCTTAAAAGGAAGGTAAACGATATTGGGTTCAACCTCCCTGAACACATCTGAAATACTGCCAATAAGCCTGCTAAAGGAAATTGTATCCAACTGCATGGTAGGGAAATCAAGGTCATACACGCCATCGAAAGCATACATTGAGGCAACAGTTTTAATCTCCTGCCGCCTTGCTTCAACTACGCTGGCGGCAAAATGATTCTCCTCTTTTATAGAAGTTACAATCAGCCAGTACACGGCATCGCCCCCGGCCTTATGCTTGAGAAGCGTCCCACCGCAACCAAGAGTTTCATCATCAGGATGTGGAGCAACAACTAAGATTCTTTTCATAATAATACCATCAGTAAGTCATTTGTTTTTTTAATAATCTGCTGTCTTTCTTTGTTGATTTGATAACATCCAAAATCATTTTCGATGTACCTCCTTCACCATAAGGATTTTTGCATTTTTTCACTTTTGCGATAAAGTCACTATTCGTGACCGCTCGATGGATAGCATTTTTTATATTTTCCGCTACACAGGAAACATCAATAACATTCTCTGCTTTCAACCTGCCAGCTTGACGTGCTCCGATATTCACCGCCGGGACTTTGAATAAAGGTGTCTCCATCAAACCACTGCTGGAATTTCCCGCAACGCAAGATGCTATTCGTAAACAACCCAGATATAATCTCCTTCCAAGACTTTTTCTAATTCTAAAATAGGCAACTTTTTTATATTCGTTAATCGCACGTATAATTCCCTCACTTCCAGCATCATTACAGGGATATGTTACTACTGTCTGGTAACCAAGCTCTTTCAAGGCATCAAGACTTTCTTTAACCTGATCGTAAGCCAGTTCACTTTCTGTTGTTATGGGATGCTGTGTAAATAGGATAATAGGTTTATCGATTTCCAGATCCAATTCCTGAGCAATCTCATCAGGAGATGCATAATCTCCTATTGCAATATTATCCATAAGCGGTGAGCCCACATTGAAAACACGCCATTCTTCTTCACCTAAAGCGATCACCCTTTTATATGAATCTTCATTCGTTGTAAAATGTAAATGCGAAAGCTTAGTTAGGCTGTGCCTGGCAGAGTCATCAAGATGCCCCCCCTGAGACAAATCTCCCCCAAACAAGTGAGCAATGGGTATATTCATATAAAACGCTGTTACTGCCATAGCATAAGTTTCGAAACGATCACCCGCAAGAATGACCACATCTGGTTGCCACTTTTTTAATATTTTTGATGCTTTATTAACAACAACCGAAAAAGATGAAAGCATTCCTTCTTTTTCGTTGCCTCTTGCAGCAGGAAAAGGAATTTTAAAAATTTTATTAATATGGGAGAGATCAATTTCATCCATAGTCCTGCCAAATTTATCAGACAAGTGCGTGCCCGAAATAATAAGAAATGTTTTGATAGATGAATCTGAAGCAAAGCATCTAATAACGGGATGAAGAAGGCCGTATTCAGCTCTGTTGCCCGTAAAAAAAGTTATTTTTTCAATCAATCTTTTTACCTCTCAATACAACCATCTCCTTTGATATTTCTTTCGAGGCCACCTTTGTGGCAAGCAATTCCTTTCTGGATGGTTTAAAACCTGCTTTCTTAGCCGATTCCTCAAAAAGCAAAGTGGCCATGTAATATTTTACAAAAGACATTTTATTGGGGAATATTAATTTACTGGGAATTTTTTCCAGACAAACCTCTGAAAACAGCGAGGACAAAGCAGGGTAGAATTCCTTCTCAAGACGATTTGACCGAAGAATCACTTTTTCATTTCTCCCAAAGCCAAAAATGCTCTTATTAAATTCATAGAGCTCAGAAGCATTCTTGTCTGTCGGTCCAATCAAAATCAAATCACCTGTTTTTTTCAAAACTCTTTTTATTTCCTCCAAAACATCCTTTGGTTCGTCTACGTAGTAAATAGCAAAAGTTGAAATAACATGATCAAAATCCTCCTTTATCAGCGGCAGTGGTTGATTGATATCCAAATTTAAAAGAACAATAGACGTGTTTACTTTTATATCTCGTGCCTTTTCCAGAAGGACAGTATTTTGATCTATTCCAACTATAGTACCTCTTTCACCAAGTTTATCAGAATACAGAGGAAATAAATTACCGCTACCGCAACCAAGATCCAGAATAGCATCTCCCTCATGAAAAGTTATATTCTGCTTAATCCAATCCTCCATGCTGAAATTGGAATATCTTTTATGTGCTTCTATTCTTATAGATAAAGCGTCAAGTGTCTCTACATAAGCAAGAGAGTTTCTTTTAGTTGAATCATTTTTCATCTTCACTTGAAAACTCCACATCCTGCCATTGAATAATTGTGTCGGCTTTAATAAAGTTTTTTGTTCTCATACTAATGATCATTTCAAAAAACTCCGGCTAAATTCCAGTACCTGGTTTTTTGATGGCAATATTTTCAGTTGTTAACTCAACTTTCGCAGGAGTGAAA
>DIXO01000022.1 GCA_002428735.1 Syntrophaceae bacterium UBA6078 | reverse complement strand
CAAAAGTTGGTGGTGGATTACGGTTCTTCAGCAATCTTGACAAGGAACCTCATATACTATAGATTCACTCTTCTCAACGATAAAATGATGCACACCGGGATAAAGGAAATCATGGACATCAAGACAGAGGTTACTCAGACAGGGCGTGAGGCCCGGAAGGCCGCTGCAATCCTCGCCAATATTTCCTCGACGGCAAAAAACACGGCCCTCCTGACCATGGCAAAAAAACTGGTGGATGAAGCGGAGACCCTCATGGAGGAGAACGCCCGCGACCTTGCCTACGCCAGGGAGCAGGGCCTCTCCGGAGCCATGATAGACCGGTTGACACTCAGCAAGACTTCGATCAGAGGGATGGCGGAAGGACTTGAACAGATAGCCGCCCTCCCCGATCCGGTGGGGGAGATCACCGGGATGCGCAGGCGGCCCAATGGTCTGCTCGTGGGCAAGCGGAGAATCCCGCTCGGTGTCATCGGGATCATCTACGAATCCCGTCCAAACGTGACGGCGGATGCCGCGGCGCTGTGCCTGAAGTCGGGGAACGCGGTCATTCTGAGGGGCGGATCGGAGGCGATCCATTCGAATCTCGCCATTGCACGGATACTCCAGGGGGTTTTGAGGGAAACGGATATCCCGGAGAAGGCCATACAGATCATTGCCACCACCGATCGGCAGGCGGTCAATGAGATGCTGAAGCTCGAAGAGTACATCGACCTGATCATCCCCCGGGGGGGGGAGAGCCTGATCAGGGCGGTGGTCGAGATGTCGCGCATACCCGTCATCAAACACTACAAGGGGGTCTGCCACGTCTTCGTGGACGAGAGCGCCGACATGGAGATGGGAGCGACCATCTGTCTCAACGCGAAGGCCCAGAGGCCCGGCGTGTGCAACGCCATGGAGACCCTCCTGGTCCACCGTGGCATTGCCGAGGATTTTCTTCCCCTGGTTGCTGCGCGTTTGCGCGGTGCCGGCGTCGTGCTGAAAGGGTGCGAACGGACAAGAGCCATCCTCCCTGATATCGAAACGGCGACGGAGGCCGACTGGTACGAGGAATATCTCGATCTGATCCTCGCGGTCCGGGTGGTGGATGGTATCGACGAGGCCATCGCCCACATAGAGCAGTATGGCTCTCTCCACACGGAAGCGATCGTCACGAGAGACTACCGGAACGCCCAGCGGTTCCTGAACGAAGTCAATTCATCCACGGTCGTGGTCAACGCCTCGACGCGGTTCAGCGACGGGTTCGAACTGGGCCTGGGGGCGGAGATGGGGATCAGCACCACGAAGCTCCATGCCTTCGGCCCCATGGGGCTGGAAGAGCTCACCACGACGAAATTTATCATCTACGGCGACGGACAGATACGGACATGAAATGGGGACTGTTCGGAGGAACCTTCGATCCCGTGCACCTGGGACATCTGAGGTGCGCTGAGGAGGTCCTCGAACTCTTCGCCCTTGACAGGGTCTTTTTTATCCCGGCCCACCGGCAGCCTCTCAAGACGGACAGAGAGATCCTCCCCTTTCACCACCGCGAGCGGATGATCAGCCTGGCCATTGCGGGCAATCCTTTCTTCGCGGTTTCCGATATTGAGGAGAAGAGGGGGGGGGAATCCTACTCTGTCGCGACGGTCAAATCCTTCCTGAAAACGGCGCCGGCCGGTACGGAACTCTATTTTATTGTGGGACAGGATGCCTTCAGCGAGATCCCCCGGTGGAAGGAATGGGAGGAACTGATCCGGCTGTGCAACTTCACTGTCATGACCAGACCGGGCCACGCCAGGAAGACCCCGCAGGAGATCTTTCCATCTCCGGTGGCCTCTCAGTTCAGCTATGACGGCGGCGCCGACGGGTTCATGGGACCTGCCGGCCGCTTCATATTCTTCAGGTCACTGACCCTCCTCGACATATCGTCCACGGATATACGTAACCGCGTGGGGGCACACCAATCCATCCGTTACCTCGTCCCCGATCCCGTTCGTGAATATATTCTCGGGCGCAGCGAGAACGGTTATTTTTCCTGATTCTGTGAGAACATGCCGCAGATGGGGGGCCTTTCTCAGGAAAGAGGGACAAAGGAGTCTTTCCCCGCGGCCAGCATCAGGGCCAGCGGCATGGACTTCTTCCCCAGTCTCACCATCCGTTCGGCCGTCTCCCTGATATCCCATTGGGCGTGCCTGTCTTCGCGAAGGCGGGAGATGTGGTACAATTCCCTTGTATTCACCCTGAGCGCCACCCGTTTCCGGTGCGCGTTGGTCAGGATGTACGGGGCGGCCCCGGGAGACACCTCTTTGATCCTGCGGTATGCCGCCTCCGTCCGTGAGATTATCTCCAGAAAACGCTCCTCCATACCGACCGTGCCGATGGACGGGGGAATCGTGACGCCGAGCGATGGATCATAGCCCTGGCAGGTGATGGTGGCCATCCGGTGCCGCTTCAGCTGGGCGAAGCAGGAGGCACTGACGGTTGCCTCGAAGAGGAATCCGGCGTGCTCGAACTCCCGCAACGGCGGGTCGTACGATTGCATCCGGCGGCAGGCCGTCCGGATGATCTCTTCCTTCTTCTCCGGGTCCATCGCGCGGGCGGCCGCCACACACGCTTCCAGTGTCAGATCGGACGACGAGTGGAGCAGCGCGGCGACAATCGTTTCGTCTCCGTCCGGCGTGGCATGCACGAGGGTCACATTCCCGTCCCGCCCCATGGCGACTTCCTCCTGTTTCGATGTATCCAGGGAAGCCGCCAGCCTTTTCAGGTCCTCTCTCGTTTCACGGTCGAAGGGAGTTGCCTCGGTATACCGGATCAACGAAGGGGCGATCCCGACGGTTGCCTCATAGAGATTCTTCCCGTATTCCTTGATCTCGGCAAGGGGATGCGCCGCCGAGCGCCTGAGCATCAGCTCGAGGTTCCGCGCGTTCAGGGTCATCCCCAGCTGGGCGTGTGTGGCCAGCGAAACGATATAGCGGGCGTCCTCCTTCGCCCAGCCGTCCACTGTGGAGCGGGTCCGCGGATCGGCTGCCAGGTCATGGTGTTTTTCAAAGAGGTATTTTTTCAGGGCGGCGTACAGTTCGTGGTACAGGGCGCTCTGCTCCCTCATCGTATCCACGAACAGCCCCTCCAACCCCCCGTCCCTGACCTCCCGGGGGATGACGAAATCATCCTCCAGCCGGATGTAGCGCTGGGATTTCTCCGTGTATGAACAGAGACGGAATTTCTCGATCTCTTCGACCGCGAGCCGGGAGACGCCCAGAATGTCGACATTGAAGACGGCGTGCTCGGCGATGGAGCTGTGCCCCATTTCGAAGACGATGGTCCGGTTGGACTTTCGAGACTTCTCTACCTCGCTCCTCGCTGCCGCCCTGAGTTCATCGACGGGGAGGGGATTCCGGCTGATACGGGCGTAGGCGGCGCAGAGGGTCTCCGGGGTCAGGCGCTCCTCCCCCTCCAGAGCGGCGCCGCATTCCCTGATCACCTCGTGATCGATGTTATACCCTGCCAGTATGATCTTCACGGTTTTCCTCCCCCCGGCTGTCACGTGAACGAATGGTACAGAGCCTGCACGACGGCCCACAGGAGAACCCCGCCGGTGAGAACGATGCAGCCTGTCGCGATCACGCGGTGGAGGAGGTTCTCCCGGCGTTTCTCCCGGTATCCCATGAGAAATCCCACAAGGATGCCCGAGAGGATCCCGCCCCCGTGGGCCCAGTTGTTGATCCCGGGGATCATGAATCCGAACAGGGCAAGTCCGATGACCCACCCCATCACCTGCCGGTAGATCGCCTGCCCGTAAATGCCCCCCCTGCTTTTTCCGTAGTAGAGCGTCGCCCCGATGAGGCCGCAGACGCTGGCGGATGCTCCGATAGTCAGAGGAACACCGGCGAGATAGGAAATATAGAACCCCGCGATCCCGGTAAGGGTGTATATGGTGAAAAAGCGGTAAAGACCGTACTCATTCAGGACAAAAACCCCCAGTTGCCGCATTGCCAGCATGTTGAAAACGATATGGAGAAGTCCCCCGTGGAGATAAGAGGCCGACACAAGCGTCCACCAGCCGTGGAATCTGTCTATGGGCAGAGTTCCCGTGGCCCCCAGGAGGAGGAGACTGTGGTTGGAGGGGGACAGGAAGGCGAGGGGGTTGGCTGACAGCCCCAGACCCCGGGGATTCAGGAGGAGAGAGAGGACATACAGGACCACATTGACCGAGATGATGATCCTGATCATATCGTAGGGTGATTGGAGGAGGTTCGAGGGAAGAATCCGCTTCCACCCGGAACCGGGGCGCGAGAGCCCGCAATAGGGGCAGACCGGTTCGTCGCGATTGATGAGCCTCCTGCAGTTGGGGCAGAGAGTCGATTGTTTCTCCGAACGGTCCATGAAAGCCCTTTCGTTTCTAATTCAGAAACCGCATCATGAGCGGGATGGCAAGGAATGTCCCGATGGAGCTTCCGATATTGACGAAGACTATCAGAAGCAGGATGCGGGTGATCTTGTTGCGCCAGAACCCTCTGACCGAGGCGATATCCGACTTCAGGTCCATGAAATCTTTCACCTGCGGTTTTTTCAGGGCGGCCTCCGTAAGGCCCGCGACCCATCCGGCGGCGATCATGGGATTGAGCGACGTCAGGGGCGCGGCGACAACGGAGGCGGCGATGGTCAGCGGATGAGCCAGGACCGCCAGGGCCCCCAGCCCCGCGAGGAGGCCGTTGACCAGAACCCACCATTTGATCATGTTCAGGCTTGCTTCACTCCCCGAGTGAAAAAAACCGGCGACGATGAGCCCGATGACGGCGACAGATATTCCCCATCCGATATACCTTCCGGCGATGCCCCGCGGGGGGACCTCGTTGAGTTCGGCCAGATCAATGTCTCTGCCGAGGTTCTCCCGTATCCCCGGGACGTGCCCGGCCCCCACGACCGCGACGATCTTGTGCCCCGGCGCATCATCGATACGGCGGGCCAGATACCGGTCCCGCTCATCGATCAGCGTGGTCTTGATCTCCGGCAGTTCCTTCCCGAAGGTCTGAAGGGCCAGCTCCAGGGCGTCACGCTCTTTGAGCTTTTCTATATCCTCCTCGCTGATCTCTTCGTCGATGAAGATGGAGGAGATTAACTCGTAGACGAAGCGCAGTTTCCTGAAAAACCGCATAGTGCGCCACGTTCTCTTCAGCGTGGTGCGGATGTCGCGGTCGGCCAGGATGACCCGCGCCCCGATTTCGTCGGCCTTTCTGACCGCGCGGATCATCTCCTCGCCGGGGTTGATCCTGAAACGCTCCGCGAGCTTTTTCTGGAAGGAGGCCATGATGAGCTGCGACAGGAGGAGGGAGGTGCGCTTCTGGCGGATAATCTTCAGGATATCCATCTCCTCCCAGTCGGTCTTCTGCATGATCGCATCGTACCGGGACTGGCACAGCTCGACGCACACGGTGTCAGGCCGCTCCTCCTCGATCACCCTCTCAACCAACTCCGCGCTCTCCCGGGAGATGTGCGCCGTTCCGATGAGGATGATCTCCCGGTCGTCTGTCTGTATGCGGTGTATGTTGTTGTTTTCCATGAGTATGCGTGTCGGCAAGCGGAGCCGAGGACAGGGAATATCAATATTCCCCCTGATTGTAAAGGAAAAACCCGGACTCTTTCCCCTTGCCCGGCCGTCCCCGGCGGGGTATAACAAGGCATCATGGATCAAGAACTGCGCGCGGGAGAGATCGTCGAGACAGCTATCGGGGGAAGTGCCTTCGGGGGGAGCGGTGTGGGCCGCGTCGGCCCTCTGGTTGTCTTCGTTCCCTTTACCGCTCCCGGGGATGTGGTCGAGGTGCGGATCGTGAAGGTCAAGAAGCGCTACCTCATCGGGGAGATCGCCCGGATACTGTCTCCGTCCCCCGACCGTGTCGAACCCCTATGCCCGTACTTCTCCCGGTGCGGGGGGTGCCAGTACCAGCACCTGTCATACGAGGCCCAGCTTCGGATTAAGGAGGGGCAGGTAAGGGAGACCTTCGAGAGGATTGGAAGGATTGCGGCCCCGCCGGTGAGGGGCATTATCCCCTCGCCGCTCCCCTTCAACTACCGGGGGAAGGCGGAGTTCCACGGTATCCCGGCGCCCGGCGGCTTTCACCTCGGGTTCATGGACACACAGGGTGGCTCGGTCGTCGAAATCGACCGGTGCGCAATCATCGACGAATCGATCAACACCGAACTCGCGAATCTCCGGCAGCGACTTGCCTTGGGGAATACCCCCTCAGGCCGCCGGCGATACATTCTCTGGTCCGGGGTTCCCTACCCCTCGGGCGCATATGTCACACGAAAGATCGGAACGGCGGAACTGACCGTCCCCGGCGGCGGTTTCTTCCAGGGGAACCTTTCGCTGACGGAGACCCTGGTCGAACGGGTTGTCGAGATGTGCGGCCCGGAGAAGTCCGGGCGGGTCCTGGACGCCTGCTGCGGCTGCGGCCTCTTTTCCCTCTTTGTCGCACCGCATGTGAGCGAGGTGATCGGCGTGGAGATCAGCGGCGCCGCCGTCCGCTGCGCAGCGCGCAACGCGGAAAATCTTGGCATCACCAACGCCCGTTTTCATCAAGGTGACGTGGAGGCCGTCCTGACCCGACTGGCGGGTGAAGGAGCCCGGTTCGATACCGTTCTGATCGATCCGCCGCGGACCGGGTGCACCGCCGGGACCCTGGCGGCGATCAACCGGCTGCGGCCGGGACGGATCGTCTACGTGTCGTGTAACCCCGCCACCCAGGCGCGCGATATCCGGCGCCTCATCGACGCGGGGTTTTCCCTTGATACACTCCAACCCATCGATATGTTCCCCCAGACACAGCACATCGAGGTGATCGCGACGCTGGTCAGTCGGGGATGCTACTCGTAGATCTTTTCGTCCGCGGCGTCAGCCTCTTCCGCGTCGGCCTCGAAGTCGCGGGTGAGGCGGTCCTTCTTTTCCATGAGGAATTCGCGGTACCACTCGTGCGCCACGATCATGGACATCACCTCGCTCGTTCCGGTCCAGATGGAGGCGAGGCGCACGTCGCGGAAGATGCGCTCGATGGGGAAGACGGTGGTGTAGCCGATCCCTCCGACAACCTGCATGGCGTTGTGGACGGCCTTCTGGCACGACTCCGTGATGAACTTCTTCGACTCGGACACCATGCGCCGAATGCGGTGCATGTCGATGCCGGCATCCACGGCCCGCGCCGTCGCGTATCCCATCGCCCGGGCCGCGTCGAGGAGCATGACCGCCTCAGCGATCTGGAAGCTTACCCCCTCGAACTGGGCGATCACCTGCCCGAAGGCCTTCCGGCGCGAGGTGTAACTGGTGGCAATTTCGACGGCAGGACGGGCCGCCCCGATGGTCATGACGGCCGTGCCGAGCCGCTCCGGGATCATCATGGTGTTGAAGACGTCGTATGCCCCGTGGATCTTCCCGACCACGTTCTCCTTCGGTACCCGCACGTCCCTGAAGACGAGGCGGGCGGTCCCGCCGCCGCGGCACCCCATCAGGCCGTACTGGTACTTTGTTTCCACCCCGGGCCCGCGGTCCACGATGAGGGCCGACAGGGCCTTCTGCGGGGTGGCGGCGTTCGGGTCGGTCCGCGCGTAGAGGAGAAAGAAGTCCGCCCCCTCTCCGCCGACGATGAACCGTTTCTGGCCGTTCACGAGAAAATAGTCTCCCTTGTCCTCGGCGATGGTAGTGGCTCCGAAGAAATCGGAGCCGCCCCGCGGCTCGGTGAGGCACTCGGCGGCGAAGATATCCCCTCTGAGGAGGGGCTTGACGTACTTTTCCTTCTGCTCGTCCGTGCCGTGCCGGATGATGGCGTCGCAGACCAGCTCAGCTCCCACGCCGAAGACGCAGGCGAACTCATACCCGAGCGTCCCGATCTCCTCCAGGATGGTGCAGGTCGTCACCCAGTCCATCTCTCTGCCGCCCCACTCCTTCGGGTAGCGGCATCCCAGCAGGTTCCGGCGCGCAGCCTCCCGGAGAAACTCCTTCGGAAACGTGATCGCGTCCTTGTCCATGTCGAGGATCATCTGGCGGGGGACCCACTTGACCAGGTCGCGCGCCTCGTCCCGTATTTTGATCTGTTCTTCCGTCAGCAGATAATCGAACATCTTTCATCCCCTTTCCTTCTGAGATTCCGTACGCGTTTTATACCGCGCTGTCTTCAGTGCCGGCCGGTCCGCCGAAGAAGGTCACCACATCCTCGATCCTGTGGGTGATACGGGCCGGTGGCAGCGATGAGATAATATACCGGCCGTATGAGTTTTTCACGAGCCGTGTGTCCAGAATCGCGACCACCCCGCGCTCGTCCTGCCCCCTGATGAGCCGGCCGAATCCCTGCCGGAGCGACAGGGTGGCGTGGGGGAGGGCGAGATCGTAAAACCATCGGTCTCCCAGCCGGTTGCACCGCTCCTGGTACACCGGGTCCCCCGGCGAGGTGAAGGGGAGCCGGGCGATGATGACCAGGCTCAGACCGTCTCCTTTGATGTCGATCCCCTGCCAGAAGGTGGCCGTGGCGAGGAGGACCGAACCGGGGGTATCCCGGAACCACGTGATCAGTTTCGCCGGCGGCATCTCCCCCTGGCGTCTGAAGGGATAAGGCGTCGTTATGCGCTCGGCGACAAAGGCGAGGTGGCGGTACGAGGTAAAAAGGACCAGGGCCCTGCCGCGGGACGCCCCGATCAGCCGCTCGATCACCCTGAGGCCCTCCTCTTGGAACAGGCCGTTCCCTTCATTGTCCGGTTTCGGCAGATCCCGGTCGATGTAGAGGAGGGCCTGCCGCTCGTAGTCGAAAGGGGAGCCGATAATCCGCTCTTCGCAATTCCCGATCTTCAACCGTTGTTTCAGGAAGGCGAAGTTTTTCCCTGACGTCAGAGTCGCGGATGTCATGACGACGCCTTTATACCCGCGCAGCATTCCCTCAAAGACGTCCCCCGCCTCGACAAGGCTGCTCTTCAGCTCTAGGGAGTCCCCTGCCGCATCAGCATAGTACACCTTGTCGCCGTTCCCCTGGTCGATGAAGTCATCCATGTCCGCCGCGAAGGATCCGATGTACCCGATGGTCGTCTCGATCCTGTCCCGCAGTTCCTCGTCTTCTGTGGACTGTTTCCGTTTCTCGAGGGCCGTGACCGTCGTGTCCAGGGCCAGGACCGCGCGCAGCTTCTTCAAATCCTCTATGATCGAAACCGGGATGGGGCAGACGGGAGAGGAAAGCGAGTCCCTCTGTTTGAAGAATGATTTCACCGGTGGAAAGAGGCGATCGACAACCACCTTCAGCCCGCGCAGCCGGTGGAGGAGCCATGTTGTCCGCGCGGAGGTCAGGGAACTGCCGAGGACAGTCGAGATGACATCCTCGATATCGGGAGCCTCGTCGATGATCAACTGCCGGTGAAAGGGCAGCAGGCTGAAGTCGGCGAGGAGGTCGTATGTCAGCAGGTGGTGGTTCACCACCAGGATGTCGACGGCGTGGAGCCGCCGGTAGTGGTGGTAGTAGAAGCAGCGGCCGTAGAAGGGGCAGGTCCGTCCCCCGCAGTCCTGGGAATCGCCGCAGACCTCCCCCCAGAACGCGGGCGTAAAGGGGATATCGCTCCGCTCCCCCGTCTTCGTCTCCGACAGCCATTTGCGGAAGCGCAGGTACCACTTCCCGCTCCCCGCGTACTCCCTCTCCCGCTTGAGGCAGACGTAGTTGTTCTTCCCCTTGAGGACCCCGAATGAAAAGTCCAGCGGCAGAATCTTTTCCAGAAAGACAAGGTCCTTCGTGACGAGCTGATCCTGGAGGGCCAGGGACGAGGTGGAGATGGTGGTCTTCTCGCGCGAAAGGATCGCCGGGATGAGATAGGCGAAGGATTTGCCGACCCCTGTCCCCGCCTCGATGAGCAGGGTCTTTCTTTCAAGGAGGGTGTCCAGGACCTCCTCCGCCATCTCGCGCTGCTGGGGGCGGTCCTCATACCCCGGGAACTTCTTTTTCAATATATCGAAACTGGATGACAGTTCGTCCGGTCCGTTCATATACTCTTCCCGGCAATCTGATCTGACCGCAGCCGCATAACGCGCCACCCTTCCGCAACCAAGCCACTGTTTTTGGAGGTATTTTCAGGTGTTGACATGCGACACCTCTGACTGCTAGAAAGTAGTAACAAAATTGCAGAGACTAGGGCAAGGCAAATCTGCCTGTCTGTCAGTTCAATCCCGATATACCGGGATCAGGCAAAATTTCCTCATATATAAATGTCCTGTGTCCTGTAATAAAGGAGCACATCACTATGCAAGATCGGTTAATGGTATTCGTTGATGGTTCAAATCTTTTAAGAGCCACAGCTACCGTTATTCAAGCAGATATTCGATCAGATAAACCTACTTTAGATGCCATATATCTCTGCGGTGGTTTAATAAATGTTTTAATTTCACGAATTGCCAAAGAGGCCCAATTCTATGGCTGTAAAACATTACGCACGTATTGGTTTAGCTCAGTACAAGGAAATGATGAGTATGTTCAAAATCTCAGTATGAATTTACGATCAAGTTCTTTTGAGCCTATCATTTTTAAAAAACGTAAAGGAAAAGAAAAAAGGGTTGATATAGCAATTGCGAGAGAAATGCTAATAAACGCCTTTAATAAAAATTATGATCTTGCCTTATTAGTAGCAGGTGATGAAGATTACGTAGATCTTGTATATGATCTCAAAAGGCTTGGTATCAGAATTATCGGAAGTTTTTATGAAGTGGGGCTCTCGGAGTCTTTGAAAGTTGCAGTGGACAATTATCATAAATTACATATATGGGGGACGGCTAGTAAACAATATGTTGAGGCATTAGGTGGGGTATTACCAAAATAAATTACAGAACCAGCGCATTCACTAAGACCGGGCTTTCTTCTTTGCTTTTTATAGTATCTAATTATCATCAAGTTTTTTGCATTCTACATGGCAAGTAAGTTTGCGTCGCCCGGCTTGTAAAGCGCACCGTTGTGCTTCAAATAGAAAGGAGAAAGACAATATGCGAAACCTATTTTACATTGTTCTGTTACTCGCCATGATTTGTGGATGTTCAACAAGGACGAGTATACTACCATTCGGACCAGAAACTTATAAGATAACAGCAGATGGATGGAATTTAACAAATGCCAAAAACGATGCAATTGCTCAAGCAAACATTCACTGTCAAAAAATGAATAAACATTTTATGCCTGTTTCTGCTCAAGGGAAGTCCCTTGCTGGTGGCCAAGGTAGAGGTATTTATGATTTGGCTTTTCGCTGTCTTGATGCAAGCGACCCTGAACTTAAAAGACCTGATTGGCAAAATAGCCCTGATATCATAATTGAAAGCAGGTAAATCGCTTCAAATATATAAAGGGAAGGGCAGGGGCATATGCCTGTTTCTTCACAGCCGTATCAGGAGGAGGATGGAAATTCAGAATTAAGTATACTGTCCCCGGAATTCCGCCGAAATTGACTAACTCCATCGAAGGTAAAGAATCGCGTGCAATAAAAAAAAGGCGAAAGACAGCACAACAAATAAATACAGCCGACTCCTTTCACTCGCGGCTGATTTCTCCGTTGGGAACCATGATAGGAAAATGCAAACTCTGTGGTGAAGAGAAAGAATTGTGCAAGCAGTCGCACATCATTCCGAACTTCATGTATCAGGACCTCTTCGATGAGACGAACCGTATGCACGCGATTCAACGAAAGGAGGGTGCCTTACAGAAGAGAGGTTATCGCCAGACAGGTGAATATGAAAAGGATATCCTTTGCCACTCTTGCGATAATGAGGCCCTCGGGAAGTTGGATCGCTATGCTTCTTTGATTCTGTACGACGGTTATCCCAAAATCTGTGAAAATCGCACAGGTCTGGACGGAATGACATATACATATTGTGCCGAGATAGACTATGTTCAATTCAAGCTCTTTCTTCTTTCGGTTCTTTGGCGGGCCAGTATCAGCCAGAGGGCATTGTTCGCCGAAGTGCAACTTGGACCGCATGAGGAGCGAATTCGACGAATGCTTCTGAATGGGGAGCCAGGTGATCAACTGAAATATCCTTGCCTGATAATGACATACCTTCATTTGAAGAAATATCCAGGAGATGTTGTTGCACAGCCTTCTCGGGCAAGAGTCAATGCCGGATATGTTTACAAATTCCTGATCGGTGGCATGCTCTATCTATTCTTTATTTCCAAATATATCATACCCGAAGGATTGAAGGACTTCTCGATTAACCCAAAGGGCGAAATGAAAATTATTCACTCACCACCCGGCTTGGCGCGGCAGGTTTTAGGGAATATGATCGGCATAAAGCTGGAGTAGACAAACATAACAGATTTCTTCACATGTTGGGATGAAAGGAACAGATGAAATGAGATTTTTCATTTCCATAGTCGCTGTCGTATGTTGTCTGTTTTGCTTTACCGCCGCCTTTGCAGAGAAAGATCCAAATAGCACACTAGAAATCCCAGCTAATTTGGGAGATTTAAATAAGACCAAGGTCATTGACAACGAACCCAAATATTCAGGGCTTGGCACAACTATTTACTACAACCGTCCAGGGATCAAAGCCACCGTTTACATTTACCGCATGGGAATCAAGATCATTCCGGATGGAATAGAGTCCAATGTAGTCCAGCAAGCGTTTGATATGGCGCAGGCTGACATCCGTGAGGCAGCGCGACAGGGGTACTTTAAGCTCACTTCCGAATTGACCACATCAACGACAATTCTCGATCCAGAAACGAAACTTATCTCAGCGCTAACGGCATCCTTTTCTTGTCAGGAAAAAGGAGAGGATTTGATGTCAATACTCTATGTTTTCGGTCGGAAGAACCAGATCATCAAAATCAGAATTTCCAGTGAAATTGAAAATGAGGTCTTTTTACACACCCTACGGGAAGATTTTCTGAAAGGTGTTGTTGATTGGATGAAATAAAAAGATCCCAACACATATGAGCCGCCCCTTTGTCAAGAGGCAAAAGAATCCATAGAGGGGAAAAGCATTTTCCCCTTCTGCTCTTTGACAGGTTGAAAAACCCGGCTTCATTTCTGGAAGCGTGCTGGGCTCCGGGAGCCTGCTACAAACACATATTGAGGGTCTCTTACGCCGCTGTGCGACCGGTCTGCCCTGTTTAAGAATGGACAGACACCCTGGGGTAATTCAGGGTAATTCACAGGGTAATTCAGGGGACAGTATACTTAATTATTGACATTGCCAGATGGTTTTTGTAGGTAAATTACATGGCGAGAATGGCAAGAGTAGTTGTGCCGGGGATACCACATCATATTACCCAGCGAGGCAACAGACGGCAGGATACTTTTTTCAACGAAAGCGATTACCAGGAATATATTTCGTTGTTATCAGTTTCCTGCAAACTGCATGGCGTAGAGGTTTGGGCATATTGCCTGATGAGCAACCATGTTCACCTGATAGCCGTACCGCAGGAACCGGAAAACCTGAGACAGGCAATAGGTGAGGCTCATCGCCGTTATACCCGCGCTATAAATTTCCGTCACAATTGGCGTGGTCATTTATGGCAGGAGAGATTTGCTTCATTTCCAATGAATGAAAACTATTTATTGACAGCTGCGCGGTACGTGGAATTGAATCCTGTCCGGGCAAATATGACACAAGACCCTTTATCTTATGAATGGAGTAGTGCAAAAAGCCACGTTTTGGGTCAAGATAATTCACTTGTTACGGTTAAGCCGTTATTAGATTTAGTTCCTGATTGGCGGGTTTTTTTACAGGAAGGAATTGGTGAGGAAGAATATTACAAACTGAAACGCCATGAACGAACGGGCAGGCCGCTTGGTGATGAACATTTTATCAACAAAATAGAAAATGCAGCTAACAGGATTTTGCGGAAACAAAAACCAGGTCCGAAAAAGAAAGCGAGAGATCAGCGAGATCTTAGAAGTTGACACATAATTAAGTATACTGTCCCCGGAATTCCTCAGCGAGATCTTAGAAGTTGACACATAATTAAGTATACTGTCCCCGGAATTCGTCGAGATGGGTTTTGAGGGAATTCCTATAGTCCGGCTTTGCATGGTGAAGGAGGGAATACCCGATGGGGTTGAGACAGACGTGGTGGGAGCATCACAAAGGGAGGGACGATCTCGCCGGGGAGCACGAGACTGGTGACGCGGGACAGGCGATCTTGGCGCTCCTCTTTGCCGCGGTATGGGTCCTCGACACCTTCTTCCTGCAGTACACCACCGTTCTCAACGATCTTGTGCCGCTCTGGGTACGGGTGCCTCTGGGATGCGTCGTGCTGGTGGTGGCCGGATACCTCGCACGAACAGGGCTGGCCATCGTTTTCGCCGAGAAACGGGAGGTCCCGGGGGTGATCCGGGAGGGCGTCTTCTCCCGTGTCCGCCATCCCATATACCTGAGCGAGATACTGCTCTACTCCGGCTGCCTGGTGCTGAGCCTGTCGCTCGCCGCCGCGGGCGTCCTCCTTGCCGCGATTGCCTTTCTGCACTACATCTCGCGCCACGAGGAGCAACTCCTCCTCGCCCGTTTCGGGGAGGATTATGAGCGGTACATGCGGGAGGTGCCCATGTGGATTCCCCGTGTGCGAAAGCGGTAACCGTATGTCCTCGACGCCACTTGGTGTCACCTGTTTTCCGACCTTCCGGCCATGGAAAAGAGGTTATTGCAGGAATTCCTCACATGGCGTACAGGCCGCGGAAACCCGTCTTGATTAGCTTGGGTCCACGGTCTGCTTGATGCGGGTTCGATTATGACATATAATCTGCCTGGTTATTCCTTCAGTCATCATCGATAAGCGAAGCGTAAAAAATGCTCTTGTCTGGACAACGTATATCACGGGATTGATCCCGAACCGGAATTCCGGGGGAATTCCGGGGGAAGGGTACGGGCGTAAGTCTGTTTCTTCACAGCCGTATCAGGAGGAGGGTTCATCATGAAAGATCACACCGAGGGAAAAGAAAAGAAAAAATACGGCGCGGTTACCATGACGGCCGCGGTTGTGGCCGTTCTCGTGATTCTCTACGCCGCCGCCGGATTTCTGGTGGCGCCGCCGATTCTCAAATCGAAACTGGAGGAGGGTGTCTCCCATGCCCTTGGCGTGACGGCGACGGTAGCTGACGTGGGTGTCAATCCCTTCGCGCTGTCTTTGGATATCAAGGGCTTCGATATGAACCACGACGGGGAGACCGTGGCTCGCTTCGAGGAGCTGTACATCAATTTCCAGCTCTCGTCCCTTTTTCGCCGCACCTTCACATTCTCCGCCATTCGGCTGGTCGGCCCGGAGGGGCTGGTGAAAATCCTCCCCGACGGGTCCGTGAACTGGCTGGCCCTGATGCCGGCAGGGAAGGATCAATCGTCGGAAACAGCCCCCGAAAAGATCTCCCCTGCCGAGAACCCGACGGAAAAGGGGATTGTTCCCCTGCTGATTCATCGCCTGGAGATTGACCGGGGGCGTCTCACCTTTCTGGACCGTTCGCTGCCGACTCCCTTTGAGGCGGACATTTATCCCATCCGTCTGTCACTGGAGGACTTCAGCACCCGGCAGGATGATACGGGGGGGTTCAGCTTTGCCTCGACCCTGGGCGCGGGAGGGGAAATACACGGGGAAGGGGCCGTTTCGGTTAATCCTCTTCACTCCCATGGAAAATTGGAGCTGCGCGGTGTCACCCTGCGCACGGTATGGGAGTATGTTCGTGACCGGGTCAATTTTGAGATAGCGGACGGGTCCGCCGATGTGGCTTTGGATTATACCTTTGACGCCGGAAAGAACGGCACCCATTTCGAGGTGAAAGAGGGTTCTCTCGTACTGAAAAACGTTGACCTGCGCGAAAAAGGCGCACAGGAGGCACTTATAGCAATCCCCCTCTTTACCTGTGAAAACGTGGGATTCAACCTCGAAGACCGGGCACTGTCGATCGGTTCCCTGTCCTCCGCTCACGCGGACATAGCAGGCTGGCGTGAGGAGGATGGAAGGATCAATTTCCAGAGGGTGTTCGCATCTCAGCCGGGGGAGCAGAGTGATGCGGCTGCCCCTGAGCCGAACGATGAGGGGGCGAACAAAAACGGGACATGGCGTATCGGTATCGACACCCTTTCACTGGAAGATTACGGCATCACCTTTGAAGACCGGACCAACGCGGTGCCCGTTCGCATCGCCCTTGATCCGATTGATCTGCATATCAAAAATCTGACCAACCGCAGCGGTTCACAGGCGGAGATAGACCTGCGGCTCACGGTCAATCAGACGGGACGAATCGAAGCGAAGGGAAGCGCAGGCCTCGATCCTCAGAAAGCCGATTTCGCCGTTGCGGTATCCGACATCGCCCTGAAGCCCTTCCAACCCTACGTTGATACTGTGGCGAAACTGACTATCGCGGGGGGAGCGGCGAGCTTTGACGGCACGATTCTCTACAACGGTATGGAGGGCAGTGCCCCTCTCATGATCTGCCGGGGGAATCTTCGTGTCGATGGGCTCGATGCCAGAGACAGGGCGCGCTCCGAAGATCTCCTGAAATGGAAATCCCTGGCGCTCAGCGGCATTGAATTGGATATTTCACCCACCAGCCTTACCATTGCCGATATCCTTTTTACCAGACCCTATGCCAGGGTTATCATTTTCCCGGACCGCACCGTGAATCTGGCCGCCGTCTTCGCACGGGAAAAGGGTGAAGAGTCAAACACCGCCCCGCCTTCCGCCGAGAAAGAGACAGAGAAAGAGAGCGGCCCCGTGTCTATAACAATTGGAACCATTCGGATTGAAAATGGTTCTCAAAATTTTGCCGATCTTTCCCTCACGCCGAACTTCGCCACCGGCATCCAGAATCTGAACGGTACCATCAAGGGCCTGTCCTCTGATCCTTCCGCGCGGGCGGAAGTATCTCTCATGGGGGCCGTGGACACGCATGCGCCTGTCAGCATCACAGGGAAGATCAACCCCTTGAGCCCGTCCAAATATGTCGATATTGCGCTCTCTTTCAAAAACATGGAACTGACAACCTTGACCCCGTATTCGGGCAAATTCGCCGGGTACGCGATCGAAAAAGGGAAGATGTCTCTTGATCTTCAGTACAAACTGGAGGGGGATCACCTCGTGGGGAAGAACAAACTCTTCCTGAATCAACTGACCCTGGGGGAGCGGGTTGAAAGCCCTTCCGCCACCAAGCTGCCCGTGTCTCTCGCCATCGCGCTTCTCAAAGACCGCAAGGGGAATATCGATATCGATCTGCCGGTCAAGGGCAATATCAATGATCCCGAATTCAGTTACGGAAAGATTGTGATAAATGCCCTTGTCAACCTGATCACCAAGATAATTACCTCACCCTTTGCCGCTCTCGGCAGTATCTTCGGCGGCGGAGAGGATATCAGTCATATCGATTTCGCTTACGGCAGCGCCGAATTGACCCCGGAGCACTTGCAGAAACTCGATACGATAGCCCGGGCGCTCTATGAACGGCCGGCCCTTCGCTTTGAGATCAGGGGCGTGGCCGACCGGACATCGGATCGGGCTGCGCTTGCGGAAAAACGGATGATGAGAGAACTCAAGAAATTGAAGGCCCAGGAACTGCGCGCCCTCAATCAAAAGGTCCCCGCCGATGAAGAGACCATCACCATATCCAGCGAAGAATATGAGCGCCTGCTGACAAAGGCCTATGAAACCCTGCGGGGAGGAAAACAGGCGGGCCAACAAAAGCCGGTGGCCACCGTTCAAGAAATGAAACAAGCGCTGGTTGATGGCATGGTGATCGAGGATAGTGACCTGCGGCAATTGGCGACGCAGCGGGCGCAGCGGGTCAAAGGGTATCTGCTGAAGGAGGGAAACATAGAAAACGAACGGATCTTTATTCTCGATTCTCAGATCAACGACGCTTCCGAATTCGATACAGCACGGATGGTCCTTTCCCTGTCCTAGGAGTGACAATCGGGATTACTTGATGCACACCCTCCGCACCTGGCTGAAATCCGTGTGTCCGTGTATCACCTTCATGATCCCATCCTGGAGGAGGGTTGACATTCCCTGGGAGATCGCCATGTTCCGCATGGTCTCCACACTTTCGTGCTTCTGGATGAGACGCTTGATTTCATCCGTGGCAACAAGAAGTTCGTGGACCCCCATCCTCCCCTTATACCCGGTATTTGCGCATTCGGCGCATCCTCTGGCCCGGTAGATCGTGAATCCCTCATTGTACGGTATGTTCAGCCGGGCAAAGAGCTCTTGCCCGTAGCTTGCCGCCAGTTCATCGTACTCGTCTTGTGTGGGATGGTATTTCTCTCTGCATTTTTTGCAGAGCGTCCGGACCAGCCTTTGGGCGAGGATGCCCAGTATCGAATCCGCGAAATTAAGGGGGTCGATCCCCATATCAAGCAGCCGCACGATCGTTTCGGGGGCGCTGTTCGTGTGGAGGGTGCTGAACACCAGGTGACCGGTGAGCGATGCCTCCACCCCTGTCTTCGCCGTTTCGTAATCCCTCATCTCCCCCACCATGATGACATCCGGATCCGCCCTGAGAAACGCCCGCATGGCGCTGGCAAAGTCGAACCCGATCTTTGGATTGACCTGTACCTGCCTGAGTCCGTACTGGGAGATCTCCACGGGATCTTCCGCCGTCCATATCTTGGTCTCCGGTTTGTTTATGTGGTGCAGGGCCGAGTGGAGAAGAGTCGTCTTGCCTGACCCCGTGGGGCCGACCGCGAGGATCATGCCATAAGGTTTTTTGAGCAGTTCGGAGAGGTTCTTGTAGTTATAGGGGGAGAGGGCCATATCCTCAAGCCGCATGACCTCTCCGCCGGTTGCCAGGATGCGCATGACCACATCCTCCACACCCCCCTGCGTGGGGATGGTGGCAATGCGGAGTTCAATCTCTTCTCCTTTTGAGCGCCTGAATTTTATCTTCCCGTCCTGCGGCATCCTCCGCTCTGTGATGTCAAGGTTCGACATGATCTTGATCCGCGAAATCAGGGCGGAGCGATAGCTGAAAGGAACCGTCTGATACGTTGCCAGATCGCCGTCCACCCGGTATCGCACCTCGACGTTTTTCTTTGACAGGTTTGGCTCGATGTGAATATCCGAGGCCCCGCGCACGTATGCGTCGTTGAT
Organism: Syntrophaceae bacterium UBA6078; assembly: GCA_002428735.1. GTDB lineage: Bacteria > Desulfobacterota > Syntrophia > Syntrophales > UBA2210 > UBA6078. Next base: position 8,721 of record DIXO01000022.1, on the reverse strand, counting down.
TATCCGGTTCACCAGCTGCATGATGACGCTGTCGGATTCGGTCACCCTCTCTTCATCGGGTTCAAGATCTTCTTCATCCTCATCAAGCCGATCGATGATGTCGGTGATCGATTCGGTGGTGCTGCCCCCCTGATAGAAGTGATTGATGAATTTAAGTATGTCGTCGTACAGGGCGACATCGTATTCAACCGCTCGTGTTCTCAGCAGATTTTCGATCATATCCTGCTTCAGGACGTTGTTGGGGTCGTCTATGATCACTCTGATTTTGCTGTCTTTTCTCTCCAGGGGAATCCACATCTCGCGCCGCAGGTACTCTTCCTTCAGATTTTTCAGGAGATCCGCGGGAACCGGATAGGTGCTGCTGAAAGGGACGAACCGGCAGTTGTAGAAGTCTTCCAGCGACTTGCCTATATCGTCCTTCGAGACCTTGCATTCTCTCATCAGGTAGGATTCCACCGTTTCCCTGTTCTTTTTCGTTTCCGCCCACGCCCTCTCAAGATCCTCCTCTTTGATCAGGCCGCGGGCCAGGAGATGATTAAACCGGGTTTTTCTCTTCCTGCTGACCCGCTCCTGATTATAAAAGGCGGTGCCGAGGACGTTGGCCATTTCCTTGAGAAAATTCTGATCCTCTTCAGTGAATCGTCCCCCTCCTTCTCTGTTGAGGATCTGAATAACCCCCATCAGTGTATCGTCGTGCAGGATCGGCACGGCGAGGATCTGAGCGGTCTTGAATCCAGACCTCTTGTCCCAGGTCGAGTCGAAGGTCAGTTCAGGGGAGATGTTCTTCAGTTCGCTGGCGTCGTAGGCGTCGGCTATGTTGGCGGTCTTTTTATTGTGGGCCACATAACCCGCTATGCTCCTGTTATCCATGGGGAGTCTGATTTCCTTCAGTTGGGATCCCGCCAGAAACATGGAATATATCTCGTTTGTTTCCCGGTCCGCCACATATATGGTAATGGAGCGGGCTTTGAAGAGGCTGAGGATATCGTCTCGCAGGTCAATAAGAATCTGCCTCAGGTTAGTCGCGGCGTGGATACGATTGGTGATATCCTGCAGGGCCTTGCTGAAATTGAGTTTTTCCTCAAGTTCGGTTATCTGGGCCTTTGTCGTTGCGCCGTTCTGGTTTGTTTGTGATTGAAAGGTGATCATATGGATCCTGATTCGTAGTTATTCGCGCTTGTCTATGATAGAATCGCAGTAAGCATAAAGCATTCTCCCGAAGATTTCAAGGACATAAAGCCGCCGGTGTGCGGAGGTTACTTTTGTTCTTGACAAATAACGGGAGTGTCATTACCAACAGGGGCACCATGAAAGAGGCCATTGCGCCGTCGCGTGCGATCACGGTGCTGTTCTCCTCTACCCCTCTCGTCATCATGAACCCGGGGGGTATGCTGACGCCTGCCGGTCATGGTTGACAGGCGTGTCTTCTTGCGGGTATAAGGGCCGCGGGATCATCTGATGACGCCAATAACATGAATATGCCGGCGGTGATTCGGAAACGCCGCATGGCGCTGTGACGGATCGAAAGGCTGTGGGATGAAATTCAGGGAGTATGTGGATCGGCTCATTGCGAGCAACAGGGTATTACACCCCTGGTTGACTCTCGTCTTCGCGCTCTTCTTTCTGGTTCCCGCCAGCGGTTTTATCTTCTTCGGCATCAGATACAACATCATCACCGACAGGTATTTCCCGTTTTTTCTCCTTTTCTTTCTGATCTTTTCGCTTATCGGACTTGTCATGCTTCGCAGGAGATTTGATCGGATCGCAGCCATATCCAGAAAGATTTCGGATGAGGTCGTGTCAAAATTGCCGATCAACCAGCCCCGCCGGGGTCCGGATGAGATCAGCAACATCATGGATACCTTCAGTACCCTGGAAAGCCGGTTCGGTGTAACCTTCGGGCAACTCCAGAAGAAGATCTCGGAACTATCCACACTGAAGGAGCTTGCGGACCTCTGTTACGTGAGTTCAGACCCCGAGGAAATACTCTATGCCACCCTGGAGCGGGCGCTGAAACTGGCTGGCGCCGATCTCGGTTCCGTTCTGATCCTTGAGCGGCCCCACCGGAAGGCCTTTGTTGTCAGGGCTGTCATCGGTCTTGGGGAACAGTACCTGAAACTGGGAGACAGGATAGATTTCGCGGACAGCATCGCGAAATACGCGGTTATCAACAAATCCCCCCTTATTGTGGAAGACATCGAAAAAGACACCCGCTTCGGCCGGGAAAACCGCCAGCAGTACGGAACGAGATCCTTCGTGTGCATGCCTATCAAGACCAGAACGGATATCGTGGGTGTTGTCACGCTGTCCAAGAAAGATGATGCCCCTCCCTTTACCAGCGAAAACGTGGAGGTCCTGAGTCCTCTTCTGGGAAACGCCGCTTTCTCCTATGAAAATATACAATTATTTGACGACAGAAGAGAAAAAGACTCCCACGTCGACGCCATGATGGGGGTAATCGAAATCATCAATTCGGGGCTGAGGGAGAGCGAGTTGCTGCATGCTATCCTTCAAAAAATGCAATCGGTTGTTTTCTTTGATGACGCCATGATTCTGACGAAGGATACCATCAGAACGAACGATTTAAAGCTTCTGTATCGTATGGAAACCGGCGCCGCCCACCTCTTGAAAGATGTCTATCACCCCTACGGGGGATCGGTGTTTGACAAGGTCCTGAAGCAGGGGACCACCTTTGTTGTGGAGGATGTTTCCGCGCTTGTCCATGAGAGCGAGACGGCCCTCCTTGCCGGGAAGAGGGCCTGTGCACTTGTTCCCCTGAAGATAGAAAAAGTGAGCACGGGGATCATGGTCCTGTCCTCGGAGGCGTCCGATGTCTTTTATCGGTTGCTGGAACTGATCGACCGGATGGCCGACGCCCTCTCCCTGGCGATGGAACGAAACCGGCTCACCGATTACGTCATCAGGCGGAATCAGGAGCTGAACACGCTGAAACAGATCGGAAACGCCCTGGCGTCCTCTACCTTCGATATAAACCATGTGCTCAAGTATACCATAGACATGATCAGCACGGTGATGAATGTGGAGGCCGGAGCCCTCCTTCTCATGCGTGAAGGGAGTCTTGAGTTTATCGTTACCCTGAATCTCGACATGGAACGGTTGCGAGGAATCCGGATACCGTTGGGACAGGGTGTTGCCGGGTACGTCGCGACGAGAGGGAGCGCGGTTATCGCCAACGACATCAGCAAATCCCCCCTCTTCTCCCCCGATGTGGACAGCGCCACCGGGTTTCACACGAAGGATGTCCTCTGTGTTCCTATGATATCGGAGGGGAGAGTCACCGGGGTCGTCGAGGTCCTCAACAAGAAGGACGGCGAATTCGATGCCAGCGATAAAGAGCTCCTTCAATCCATCGCTTCTTCGGTCATCGTTGCCATTGAAAACGCCAATCACTATAATGAAACCCTGTCCATGGCCGAGCAGGAACGGTCCATCCGTCATATGTTTCAGAAATTTGTCCCCAAGGAGATTGTGGACAGGATCGTCCATGGAAGCGATACCGGGCAGTTGACCATTGACGAGTTCAGGGTGCTCACGCTCATCAATATCGACATACGGGGGTTCTCACTCCTTTCCCAGAAGATAGAACCGCAAAAAACAGTCCTTCTTCTCAACCGGTTTTTCTCCGTGATGGGTGAAATCATTGTCAAAAATCACGGCATCGTCGACAAATATCTCGGTGACGGTTTCCTGGCGATATTCGGCGCCCCGGTTTCCCATACAGGGGATGCGGATAATGCCGTCACCGCGGCGGTCGAGATGCGGGACGCCGTCGACCGCATAAATCAGCACTGGGCCAAAGAGGCGGGGGAACCGGTGACCATCGGCATCAGTGTTCACACAGGGAAAAGCGTCGTTGGAAATATCGGTTTTGAAAAAAAGATGGACTATACGGCTATCGGGGATTCGGTGAACGCGGTCTTCAGGCTCCAGACACTTACAAAATCATTTCCAAACGGTATCATCATCAGTGAAACCACCTTGCGCGCGGTCCAAGCGCGCCTCAATGTCCGCGAGATAGATACAGATGGGGTCGCTTCCATCGGGGATCTGAAAGCCTACGAACTTATCGGCATTGAAACGAGCGGCTGACAAGCCGCGCGATGGCCCACGAATCTGGTCACAAATCAGCACGGCTCCAATCCGGCGCCATCCACGCCTCTGAGAATCTGATCACCTGTTGCCGGTTTCCGTCTTTTCCGTATAGGCGTAAGCGCTGTGGTTGTGTATGCTCTCCATGTTCTCCGCTTCAACGCTGTACCAGGTGAAATTCGGGTCTTTGTTGAGCTTTTCCGCTACGGACCTGACGACATCCTCGACGAACATGGGATTCTGATATGCCATCTCCGTGACGTATTTTTCATCGGATCTCTTGAGGAGCGAAAAGATCTCGCTGCTTGCCGATTCCTCCACCAGCTTGATGACATCCTCTATCCAGAAGAATTTCTTGAATCGCAGGGTGACCCGCACCTCACTCCTCTGATTGTGCGCCCCCATGTCGCTTATCTCTTTCGAACAGGGACACGCCGTTGTGACGGGAACGGCGATGCCGACGAGAAAATCATTCGTTTCTCCGTTGCCCTCTCCGCAGAATGAGCACTCGTATTCCATGAGGCTTTTCGCCCGTGAGACGGGGGCCGCCTTCTCTATGAAGTAGGGAAACCGTATCTCTATGTGGGAGGATTCGGCATTGAGTTTCTCTCTGATCCGCTGCAGGATCATCCGGAAGGTATTGATGTTGATTCGCCCCCGGTACTCGTTCAGGATCTCGACGAAACGGCTCATGTGCGTTCCCTTGAACCGGTGGGGGAGATTGACGTACATATTGATGGTGGCATTGACATGCTGCGTCCCGTTCGCCTTGTCGAGGACGATGACGGGGTACTTGATCCCCTTCACCCCCACCTTCTGTATGTCGATCTTCCGGTGATCCTTCAGATTCTGTATGTCCACCATTCTGCTTGGCCCGTATCCTTACACACTCGATCTGCTTTTTGCATATACCGCCTTGGAACCCTCGGATTCCCATACCGCGACACGGGACACCTCCAGTCCCCGGGGAACCGCCATCTCCTCCAGCCTGTCGTAGATGTACCGGGCGATGTGTTCCGACGTGGGGCTCGTATCCCTGAATGGAGCGCGGTCATTGAGGAATGAATGGTCCAGCTCTTCCAGGATCGCGCCCACCCACTGCTTCAGAACTCTGAAGTCAAGGACGAGCCCGTCGGGATTCAGCTCTTCGGAAGCGACCGCAGCTTCAACCTTGAAATTATGGCCGTGAAGCTCTTCCCGTTCGCTGCCGATGTCAAGGGTATGGGCGGCGGAAAATGTCTTCTGTATGGTAATTTCATACATCCTGTCACGTCCTTCTATATCGGTTAAGGGAATCCCCTTGCCGGCTGTTTCCCGGTACCGTCAACGCTCACAGGTAGCGGGTTATATCCGGGGCCCGTTCAATAATCAGATCCGCTCCCGCCCGGCGCAGAGGCGCGGCTTCGGAGTGTCCCGTGAGCACGCCTATGGCATACGCCCCCGCATCTTTGCCCGCGGTCATATCCATGGGGTGATCCCCCACCATCGCCGCACAGGCCGGCTCTACCTTCAGAAAGTCGAGGGCGGTCAGGAGATGATCGGGGTGCGGTTTCACCCGCGGGGCGCCTTCCCGGGTTATGACGGCGTCACAGCGGGAATCGATATCGGGGAACAGTTGCAGAACGGCGGCCCTGCAGTTCCGCGTGACGACTCCCGTTTTGATATCCCGCCTCCTCAGTTCGCGGAGCATCTCCCCCGTGCCGGGGAGAAGCGAGCCTTCCCGTGCCGCCTCGGTCTCTATGTCGCCTATCACCCTGTGTGCCCTGGAGAAGAATTCCCCCTCCTTCCCTGGGCGTCTCTCGGAGAGGATGTCTCTGGCCGCCTCAATCATCTCAAGCACGTACAGTTTTTCTATCCCATCAGACGGCGCGCAGTACTCAGCCATGAGATCCAGAACGGCCCTTCGCATCCGGATAAAGTCCACATTCAATTCGGCGAGGGTGCCGTCAAAATCAAAGAGAACCGCCTTTAGTAAGTTAGTAATTATTTTCTGCTTTTTTCTGGCAGAAAATAATTTTGTTAACGCACTTATCCCGTTTATCGGGGCCAGTGGTCTCACGATGTGTACGCCTCCAGGCTTCCGTCGTGTTCTCCCGATCTTCCCGCCAGACGTCACCGTGGAGGTAACGTGGACAGGCCGTATCAAACATAGTTCCCGCCACCCAGAACAGGCATCGTCATCAGTATCTTTGAGGGCTGGGGTGAAAACGTTACCTGCCCGGCAGAATCTTGTCAAGGAGTTTGGAACGCGCGTAGCTGCCTCCCCCATAATTCGATGGCAGGGGTCTGGTGATGACCCTCTCGGGGCATATCCGGGGAGGACTGAAATCAAAAGCGATGCGGAGGAAAGACGTAATGATGCTGAACGTTGCGCCCCAGAGAATTTCTTCCGCTCCATCGCTGTCCACGTGTATCAGGCACGGGTATCCCCCGTTACTCCCCGGTCTGTCCGAGGGGTCTTCCGGAGCCCCGATGGATAGGAAGCCGTAATTTTCTGCATGGTAAAAGGCGTTCAGCGGTATTTCAACCAGTTTGTCCACCTCCCAGTTTAGACGGGAATCCCATCTCTTTTCGATAAGCCCCACCACGGGGAAGATTGTTTTGGTAAGCATGACGAGACTGCGGGGTGGAAGGGGGCCGAGAAATCGGAGATTGAAGGGGCTGAGCCGTATCTCCTCCCAGGATTCCCGAACCGCGTTAGCAAGGAAAAGGGCCATGGCGTCGAAGAAGGGTTTCCCCCGTTTGGCCGCGTGCCTTCTCGCTTCTCCCTTCATGACAGAGGGAAACCCGCGGACAATGAAGAATCTCAGGAGGCGATCCCAGAAGGGTTCGAGCTTCCCCCCCGGGCCGCTCAGATCCCCGGACTGCGAAACGGCGGCCGATCTCTTGCTGAGGAGGAATGACAACCCGCTCTCCTCTCCGGTCTTTCCCGCCGTGAACAGGAGGGGGATCAAAACACCGGCCTCAAAGGTCTTCGCACACCCCCCGGTATCGTCCCGGTAGTTGATATCGGCTGTTCCCAGGCGTTCGATAATATGTTCTACGATGGCTTCCCTGTTCATGGCATGACACGCGTGTCTCATACGTTCCCTTAACCCCTGCCACTGTTGTATGCGGAATATCCACGGTAAGGAACGGGTCGTAATCTCACAGAGGTAAACAGCCTACTGTGGAACCGCGGAGCAGGAATGTCGATTTCCATGCACTACGGCTCCATGTCTTCGTCTTCATGGTAGAGCGGCTGCTTACACCGGGCGCAGAGGGGAAGATTGTGGGGCCGGTACTCCGTGATGCGGTTTTTGACGCCGCAGTGGAGGCAGTGCACGATGAGTTCATCCAGAGGGGCATGGCACCTGCCGCAGACAGGCTTGTCTTTCAATCGGGTTCGTATGATACGGTTCTTCTGCCCGCACCTGAGGCAACGGACAATAAAGTAGTTCTGAAGCATCTCGATTCAGGGCGTATGACTGTGAGTGAACGGATGGTACGCCGTATATACAGCGTATGCCGTGTGTCATCGTGGGACAGAGATCTTGATGGTGCCTCCCCGTCCCAGTATGTCGTGCAGGTGAATATACCCTTCCAGGCGGCCTTCCCCGTCTATCGTGGCCAGCGTGGTAATCTCGTCTTTCTGCATGATCTCTATGGTGTGCGCCAGAGACGTGTCGGGATCAATGGTCTTTGGCGATCGTGTCATCAATTCATCCACCACGGCTGCCGTGAAGGAAACACCCCTTCTGGTGTGTCGCCTCAGGTCGCCGTCGGTGAGGATACCCAGAAGGTGTCTCTCGCTGTCGGTTATGAAGACGAAGCCGAGGTTTTTCTCGTCCATCTCATCGATGGCCGCGAGCGCCGGCGCTCCACTGTGTATTGCGGGCATGCTTTCTCCTGCGATCATGACATCCTTTACCCGCGCCATCAATCGCTGGCCGAGATAACCGCCGGGGTGGAATTTATAGAAGTCCCGTTCCGTAAACTCCATTTTTTTGACAAGGGCGACGGCCAGGGCGTCCCCCATGGCCAGGGTGGCGGTCGTGCTTGATGTCGGCACCAGGCCGAATGGGCATGCCTCTTGCGCCACGCTCACATCGATGGCCACGTCGCTGCTTCTGGCAAGGGTTGAATCCATGTTGCCCGTGAAGGCGATGATGGACAGGCCAATATCCTTCACGTTCAGGATCAGGGTGTTCAGCTCGCTCGTTTCACCGCTGTTTGATATGCCAAGGATCACGTCATCCCTCGTCACAATGCCGAGATCTCCATGGAGTCCCTCAACCGGATGGAGGAAGATGGCCGGCGTCCCGGTGCTGGTCAGGGTTGCCGCGATCTTTTTCCCCACGAGACCGGACTTTCCGATCCCCGTAACAATCACTCGCCCCCTGGCCTGGTGGATGAGTTCAACGGCCCGGGAAAAATCGGGCCCAATCCTGTCAATGAGCTGCAAAATACTTTCAGCCTCTATTCGGAGGACTTCTTTCGCCTGTTGTATCGAATCAGCCATGGGAAGGGCACGCCGTCCTGCATCTGAGAGATAAAAAGCGGAATTAATATATATCAATCACCCAATAACCACAAGACAGAAAGAGGACGTGTCAGGAGCACGTAATATGT
>DIXO01000062.1 GCA_002428735.1 Syntrophaceae bacterium UBA6078 | reverse complement strand
ACTCCTCGGGAACAGGGGAAAGCTGGGCCGGCATCGGCATGGGGGGTATCAGTTGATATGGAGGCTGGCTCATGGAAAACTTGGCTGGTCTCTGGCTGTACGCCTCCATCCCGCCGGCGATGACGATGTCGGCATGATTGCACAGAATCTTCCAGGCCGCGTGATTGATGGAATCGATGGCGGATCCGCACTGCATCTCGATGTAGCTTGCCGATGTCTCATAGGGAAGTCCCGCGTAGAGGAGAGCCCACCGGGCTGGGTTCAGGGCGCGGGAGCAGTGTGCCGCCGATCCCAGAAAGACGCAGTCCACATGGGCCTTCTCGTGGATCTTCGTCCTGTCAAGCAGCCCCTTGATGCCGATCCCGGCCAGTTCCTCGGCCGAAATGTCCCGCAGGGTCCCCCCCATCCTGCCGAACGCTGTACGCATGGCTTCAACAAATACGACTTCTCGCTGTATCATAACCTCTTTATCCTCCCTTTTGCTCTTAATGTTCTGTAACATAAATAATATTCCATAATCTTTCGAGTTTTTCGAAGATAGATTCTGCTGTGAAAGTCCATATAAATATTCGCGAGTTTTTGTTAGGGAGCTTAGGAAGCAAACTGAACTACCCTCGACTACAAGTCGAGGGATTATGACGGGTCGATTGAAAATCGACTGTCGTCAGCTATCGGCTCCCTTTCTTGCTCTTGAATATATTGCGCTATCATCTCGTCAGTTATATTACCGGAACTGACGGCAAGGTCCCCTCGCGCCCAGAGATGCCTGCCCCCAAATTGTGCTTCTTTAGATGAGGGAATTCGGATAAATAGTATCTGCGAGCTTATTCCCTTCAACCATTGAACAACCTTGCTGATGTCCAGATTGGGCCGATAAGAAATGAACATGTATACATGGTCGCTTGCTACTTTTCCAGTAATGATGTCAAGCTCATACTCAAAAAAAATTTGGCGCAGAACATCTCGCGCGCGAATCGCTACTGGACCGATTAATACCTGCTTTCGGTATTTCGGCATCCAAATGAGATGTACCTTTAAATCAGTTTTTGTATGAGCTCCAGCTTGATAACATCGCATAACGACATGTATAAACTTTTCTTCGCCTGAAGGCGAGGGGTTTCAACCATCCCCGAGGGGGACACTAACAGACGTCTCGGAACCAACTAGCACGCAAAATACATTTTCATTTCATCCTGCCATATGTCAAGAAGATTATCTACCCGTTACCAGGATGACCATAAAAAGAGCGAAGTGTCCCAACGGGATCATTTTCTCCGCTTCTCAAAATGTGGCAGTTGCGCAGTGCCCGAAGGGCATCTGTCTCAAACCCTTGGTTTTCCTCGTAGCGGAGCGAAGGGAAACAGTATTTTACTGCTCAAAGGCCGAACTCCCCCCTCCCGAAGCGAAGCGCAGGGGGGAACAAGAAGTTGCAAGGCTCCTACACGGCCATGACCGTCACATCGTCGGGGACGACAAAATCCGCCTCCGTGGCCGCCTGAACATCCTCGACGGTGACACCGGGGGCGAGTTCCCTGAGCACCAGACCGCTTGGTGTCACAATCATGTATGCCATTTCAGTGATGATATCCGTAACTTTCCCCACCGCGGTCAGTGGCAGAGTGCAGCTCTTGAGAATTTTCGGTGTGCCCTGTTGGGTATGTGTCATGGCGATGCAGACGCGTTTCGCACCGGTAACCAGATCCATGGCACCGCCCATACCGGGCACCATTTTACCGGGCACTTTCCAGTTGGCCAGATCACCGTTCTGGGAAACCTGCAGTGCGCCCAGCACAGTCATATCGACATGCCCTCCGCGAATAATACCGAAAGACATAGAGCTGTCAAAAGTGCTTCCGCCAGGTTCTATGGTTACGTATCCGCCACCGGCATTAATAAGGTCCGCATCCTCTTCTCCCTCCGGGGGTTTCGGTCCCAGTCCCATGATGCCGTTCTCCGATTGGATCGTCACATCGATACCCTCGGGAACATAATTGGCAACAAGCGTAGGCGTTCCGATACCCAGATTCACCACGTAACCGTCTTTCAGTTCCTGCGCCACTCGCCGGGCAATGAGTTCCTTTGCATCCATTAGTTCCTACCTCCAAGATCCACAATGTAATCGACGAAAATCGCCGGCGTCATGACATGGTCGGGATCGATTTCTCCAACCTCTACAACCTCTTCCGCTTCGCAAATAACCGTTTCGGCTGCCATTGCCATAAGGGGGTTGAAATTCCGCGCCGTCCTCCTGTACACGGCATTCCCTTTTTTATCAACTTTCCACGCGTGGATGAGCGCAGCGTCTGCTTTCAGAGGAGTTTCCAAGAGGTACTCCACACCGTCCATGACAAGCTTGTTTTTCCCCTTTTCCACTTCTGTTCCCACTCCCGTCGGGGTGAGAAAACCGCCCGATCCGGTACCACCTGCACGAATCTGTCCGGCAAGTGTCCCCTGTGGTTGAAGCGTTACCTTGATCTCTCCCGCGTTCATCTGCCGGCCTGTTTCCCTGTTGGTCCCAATGTGCGAACAGATCATATGCTTGATCTGCTTACTAACGATCAACTTGCCCAGACCGACTTCGGGGAAGGCGGTATCATTCGCGATAACCGTCAGTCTTTTCGACCCATTGCTAGCCATTTTTTCCAGTATGGCATTAGGACCTCCACAGCCAAGGAATCCTCCAACCATGACCATCATGTCATCTTTGATAAGAGCGATGGCTTCTTCCAGTGATATTAACTTGTTTCTCATACTCACTTCACTCCTTCCATTCAAAATCATAATAAACTACACCGCCGCAAGCAGCGGAGTATTAGAAAAGCGACAGTTGGTAACCTTCATACAGTTTTCGATGGTCCATCCCTTGACTTTTTATATACGTGCTAATCATCATATCCTCATTCCAATGTTTTCCAACTGTGCCCGCGCACTAACCATCCTTTCAGAATTCGTATCTCCACAACCGTTTCTTCACCTCAGGACAGTACCTTAAATAACTTTCTCCCAGCTATGGATTTTATCACCATTACGATCTTTGTTACACTATACGTCGTAATGGACTAAACCAAAAACCGTACATGATTCTTATGTGCACAATCTCCAAAATTTCACCTGGTGTCGCTTTTCTATGATTATCAAATAAGAAACGCCTATATTTGGCCGGTGACACCAAAGGATAATATCTATAGGGTTACATTATGATCCTGTATGTATTCAATCACATGGCTATATTATGTCGCAAGCGGCGGGAAATGCAAATCCAAGGGGGGAAATCTGTGCACCCGTATTTCCTAAAAATATTAGTCATATGTTGGTCTATTTAGTTGTTGGATTAATAATAGCCAAACAACCTATCCCTGACGCCGTTTGTTTTTGGCATTTCTCGCTTTCCCCTTGGGACAGGATGAAACACAAAGCCCACAGGGATGTTCACGGCGGTATTCGCTGCACTTGAAAGCGTCAAATCGAATCTCCAGTGCATCGTCAGGTTTAAACTCCGTGCCCGTAAATGCCCTCACGGGGCATGCGTCAACGCAAATGCGGCATTGTCCGCATTGCATGTCCGCGGTAGAATCCGCCTTCAGAGGTGCGTCAGTCAAAATGGAGACAAACCGAACACGGGGACCGAACTCTTCAGTAAGCAGCAAACAGCTTTTGCCGATCCATCCCAAGCCCGCCAAGTGAGCAACCAGTTTATGTGAAATGATCCCGGTCAAATTATCAGTATTGTATGGCCTTGACCCTGGAACAGGAAATGCCTTGAATCCGGCATCATTCAGCCAGCGGGCAACGTCATACGCTAAAAAATCCAGGGCTTGTGTGACAACATCATAGACATGAAACCAATAGAGGCTGTTTCGGCGTTGCTCCAAAGGGGTATGGGTATCTACGATTTGATCGTTCAACCGCATGCCAATCGAAACGGCCTTTGGAAAGAGTCCGATCCATGATGGTCCATGGCAGGAAACGAACGACTGAACCGGAATCAGATCAGCAACACCAAAGAGGTCGGCTCCCTGTGCTTTGCTGAATTTTTTCAGTTTTCCCGTTAATATTATCGGATCTGATTTCATTTTCTATTTACCTTGTGATTTTTATAAATGCATCGACTTCACAGTTCTTGAAGAGGGTGCCCAAACGATGCGGCACCGCAATCACACTAGGCACTCTCATGATATAACTTGGTATTCTATACATATTCCGATGAAAATATAAAGACATTTTATACGTATCTCGATTTCCAAACGGCGGGAACCATTGATTTCCAAGGTTAGTTTTCTTAAAATCCTTAATTTTCCTCCGCTATCTTGCCCGAAATCAGATCGAAATAAACTGAATACTACCGGCTGAAGGCCGGTAGGTCCAAAGGTCGGCAGAAAGCCCAACTATGGGTCATGAATCTCCACGCCCTTACGGACGTGGTATCTTCTGGTTCAAGTTTCACTTGTCCAGTCTGACTTTCGTATATATGAAACTCAGACTGGATATTGCTCTCATCCCCGCCCTTACAGACGGGGAATTCCCGCTGGGAATTAACAATAGATCATAGGGAAAGGTCACTTAAGACAACTATCATCCACGTCGGATGAACTGAAAGCTTATCCGCCTTTGTCAGAGCGGAATCACGTGTACATTACCTTGGATATGTGGGCAAAGGAAATATCTGAGACCTCCGGGTCTCTCAGGAAATACTCGATAGCGCGCGCTGTTTCCGGGAAGGGATGTCCGATTCCGATGGCGTGCCCGTATCGGTGGGCACATTGTTTCAACTGATTAAGGCGGTAGAGGATGGTCGATTCGCTGCGGATGGTGTCGAGGAAGACGTTCCGGCGGTCGGCCGTCAGGTGCAGGTTCCGGGCGGTTCTGAACGCCTTGGAATGGAGGGATGTCCTGCTGTCCACGAAAAAGAGATCGTTCCTCTTGATAACCTGGAGGGCCTCGTGGATCTCCCGCTGGCACTCGGTAAAGCGCGACCCCATGTGATTGTTCACCCCGATGGCGAGAGGCACCTCGGATATGTTCTCTTCGATGATCCCTCTGATCCGGGAGGGATCATCCCCTTCGTAGAGCGCGCCCGGCCCCGGATCAAGGGTGGAATCGTAGGGCTGCATGGGCTGGTGCAGCATGACGTCATGCCCCTGATCGGCAATCTCACGGGCCAGTTCCCGCGAATGGGAGACACGCGGGAGGACGGAAAAGGTAATGGGAATATTCAACTGGAGAAACTGACGAGCGCGGGGGATGCTGTACCCGATATCGTCGATGATGAGGGCGATCCGCGGACGGGAGACAATCCGCAGGCGGATCAGGGAATCGCCCTCCTCTTCCGCGAAAGCGACGGCGCTGGAGAACCCGTTCAGACCAAGCAGGCTTCCTGCGACCATGTAAGCGCTTTTACACAAGAAGTCTCTCCTGTTCATTCGGCGCTCCCTTTTCTCTCATAATATCAGATAGTTCCAATTACACAATCCCGGGGCGACCACACACCAAACGCGATCCTCCCTGAAATCAAGGGCCTGTTTGTGAGCCTATACAATATGTTGTGGTCGTTGTCAAGAATGAATACAACATATTGACGGGAGAAAAATAAGGGGGGGGAACAAAAAAACCTTCCCCTGAGGGAAGGTTTTTTTGCGTAGCTCGCGGTATGCGACGGAAAATCAATCCTTGAAGACCGCTCCCGTGCTGGCCGATGTGACCATCTTCGCGTATCGTCCGAGGTAGCCCGTCTTGATGAGCGGCTCCCTCGGGACAAAATCTTTCCTTCGGTTCGCCAGTTCCTGCTTGTCGACCTTCAGCTCGATCCGCTTGTTCGGAATATCGATGGAGATGGTATCCCCTTCTTTGATAAGTCCGATAGGACCTCCTTCGGCTGCTTCGGGGGATATGTGCCCGATGGCGGCGCCGCGGGTCCCCCCGCTGAACCGCCCGTCCGTCAGGAGGGCGACTGATTTATCGAGACCCATCCCGACGATGGCCGATGTCGGCGCGAGCATTTCGCGCATTCCGGGTCCGCCCTTGGGGCCTTCGTACCGGATCACAACGACGTCGCCCCCTTTGATCTTCCCGCCGAGGATCGCCTTGATGGCGTCATCCTCGGAATCGAAGACGCGGGCGCGTCCCTCGTTGACCATCATGTCGGGAGAAACAGCGGACTGTTTGACCACGCCGCCGTCGGGGGCAAGGTTCCCGCGCAGGATCGCGATCCCACCCTCTCTGCTATAAGGATTTTTTACCGACCGGATCACATCGCGATTCTTAACAGAGACCCCTTTGAGGTTTTTCTTCACCGTCTTTCCCGTAACCGTCAGGCAATCGTCATTGATGACCCCCAGCGCGCTGATCTCCTTCATCACTGCCTGGATGCCCCCCGCTTCGTCGAGGTCCTGGATATGGTAAGGACCGGCAGGGCTCAGGTAGCAGATATTCGGCGTCTTCTGACTGATGGCGTTGAAAAGATCGAGATCGAGGGTGATCCCCGCCTCGTGAGCAACCGCCGGGATGTGAAGAACCGTATTGGTCGAGCAGCCCAGGGCCATATCGACGGCGATGGCGTTCTCGAAGGCCTTGAGTGTCGCGATATCCCGGGGACGGATATTCTTTTTGACCAGTTCCATGACCTGCATGCCCGCTTTCTTGGCAAGCCGCCGACGCGCGGCGGTCACGGCGGGGATTGTTCCGTTTCCGGGAAGCCCCAGCCCCAGCGCCTCGGTCACGCAGTTCATGGAATTGGCGGTAAACATCCCCGCGCACGAACCGCAGCCTGGACAGGCACAGTCTTCCAGAGCGTCCAGCGATTTCTGCGTCATCACACCGGACTTGACCTTCCCGACCCCCTCGAAAACGTTGATGAGATCGACGCTTTTGCCGTCATGGATACCGGCCATCATGGGCCCGCCGCTGATGACAATGGCGGGAATATTGAGGCGAAGAGCCGCCATCAGCATCCCCGGCACGATCTTGTCGCAGTTGGTAACGAGGACCAGGCCGTCGAAGGGATGGGCCGTGGCCATGATCTCGATGGAATCGGCTATCAGTTCGCGGCTGGCCAGAGAGTACTTCATCCCCGCGTGTCCCATGGCGATCCCGTCACAGACGCCGATGGTGGGGAACGTAACGGGCGTCCCTCCCGCCATCCGGATCCCCGCCTTAACATCCTCCGTAATGGTATTGAGGTGAACGTGACCGGGGATGATCTCGTTCGCCGAATTCACCACGCCGATCATGGGACGGGCGAGTTCCTCGTCCGTGTAACCCATCGCCTTGTATAACGACCGGTGGGGCGCGCGCTCCAGCCCCTTAGTCATCAGATCGCTTCGCATATGTTGTGCCCCTTTCTCTAACGAATAGTTACTTTTTCTTCCGCCGTTCCGGTCTGAGCTCGCGCAGGACTGTGCCGGCACGCCACATTTCCATGTTTCTCATCTCGTCCAGCTCTTTCTGGAGCTTTTCGCGATAGTCGGGGGCACTGTTCACTCTGAGGACAATCTCCGTCTCCTTCCCGGATTTGACTCTCTCATACAGCTCGTCGAAGAGGGGGACAACGGCGTCGCGGAACCGGCTCTTCCAGTCGAGGGCGCCGCGCTGCGCCGTGGTGCTGCAGTTGGCGTACATCCAGTCCATCCCGTTCTCCCCGACCAGACGGATCAGGCTCTGGGTCAACTCCTCCACCGTTTCATTGAAGGCCTCGCTGGGGTCGTGGCCGTTCTTCCTGAGACAGTTGTACTGGGCCTCCATGACACCGGCCAGACACCCCATCAGAACACCCCTCTCACCGGTCAGATCGCTGTATACCTCGTTTTCAAAGGTCGTGGGGAAGAGATACCCCGAACCGACGGCTATGCCGATGGCGCAGGTCCTGTCGTAGGCCCGTCCGGTGTAGTCCTGGAATACGGCCATGCTGGAATTGATCCCGCTCCCGTCGAGGAAATTCCGCCGCACCGTCAGCCCCGATCCCTTGGGGGCAACGAGGATAACATCGATATTCTTGGGAGGGATGACGCCGGTCTGTTCCTTATAGACGATGGAAAACCCGTGCGAGAAATAGAGAGCCTTCCCCTCAGTCATGTGCGGTTTGATGGTGGGCCATACCGCTTTCTGCCCCGCGTCGGAGAGAAGCATCATGACGATGGTCCCCCGCTTGGCCGCCTCTTCGATCGAAAAGAGGGTCTTGCCGGGAGCAAAGCCGTCGCGGATGGCCTTATCCCAGTATTCCTTCTCGCTTTCACGCTGTCCGATAATCACCTTGAAGCCGTTGTCGAGCATGTTCAGCCCCTGACCCGGACCCTGCACGCCGTATCCGAGAATCGCTATGACCTCGTCCTTCAGAACCTCGCGGGCCTTCTCCAGGGTAAATTCCGCATCGGTGATAACTTCCTCCATCACACCGCCAATATTCAGCTTCGCCATCATTCTTCTCCTTTTGAAGTAAATTATAAAACGACCATTCCTGATCTGCTCATATCTTTCATATCAAGGGTTTCGAGATAGGTCAACGCCTGATCGATCTCCTCTTTACTCCCCGTTACCTCGAGGACGAAATGATCGGGCTTTTCCTTCAGAACCCTGCAGCCAAGCTCCCCGACCGCCTTCATGACTTTCTCGCGGTCGCCCCCTACAGTGACGAGGACCATCTCCCTGCGGACCGATTCCCTGCTCTTCATATGGGTCGCCTGAATAACATCCACCAGTTTCTTGAGCTGGTTTTCAACCTGTACCATCGTCGCCTGGGTTCCAACCGTGACGATGGTGATCTTCGTGATCTTGGGATTCATGGTCACGTTGGCGCTGATATTCTCGATATTATACCCGCGGCCGCTGAAGGTCCCCGCGATCCGCGCGAGGACGTCCGGTTTGTTGTGCACCAGAAGCGAAATCGTATGTTCTTGCACGTCCATAATCTCTCAATCCTTTCTCCTGTTTATACGTAGCGGTGAGGGCTCAATCCCCTCCCCTTTTACATTCCTATGCCGCTGCTCAGTTTCATATCCGTGAGCGAGGCACCGGGATTCACCATGGGAAAAACCTTTTCTTCAGCCTCAACGACGAAGTCCATCAGGACCGGGCCAGGATGCTCCAGCCCTTTGGCGAGGGTTGCCTCCACTTCCCCCGGTTTGACGGCCCGCAGACCCAATGCACCGTATGCCTCGGCGAGTTTCACGAAATCCGGGACCTGGCCCCCGATGCCGGTATTCGCATACCGCTTTTCATAGAACAGCTCCTGCCACTGCCGGACCATTCCGAGATACCCGTTATTGAGGATCACCACTTTCACGGGAAGTTTGTAGTTGACCGCCGTGGCAAGCTCCTGGATATTCATCTGAATGCTTCCGTCACCGGCGATATCGACAACCAGCCGGTCGGGGAAGGCGACCTGGGCCCCGATGGCGGCGGGGAATCCGTACCCCATGGTCCCGAGCCCTCCCGAGGTGAGAAAGGTGTTCGGTTTGTCAAACCGGAAGAACTGTGCCGCCCACATCTGGTTCTGCCCCACCTCGGTCGCCACGATGGCATCACCTTTCGTCATCCGGTAGAGGGTTTCGATGACACACTGCGGTTTGATCGCCTCACCCTGGCAGTAAGACATGGGCCCCTCGGTCCGCCATTCCCCGATCCGGGTGATCCAGTCTTCCCGACCCTCCCGGATCTTTTCGAGACCATTTCTGTCCAGGAGCGCGTTCAACTGGATCAGGGCGGATCTGCAATCGCTGACGATCGGTATGTGGACAAGGACATTCTTGTTGATCGATGTGGCATCGATATCAATCTGGACGATGGTCGCGTTCGAGGCGAAGGTGGCCAGCCTGCCGGTCACGCGGTCCGAAAACCGGACGCCCACCGTGATAAGAAGATCACAGTCGCTGATGGCCATGTTCGCGTAGTAAGTACCGTGCATGCCGAGCATCCCCATCCACAGGGGATCGGTGCCCGGAAAGCCCCCCAGCCCCATGAGGGTCGAAGTAACGGGGATGTTGACCTTGTGGGCGAATTCGATCAGTTCCGCCGTCGCCCGGCCGTGTATGACCCCTCCCCCGATGAGGAGAACCGGCTTTTTCGCTTTTTTGATCAGATTGACCGTTTCGGTCAGTGGACCGGCATCGGGTAGATACACCGGCTCCGCGCTCCCCTGACTCGGAGAAACCGGCTCGCGATACTCCGTCATGGCCCGCATCACATCCTTTGGAAGATCGATAAGAACGGGGCCGGGGCGTCCTGACCGGGCGATGTAGAACGCCTCACGAACCGTATTTGCCAGTTCGTCGATATGCCGGACCAGGAAATTATGTTTCGTGCAGGGGCGGGTGATTCCGGTTATATCCACCTCCTGAAAGGCATCGGTGCCGATAAAGGGTGTCGGGACCTGCCCCGTCACGATCACCATCGGTATCGAATCCATATACGCCGTGGCAATCCCCGTTACCGTGTTGGTGGCGCCGGGACCGGACGTCACAAGGCATACCCCCACCTTCCCCGACGACCGGGCATATCCGTCCGCGGCGTGGGCCGCCCCTTGTTCATGCCTGACCAGAATATGTTTAAATGACGATTTGAACAGTTCATCATGAATATCCAGGATCGAACCTCCGGGATATCCGAAGATGGTATCAACCCCCTCATTCATAAGCGCCCGCAACAATATCTGCGATCCATTCAGTTCCACTCTGTCACCTCCTCATCAAAATAAAAAACCGTTGCCGGTCCCGGCAACGGTTTCAGTGTCAAGCATATGCGGAAGATCAAACCATCACCCAGCCCCCGTATGAAGAGGAGGTAATTATAAGGATACCTATAATTACGATCTGGGTGTTACGTGCTTTGATCTTTTCCATTTTTCTACCCTTAATTTGGCACCTTATATACCAGCCAAATCGTCCTGTCAAGAAAAGTTATTACTTCCGCTCATTTTTTATCTCTCCCGTAAATCCCCAAAGGAGTTCCCTTGCTTATCTCGGTCCCGCAGTTCCGCCAGCTTTCCCCTGTTCCAGTCGGATATGCGGGAAAAATATCCGGCTCCCCGTGTAATCCCCTCCACGTTATGTGAACCGCACACCGGGCACGTATCCGTGAGCCCCCGGGATGTGGTGTTACAGTCAAGGCAGGCGGTGAATGCGGGGGAGAATACGACGTGCCGGTTCGCGGTATCCCTGAAGACCTTTTCGATAAAAGCGGCCAAGGTTTTCTCGTCCGGCCTGGCGCTTCCCATCCATAGGGAAGTCTCTGCGTTTCCTTCCACGAAGGGGTGGAAGGCGCCCTCGAACGCCGCTCGTTCGAAGGGGTCCGCAGATGCCGATACGGACAGGAGCGTCGAGTTGGTGTAGTATATGTCTCCTGTTGCTATATCCCCCCGTACGAAGTGCCCTGCCGTGGGGGAAAAATGTTTCAGGTCCAGCCGGGCCAAACGGTAGGGGGTGCTCTCCGCCGGTGACTGCTGGAGTATAAACCGTATGCCGTGCTCCTTCGACAGGGTATCCGCAACCTCTTTCATATACCGCACAACATCGCTCCCGAAGCGGCGGGCCATCTCAGACTCATGAAGCTGACCACCCGTGTGAGCCCACACCAGTTCATTGAGGCCGATCATTCCGATGAGGTACGAACACCGGTTCATCCGCAGATAGGGAGTCCCGTCATATCCCATGGTCAGGAGGGACAACGGCCCTTCACTGCCGTGCGATAAAAGTCGTTCCATAAAATCCCGCTTCTGCAGGTGGGCCTTCGCCGCAAGCCCCATGACATGGTCAATCATCGAAAAAAGACGTCCATCCTCCCCTTCCGCCCGGTACCCCAGCCGGGGGAGATTGATGGACACATTCTGGATACCGAAATAGCGCATCTTCCACGGCTCACGGGCATCGGCGGCCTCTTCCCCGCCGTCCATCCTGCGGGTACCGCACTCCGACATATTGAGGAGGGAGCCCCTGTCGAAGATGAAGTGGGGATTCCCCTTTTCAGCTGCCACACCGCAGACGAAACGAAGAAACTCTTCATGGCCAGGGGTCCGGAAGAATCCATCCGTTACATGCATCAGGGGTCGGGGGAAAACAAAGGGACGCCCCGCGGCATCTCCTTTCCCGTATGCGTCGAACAGGGCACGCACAAACCGCTGCGCATCCTTTTCATATGCCCCGTACGTCCTGCCCGTATATTCCCCTCCGGGACCTATGGCAGGGACATCCGCGAAATACGGAGGGACGTCCCAAAAGAGATGAATATCGGTAAAAATAGTCTGCCCTCCCCTTCCGACAGCCTGCTGGGCGAACTCATAGATCATCCGCTGGGCAAGCTGCGTCACCTCCCGGTCGGTCAGTTCCTCCAGATAGGGGGCGAAGAAGAGATTGACGGCATTCCATCCGATGGCCCCGGCAAAGTTCCCCTGCAGGGCGGCGGCAAATCGCACCATGTGTGACAGGAGCACCTCCGCGTGCCGGGCGGGCTTGGCGACGGCAAGCGAATTGGGGAGGTTCAGCCCGAATTTCTTGATATATTCGAGGGACTGGCAGGAACAGTACGGCCGGTCCACATAGCCCAGGTTATGGATATGGATATCCCCTCCCATGTGGGCGTATCCCACATCCTCCGAAAATACCGTGAGGATCGCATATTCTTTTTTGATCCCCTGGGCCAGGGTCAGATTGGTCCCTTCGGGGCTGTGGGGGATATTGGCGTTTTCCTTGTTGCGGTACAGGATCAGCCGGCCCACGTCATAGAGGGGAAAGCCTAGGCGGGCGTGCAGCTTCGTCGCCTCTTTCATTCCCCGCTCGATCAATCGCGCGTCCACCAGCTCCCGTATCAGCGCGGAAGTGAGAATATCGATTCCCGACGAGGCGATTCGGTCAGCCACTTCCCTGCTGATCTCTTCCGCCGTAGCAAGATCCACCCCCGCTTCGCGGATCAGGGCATCAACGATCTTCCGCCGGTCCCAGCCGGTGATATCCTCCGCCGACGTTCTGACGAAGAGGGTCATGTCCGTTGTTTCTCTATCCATTACGCATATGATTCCGTTGCACTGTTTCTCGGGCTCCCGCCTGTCCCGATAGGTATTCCCTTTGGATAAATTTTGCAAGTCTTCTGTTCGGTCGGACCAACGAAGGATATATTCTTCATTGATAATTCAGCAAAAGTTTCGTATTCTCGGCACACAGCAACCACAGAAACAGCACACCGGGGAAGACCAATGGACCAACAGCCGAACAGGATCGCGTGTCCCAACTGCGGGCATCTGATTGACGTGCAGGACATCCTGTACCACCAGGTCGAAGAGGAACTGAAGAAAAAATTCCGCGACGACCTGGCCGCGGAAAAGAACCGGTACCAGGACAAACTGAACACCCTCATGGAAGAGCGGGAGAAATTCGAGGAGGAAAAACGGCGTCAGCAGGAAACGGTCGCCGAGACGGTGAGAAAGCGTCTGCAGGCGGAAGAGAAACGGCTCCAGGCCGAAATCAGGACCCGGATAGAGGAAGAGCAGTCGGGGACGCTCAGGTCCCTCCAGGAAGAATTGAATCAGAAATCAGACCAGTTGAAGGAGTTCAACCGGACGAAAGCGGAGAACGAGCGCCTCAAGCGGGAAAAGGACGAGATGAAGGAGGCGATCGAAGCCGAATCGGAGAGGAAGCTCAGCGAGACGCTCAGCGCGGAGCGGGAGAAGATCCGGAAGAACGAGGAAGAAAAGTCCTGGATGAAACTCTCCGAGAAAGAGAAGATCATCCAGCAGCTCAGCCAGCAGCTCAAAGAGGCGCAGCGGAAGGCCGAGCAGGGCTCCATGCAGCTTCAGGGGGAGGTGCAGGAACTGGCGATCGAGGAGTGGCTGGCCTCAGCCTTCCCCCTCGACACCATCGAAGAGGTGAAGAAGGGGGCGCGGGGGGCCGACTGCGTGCAGATCGTCAATACGCGGACTCGCCAGAACTGCGGAAAGATCTACTACGAGAGCAAGCGGACCAAGGGATTCCAGGAGGGATGGATCGAGAAATTCAAGACTGATATCCGCGAACGGGGGGCCGATATCGGCGTCCTGGTCACCGAATCCATGCCGGCCGACATGGAACGGATGGGACTCAGAGACGGGATATGGATCTGTTCATTCGAAGAGTTCCGGGGGCTCTGCGTCGTCCTGCGGGAATCCGTCATCATGCTCAGCGCCGCCGTGGCGACCCAGGAGAACAAGGGCGACAAGATGGGGATGATCTACGACTATCTGACGGGGAACGAATTCAGGCTCCAGGTAGAGGCCATCGTCGAAGGTTTTACCCAGATGCAGGCAGACCTGGAGACGGAAAAACGAGCCATGCAGGGAATCTGGAAAAAGCGGGAGAAACAGATCGAGAAGGTGCTCCTCAACACGACCCACATGTACAGCTCGATCAGAGGAATCGCGGGAAACGCCGTCCAGCCCGTCCCCCTCCTGGAGCTTCCCGCCGGTGAAGCTGACGATTTCTGATACATCCACAGGAGAGAGGAGAGTTGTGTTATGCGGCCGGATGCGACATTTCTGCTTGAGAAGCTGGGGCTCGATATCCCTCTGATCGGACTCTACGACGCCCCCGATCCCCATCCCTTCGAACCGCTGGTGGAACCGAAACAGGGCACGCGGGCCTGTGTCTTCGCCTTTTACCGCCAGTGGCTCGCAGGAAAAACTCTGCACCTGACACCGGATGCCTTCGGCTGCCCCGGGGCGGGGTACTGGCTGTGCGCCGTGGAGACCCGGTCACGCAACGACATGGTCCAGTTTCTCGTGGATGATGAGGGCTTGAAGGCCTCCCATTCCCTCATGAACCAGTGGCTTGATTATCGCCGGGGCTACCGGCAGGAACACCCCCATCTCCTCATCGGCCCGCTCCGCGGGGACCAGTACGCGTATCTCAAGACCGTGACCTTCTTGGTCAACCCTGACCAACTGGGCCTGCTCATGATAGGGGCACAGTATTACCGCGTCCCCGACGATCCCTCCCCGGTACTCGCCCCCTTCGGCTCGGGATGCTCGCAGCTGATTATCCCCTTTGACAATTTGAACATTCCGCAGGCTGTCGTGGGCGCAACGGATATCGCCATGCGCCGGTATCTCGATCCCGACCGTCTGGCTTTCACGGTGACCCGGCCCATGTTTGAACAGCTCTGCGGCCTGGGGGAGGAGAGTTTCCTCTCAAAACCCTTCTGGAGCAACCTTCGGAAGGCGAGAGAATAATGACAAGGAACGTGGAATCACCTGATGCTAACGGGCAGGAAGGACAGCCGGAAAGATTGACACCTCTCTCATGGGTACGGACAAGGCATACAGACTGAAAAAAACAGGTGCGGCCGGCGGTGCGCCAATGACCGTCACCATATCGGGCCGTCTTTCCATCAGCTCCGTCCGATCCTTCCTGGCGGATACGAAAACCCTCTTTGACACAGCGTCTCCTTCAGCCCTGACCGTTGATGTGACGGATCTGAAAAGCATTGACAGCGCCGGCGCCCTGGCCATGCTGGAACTGGAAGAGCGGGCGCGAAAGGCGTCCCTCCCCGTTTCGTATACCGGCATGAGCCATGAGGTCCGCAGCGTCATGGATCTGATTGACCGGAAGGCGCTTGCCCACCCCCCCATTCACCCGGAGAAAACCGTCTCCTCATTCTTTGAGGGCGTGGGGGAAGGGTGTGTCGATCTGTACCGGGATTTTGTGGCCGTTATGACCTTTCTGGGAGATCTGATCATCACCCTCGGGCGCTCCTTCGCACATCCCCGTTCGGTTCGCTGGAGCGAAGTCACCTTTTACATGAAGAAGGCGGGCATCGAAGCCCTGCCGATCGTCGGCCTTATCAGCGTGCTTATCGGTCTGATCATAGCCTTCATGTCATCCCTCCAGCTCAAACAGTTCGGCGCCAATATGTACGTGGCCGCCCTGGTGGGCATCTCCATCGTCAAGGAACTGGGGCCCATGATGACGGCCATTATCGTTGCCGGGCGTTCCGGCTCAGCCTTCGCAGCCGAGATCGGGACCATGATGGTGAATGAGGAGGTAGACGCGCTGGTGACCATGGGGTTCAACCCCATCCAGTTTCTTGCCGTTCCCAAGGTCATGGCGGCCATGGTCGTCGTTCCTCTCCTGACACTTTACGCCATGATGTTCGGCATCCTTGGCGGGCTTGTCGTGGGGGTCACCGGCCTGGACCTGACGCTGTACACCTATCTGAATCAGACATTCGAGAATATCCATCTCCGCGATCTCATAACAAGTCTGGTAAAATCGGGTGTTTTTGCCGCCCTCATCGCGGGGATTGGCTGTCAGCGGGGGTTTCAGGTTTCAGGAGGGGCTGAGGCAGTGGGCGAAGCGACAACCTCGGCGGTCGTGTCGGCCATATTTCTCATCGTTGCCGCCGATTCGGCCTTTGCCGTGGTGCTGCACTATCTCTGATCGGGTGATACGCCATGGAATACAACAACCGTGAACCAGTGATCGTCGTGGAAAATCTGCTGGCCGCATACGATGAAAACGTGATCCTCAGGGACGTCAGTTTCCGTGTCGCCCGGGGGGAACTCCTGGCCATCGTCGGCGGCAGCGGCTGTGGCAAATCAACGCTCCTGAAGTACATGATCGGTCTCTATCGGGCCAGGCGCGGCCGGGTTGTGATCAACGGCGTGGATATTATGTCGGCAGACGAAGATATCCTGAACCAGCAGCGTCTGGGGATCGGTGTTCTCTTTCAATCGAACGCCCTGATCGGATCGATGACGCTGGCAGAGAATATCTCCTTGCCCCTGAAAGAGCATACGGACCTGGAACCGGAATTCATCAGCCGGATCGTCAGAATGAAACTCGGCATGGTCCATCTGGCCGGGTACGAGAACCATCAACCATCGGAACTCTCAGGGGGCATGAAGAAGCGGGCGGGATTCGCCCGGGCCATGGCCATGGACCCCACCATCCTTTTCTTCGATGAACCGTCCGCCGGTCTCGACCCGGTCACCGCGGCGGAGTTGTACGAATTGATCCAAAGCATGAACCGCGACATGCGTACAACCATCATCATCGTCACCCACGATCTGAACCTGGTATTCGCCGTTGCCGACAGGGTGATCATGCTGGATGCTGAAAAACAGGGAATCATAGCGGAAGGTTCGCCGCTGGCGCTTCGTGAATGGGAGGACGATCATCGGGTGTATGACTTCTTCAACCGCAGGAAAACAAGACACCCGTAACATATCGAGGAGTGGGGCATGACCAGGAAAGCGTCAACTTTCAGGCTGGGCCTGTTCGTCACCATGGGGACACTGATCGGTGTTGTGTTCATCATATGGGTGGGAGCGGCAAACTATTTTGAAAAAGGTGTCGTGTACGCGACCTATTTTGACGAATCCGTTCAGGGACTACAGCCGGATTCAAACGTGAAGTATCGGGGCGTCGACACCGGCCGGGTCATGAAAATCAGGGTCGCCCCGGACAACCGGCTGGTCGAGGTGGTGATCAAGCTCCAGGAACACAAGGGGAAAATCCCCGAAGATGTGGTGGCCCAGCTGAAATCGGCGGGGATTACGGGAATCGTCTTTATCGAACTGGATCGAAGGGCGGGGAACGAGGCGCTCCTGGGACCAGACATGCCCTTCAAAACGGACCACCCCGTTATTCCCTCCCGTCCGTCGGAAATCAAGCAAATTATGGCGGGTATGTCGGACATCTACGAACGGATACAGCTCCTCGATTTCGCCGGGATTTCGGATCGTCTCAAGGGAGCGGCCGAATCGATGGAGCGGTTTTTCAGCAATCCCCGCCTGGCGCAGATCCTTCAGAACCTTGAGACTGCCACCGCCTCACTGGATCGCGTTACGGAAAAAGCGGCCACGCTCATGGCGGACGGGCAAATCGACCAGGCCCTCCTGGAGGCCCGAGAAGGTCTCGCCGAAGCCCGGCAGTTCATTGGCACATTGGAGAAAGAAATACGAGCAATGAAACTCGCAGACACGAATGACAAGGTGGAACAACTCGCCCACGATATCGACCACCGCAGCCGGCGGGTGGCCGCCCAGGCGGAGACCCTGCTGCGCTCTCTTCGCCGGAACTCGGAACAGTTGGACGAGATTCTGGAGAGGCTGCGAAACAACCCGTCGGATCTGATATTCAGCGATCCGCTCCCCCCTGACGGGACCGGCAGACAGGAGGAAAAGGAATGAGAAAGGCACGATACGTGATTGCTGCAGCGGCTGTTATTTTGCTGTCGGGCTGCCTCGGCGGGACACGGACACCCATCGCTACAACCTATTATACCCTGGAGTACTCCCCCTCTGGCCCCGTTCGCCAGACAGCGGCCGACAGCGTTCTCCGGCTGGAGCACCTGAAATCTCTTTTGGATCCTGCAGGACGGGATATGCTGTACCGGTCGGGGCCCTTTATCCGTAATGCCTATCGGTATCATCGCTGGCACGTGCCGCCGACAGAGATGCTCGAAGGACTTCTTCTGCGAGACCTTCGCGGGTCCGGTCTCTTCCGGGCCGTCCTTTCCCCTGACGAGGCGGTGGCGGCGCACTACATTCTCAATGGTCAGGTGGAAGAGTTCCTCCAGCGGGAAGACCAGGGGAATTCCACGGCGGTACTGGCGATCAGCATGACCCTTGTAGACGTGAACGGCACGGCCGGGGCATCGAAGATTATTCTGCAGAAAACCTATCGGACCACTGAACCTCTCGACTCCCCGAAACCGGTGGATTTTGCCAAGGGGATGAGCGCCGCCATGAATCGTTTGTCTCGGGCTCTTATAGATGATATGGCCTTTGCGCTCAATCGTCGCCCGTGACTGTCATCCATGACGCTCTTCATATCCTGGATTCCGTCACGTGTTGACCCTTTGGATTCTATCAAACAGAACGACACGGGAGGTGTCCCATGGGACTCGATATAAATGCCTTTTCCGTGTCGTGCAGCGTCGCCCCGGGTGCTGGTGGACGGCGCGATTGGGGGCGATTTTTGACTTGCTTTACAACCACCTTTGGGGACGTACCAGGAGTTAATCGCAGGGCGCGGAAAATGGCGACGGAGGATACCTGAACAAGTGAACACCGAGACCATACTCCTGATCAATCCTCCCGTCGTGCGGCCCTGCGAAGCCCCCGCGGGAATCGCCCGTCTTCTGGGGGTTCTGCAGGGACATGGCGTCCGCTGCCGGGTGCTCGATGCCAATCTTGAGGGACTGATGCACCTTCTCGATCATCCCGCCGAACCTGAGGACACGTGGTCAAAACGGGCCGTGCGGAACCGATCCTCCAACCTGTCGGCTCTCCGAAACAAAGACCTCTACCGGGGGAGGGACCGCTACCGCCGGGTGGTGGGGGAGATCAACCGTGTCCTCGACGGGGCGGCGCGCTCCCAGGCTGTGCAGATCAGCCTCGCGAATTATCAGGACCCCTCCCGCTCCCCCCTCCGCAGTTCAGATCTTATCGAAGCGGCCGAACGACCGGAGAAAAATCCCTTTTACCCTTATTTCATGGAACGGCTGGAAGGCCTTTTCGATGATGAAGAACCTTCCCTCGTGGGGATCTCTCTCAACTATCTGAGCCAGTCCCTCCCGGCCTTCTCCCTGATCGGCCTGGCGCGGAAACTCTGTCCGAAGGCGAGATATGTCCTGGGGGGCGGTCTCGTCACATCGTGGCTCAGCAACCCGGAATGGACGAACCCGTTCTGCGGCCTTGTGGACGACATGATCGCGGGTCCCGGAGAGTGCCCCCTTCTTGAGATGGCGGGAATAACCACGCCGGTCAGCCATGCCGCTCCGGAGTACGCCCCCTTTCGCGGTCTCCCCTATCTGTCGCCGGGCCGCGTCCTCCCCTACAGCACGTCGAACGGCTGCTGGTGGGGGCGATGCACATTCTGCCCGGAGAAGGCTGAAGGGAATGCCTACGCGCCGCTCCCGGCAGACACGATCCTCTCGGAGATAGATCATCTCGTCGTCAATGAGAGTCCTTCTCTTATTCACTTTCTCGATAACGCCATGAGTCCTGCCCTTCTCGCAGCGATAGCGGACCATCCCCGCGGCATCCCCTGGTACGGATTCGCCCGGATCACCCGGCACCTTACCGATCCCTCCTTCTGCAATGAGCTGAAACGCTCGGGCTGCGTCATGCTGAAGATTGGTCTGGAGTCGGGGGACCAGGGGGTTCTTGAAGCGCTCGACAAGGGAATCGATCTGGTGGAGGCTTCTTCGGCGCTAAAAACTCTGAAAGAAGCCGGCATCGGCACCTACGTCTATCTCCTCTTCGGGACGCCTGCGGAAACGGAGCGGGAGGCGAAAAGGACCCTCGATTATGTTATAAGACACCATAGGTACATAGATTATATGAACCTCGCGATCTTCAACATGCCCGCCTACGGCCCGGACGCGGCGGGGCTGGACACACAAGAGTTCTATGACGGCGATCTCACCCTCTACCGGCAGTTTCGCCATCCCGGCGGGTGGAACCGCGGAAAGGTCAGGCGGTTTCTGGAGGGCGAGTTCAGAAAGAACCCCGTGGTCCGGGAGATCATCCTCAGAGATCCCCCCGTCTTCACCTCAAACCACGCCCCCTTCTTCGTGATGGCCGACAGGGGGGAAACCGGTATGGAGCGAAAATCATGATAACCGTTCGCTGGACCGGGGCCGCGGGACTTGAAATCACCCAAGGAGAAACCATCGTCCTCATAGACCCCTACCATTCGAGACCGGGAAAAATCGAATGCATCTTTGGCCGCCCTGAACCCAGGACGGACGCGATAGACCGGTATCTCGAGGGACTCCCGGGTAAGGTTGAGACGATCCTGGCCGGGCACACTCATATCGATCACGTCATGGACATCCCCTTTCTGGAACGGCGTCTCGGGTGCCGGGTAATCGGGAGCCGCAGCCTCGAAACGCTGATGGCCCTCCACGGCAGGCCGGGGGTCGTTACCGTATGCGCAGGAGGGGAACGGATCGAACTCACCGGCGACACGGCGGTGACCATGATCCGGTCGCGACATGTTCCGCTCCTTTTCGGGAAGGTCCCTTGCCCGGGGGAAATAAACCCGGCCTGTCATCTGCCCATGCGGGCATCCGATTACCGGGTCGGGGATGCCTTTATCCTGAAGCTGGAGATGGCAGGTGTTACCCTCATGCACGCGGGGAGCGCCAGCTACATCGAGTCTGAGATCAAGGGGCACCACTGTGACATCCTCTTCATGGCCGTTCCGGGATGGGGAAAAACTCCGGGATACTGTGCCCGTCTCCCGCGAATCGTGCGGTCCCGGGTAATCGTCCCCTTTCACTACGACGACTTCTCCGCCCCCCTGCGAGAGGACGGCAGGGTACGCTTCATCCCCTTTCAGGGCATGAAGGGATTTATCAAAACCATCTCCCGGGAAAATCCCGCCTGCGAGATACGAACAATCCGGCCTTTCGAGGCGATGTCCTTTTGACATTCATCGCCCGCCGGGATATACGGAGATACCAGAAGAGTTGCTGCACGAGGGAAACAGCATGCAGAGATTCCTCATCATCGCCGGTCTTATACTGATCATGGGGGGCATCCTCTGGCCGTGGCTGGGGAGCCTTCCCCTGGGGCGCCTCCCCGGTGATATTACGATCAGCAGACCGAACCTGAAGGTCTATTTCCCGATCATGACCATGATCGTGATCAGCGGGATCATCTCCCTGATCCTGTGGCTCTTCCGGAAATAACGCCCGGCGCGAGACATCTTTTTCTTGACATTCCATTCCATGAATGTCACGAAATGAAAAGAAATCAAACAACAAGCACGGGGAGAAACGGCATGAAGATAGCGATTATGGGAATCGGAGGCGTGGGAGGCTATTATGGAGGTCTGCTGGCGAGGCGGTACGGGGAGGATGCCGACGTTGAGGTCGTCTTTATAGCAAGAGGAGATCATCTGAAAGCGATACAGGCCCACGGCCTGCGCGTGGAGAGCGCCGCTCAGGGGAATTTCACGGCCCGGCCCGCTCTGGCGACGGATGATCCGTCAAAGAGCGGCCCCTTTGATATCGTCCTTATGTGCGTCAAAGGATACGGTCTTACCGAAAGCGCGAAATTGCTTGCCCCTGCCATCGGAGAGAACACCATCGTCATCTCCCTCCTGAACGGGGTGGATAACGTTGAAAAGATCACGTCTGTCCTCACGAAGGGAACAATCTGGAATGGATGCGTCTATATATCCTCGCTGCTGACCGGCCCGGGGAGCATCCGGCAGGTGGGCGGTTCGTGCAAGATGTTCTTCGGGGTGGAAGGAAAAGAGGACCCCGACGGAAAGCGGGTTGTGGACCTCTTCCGCAAGGCGGAGATAGACGCCCAGTATCGGGGCGACATCAAAAATATCGCATGGGAAAAATACCTTTTCGTCTCCCCCGTTGGAAACGCGACGACCTTCCGGGACAGGTCCTTAGGCGCAATACTCGAGGACAGCGAGGGAATGGAACTGATGGGAACGCTCATCGATGAACTGCTTGCCCTTGCCGACGCGCACGGAGTCGCATTCCCGGCCGGAATCAAAGAGGAGACCATCGAAAAAGTCCGCGGGTTCCCGTATGAAACCAAGACCTCGTACCAGAGGGATTTCGAACAGGGGAACCGAACGGAGATCGAAACATTCGCCGGATTTATCGTGAACGAGGCCAGGAAATGGGGGATACCCGTCCCCGCCCATGAGAAAGTGTACAAAGCGCTCAAGGACCGCGAGGGAGAAAAGGGCAAGTAGCAGCGATCGTTCAAGGCCGGGCATGGTCGTGATACAGATGAAGATGTCTCTCTGACGGGGGCTGCCGGGTTCAAGGAGACAAACGTGAGGGGAGAGGCTTATATGATGACAGCAACGACGCCGCTGCTCTATGCCGCCATCGGTATCCTTCTGCTGGTGGGAGGAAGGAAATTTTTCTGGTTTTTCGTGGGCGCAATCGGTTTCATTACCGGCTTTACCCTGGCCGGCCATTTCCTGGGAACGGATTCGCTCATCATG
This sequence comes from Syntrophaceae bacterium UBA6078, assembly GCA_002428735.1. Taxonomy (GTDB): domain Bacteria; phylum Desulfobacterota; class Syntrophia; order Syntrophales; family UBA2210; genus UBA6078. The sequence continues at coordinate 11,955 of DIXO01000062.1, read as the reverse complement.
TCCCTGTCGGTGGGGGTCATCGTCGGGGTCATCGGTGTGGTGATCGCCCTTTTCCTGCAGGGCTTCGCCATCTTCGTGGCGGGCTTCCTGGCAGGATCGTATATAGCCTACACGATCGTGACCTCCTTCGGGCTGGTCTCTCAGGAGATGTTCTGGATTACCTATATCGGCGGCGGGATCGTCGGCGCGGTGCTTCTCTTTCTCCTCTTCGACTGGGCGCTCATTCTCCTCTCGTCCGTTGCAGGGGGTTTTATCGTCACTGAGTCATTCACTTTGGCGGCGACGCTGGAAACCGTCATCGCCATTGCCCTGGCCCTCCTGGGAATCTTCATCCAGGCGAAGATCCTCCTGAAAGAGAGACAGCACTGATCCGGCGCGGCGGATCAGAATGAAACCAGCGGATGAGGCTGTCCCCCCTGCTCTGAGCACTCGGCGCCTCCGGCGGCTCCACTAGCATGACGGATTCCCGAACAGATCAACAAAAACAATGTCAACCGGAAGGCGATACGTCCCGGTCTGTGCCCCGCCGCAGGCTTCCTTCAGCCTTTCAGTCATTCCGGTACCGGGACTATCGCTGGCTGTGGCTGGGAACCTTTTTTTCCTTTATGGCCGTGGGAATGCAGCAGGTAACCCGCGGATGGCTCGTCCTCCGTCTCACCGATGACTCCCCCTTCGCCCTCGCCCTGGTCATGATGTCTTTCGCCCTGCCCCTGACCTTCGTCTCCATGCTCGGAGGCGCCCTCGCGGATCGCATCCCCCGCAGGAAAATAATCCTTGTGAGTCAAAGCGGCAACGCGATCCTTACCCTGCTTCTGGCAATACTGGACATGACGGACCTGATCCGCTTCTGGCAGCTCCTGGTGATCGGACTCGGCAACGGCACCCTGGCGGCCTTCAACATGCCCAGCCGGCAATCGATCATCTCCGATATCGTGCCCGGAAAAACGCTCATGAATGCCATCTCCCTGAGCAGCGCGGGCATGAACATGACGCGGGTCGTGGGACCGGCTCTGGCCGGGGTGCTCATCATCTGTCTGGAAACAGCCGGAACATTCTACCTGATCGCACTCATTCACGCCCTGTCAGCCCTCAGCACGGCCCTGATCAAACAGGGCCGGACCCAATCCGGCAACAGAAGCGGCGCGGGAATCACTGCTGATATTCGTGAAGGATTTCGATACGCGGCTCGAGACCCCATACTCCTCGGACTGGTGGTCATGAGCCTTGTGCCGGCCCTCTTCGGATTTCCCTATCTGGCTCTCCTGCCGGCATGGGGGAGGGAAGTCCTGAACATTCAGGCTGATGGACTGGGGCTCCTCATGGCATGTATCGGTATCGGCTCTCTGATCGGAGTCATGGGGCTTGCTTCGCTCGATCATATGAAGCGGCGCGGCGCCTTCCTGGTGGCGAACGCCTTCATATGGGGGGTTGTTCTGATTCTGTTTTCCCGGTGCACATCCTATACGACGGCCCTCCCCGCCCTCCTGTTCGTCGGGCTTCTGAGCGCCGTTTTCATGTCCCTCAACATGACCCTCATGCAGTCCTACTCATCACGCGAAATGCGCGGCCGGGTCGTGAGCATGGCCATGATGACCTTCGGGATCATGCCTCTCAGCGCCGTCCCTTTCGGAGCCCTGGCGGAAAAAATCGGGACTGCCGACTCCCTGGGGATCGCGGGGGTCCTGCTCTGTCTCTTCGCGGCGGGCTTCTTCTTTGTCTTCCCCGCATTCCGCAAGGTAGCCTGATCGGGCAGGCGATTCCCGGATGTCCAAACGAAGGGTGGCTATTTCTTCATCCAGTCCGTGATCTCTTCCTTCTGATAATCGATCTGTTGAACCGCCAGGTCCATCTTCAGGACGATCCCGGAGTGCTTCAAGAGTTCCTTGTCCTTCTGCAATGTGCGGTATCGTTCACCCCCCGTTTGGAGATCAGCGATGGCCCTCTGAAAGGCCTCTCCGATGGCCCGGCTCATATTGATGGAACCCGCCTTGAAGTTGAGAGCAGCACCGTCTTCGGCGAGAGCCTCGGCAAAGATGGCGAGGTGTTTCATCTTCTCCATGGCCTGATCCATGATCTGCCATCCCGCCGTATTTTCGTTCTGGAATACCCATGAGGTCCGGATGTGCTGAAGCATCTCCGTGTATTTCTTCAAAAGCTCATCCTGCAGCTTCTCCACGAAGGAGGCCGGCATTTCGTGATCTCCCTCCGGAAGGGCATTTCTCTCCTCGGGGGAGAGTTTCTCAATGAGCCGTTGAAACCGCAGGGCGTGAACGGCAGATTCCCACGCCTCGCGCCTCAAAACGCGCCTGATGTGGGGATCATCGACCTTCTCCGCCTCGGCGTTGTAGTGCGGTATCAGGTTCCCCTCATATTGTATATAGGATTGCAGCATGGTTTCCCGGCTGGTGGGATCAAAAGGATAGGGGCCGATCGAAAAGTCCGGCTCTCCGCCCAACTCGCCGATAATCATCCCCAGCCAGTGCATATGCCACATCTCCTCGCGGCAGCGCGAGAGAAGACCAGCGCCGACCGGCGTGTCCTCCCCCTCCTGATAGCTGTGAATCAGGTATCGAACCACCGCGGCGTGTTCGTCGGTGAGGTCTCTGTTCAACATGTCAATCAACGCTTTTCTTTCCATAATCTTCCTCCTTCAAAACGGGCAATTGTTGTGTGATCGCGATTGACGGGGAGTATACCGTAAAGGGTGCCCTCTCGCAAGGTCGCAATAGCCGGCCGTGGTATCAGAAGAGGAAGACGCTGATGATGGACAGGATGACCCAGCGGAAGAAATCGACAAGGGGATGCAGGAATCCGAAAAAGAAGAGGCCGATGATAATGAAAAAACCGTATGGTTCGAGGCGGGCGAGATAATGCCCCATCTGCGCGGGAAGAAATCCCATCAGGATCTTGGAGCCGTCAAGAGGTGGGATCGGGATCAGATTCAGGGCCGCCAGGATTACATTGATCTGGGCCATGAAGTAGAGGGCCGTCCCGGCGATGCTCTGTTCGGCGGGCGCGAGCAGCCTGAGAAGCAAAATGGAAAAGAAGGCGAGGATGGTGTTGGCGATAATGCCGGCGGATGAAATCAGGATAAATCCCCCGCGGCCCACGCTGAGATTCCCGAAATTGACCGGGACGGGGCGGGCCCATCCGAATCCGACAAAAAAGAGCATCAGCGTTCCTACCGGATCGAGGTGTCTCAGCGGGTTGAGACTCAGCCGCCCCATCATCCTGGCCGTGGGATCCCCCATCCGCCAGGCGACCCATCCGTGGGCCAGTTCATGCAGAATAACCGAGTATAAGAGGGGCACCGCTATCAGAGCAAAGGTCAGCGGGTCCCTGATTAAGAGATTGATCAATCCCATCTGCTCACCCCATAGAGGCAGCGGCTCGCCACAGTGGATGCTCCGACAGCGGAGACACTCGCACCCTGGTCTGCCATATCTGCTCCGGAACCACGCATGGTATAGGAAGCACGGAAGAAAAGCAAATGGGATAGCCGGACGGATAGGGCACTGTCTCAGGGAAGGAGAGAGGCGGGCTATTTTTCTCTCTCAACAAGCCCCTTCACAAACCATCTCTGCATGAAGAGAACGACCAGGACCGGCGGCAGCATAACCAGCAGGGAACCGGCAAGGGCCACATTCCAGTAAGGGAGATCGTCCGCAGCGGGAATCAGGTGCTGAAGACCTATGACTGCCGTCATCATCTGGGGTTTCGTGGTAATCAAGAGGGGCCAGAGATACTGGTTCCACCCATAGACGAATTCAATAACGACGAGGGCGGCAATGTTTGTCTTGGAGAGGGGGATGAGAATCTTCCTGAAAAAGGTCATGGCCGAAGCCCCGTCCATCTTGGCCGCCTCGCAGAGTTCTTCGGGGATGGTGAGGAAAAACTGCCTGAAGAGAAAGGTGCAGGTCGCCGAGGCGATGAGAGGCATGATAAGCCCTGTGTAGCTGTCCAGGATGCTCCACTCCAGGGTCATCTCGATTTCGTGACCCGCAATCCACGAGACGATGCCGTCAAGGTGCAGAAATCGCCACAATTCCTGGAGAGGACCCAGGAGATTCGCCGCCATTTCATAGGTGGGAAGAATTCGAACCTCCACCGGGAGCATGAGCGTGCAGAATACGGAAACAAAGACCACAGTTCTGAACCGATAATCGAAATATACAATGGAGAAGGCCCCCAGCAGGGAGACGACTATTTTACCCAGGGTGATTCCGGACGCCATAATGAAGGAGTTCAAGAGGTGATTCCCCAGGTCGCCCCGCACCCAGGCCTCCCTGATGTTCACCCAGAATTGATCGCCGGGGATGAACGGCATGGGAACCCTTGAAACGTCCTCAATGGGAAGGGTCGCGGCGATGACAGCGTAGATAATCGGAAAACCGACAATGATGATTCCCGCAATCAGAAACACATACGTAAGCGTATCCAGAATAGGCGTCTTTTCAACCATTGATCATCATCCCGTATATTGCACCTTCTGTTCCACGTATTTGAACTGTATGACGGTAATCACGATAATGAGGGTCATCAGCACAACAGACTGAGCGGCAGATCCTCCCATATTCAGGCCGATGAATCCGTCTTGATACACCTTGTAGACCAGTGTATTTGTGGCTCCGCCCGGTCCTCCCTGCGTCATGACATGAACGACACCAAAGGTATCGAAAAAGGCGTAGATGATATTCATGACCGTCACGAAAAAGAGGGTCGGCGACAGGAGGGGAACCGTAATGGTCCAGAAACGCCTGAAGGGACTCGCACCATCTATCGCCGCCGCCTCGATGAGAGATTTGGGAATCGCCTGCAGACCGGCAATAAAAAAGACGAAATTATAACTGATCTCCTTCCAGGCGCTTGCCATGATTATCATCACCATCGCATCTGAACCCCGTAACACGGGGTTCCAGTCCACGCCGAACCACCGTTTGATCCCGAGGGCCACGATACCGTAAGAAGGATGAAGGAGAAAAAGCCACAGGATCCCCGAAATTGCGGGTGCTACGGCATAGGGCCAGATCAGCGCGGTTCTTACGACAGCCTTCGCTTTCAGAGCCCGGTTTGCCATGGTAGCTATAAAAAGGCCGATGGATATGGATGAGACCGTTACACACACGCTGAAGAAGACGGTCGTTGCAATGGATTTCAGATAGAGTGGATCTTTGAAGAGGGCCGTAAAATTTGCGAACCAGATGAAGGTGCTGTGCTGGCCAAAGGGATCGCTTCGCATAACCGACTGCATGAGGCCCTGCGCAGCCGGCCAGTAGAAAAAGGTGAGTGTCACCACGATCTGTGGCAGTATGAGCAGGTATGGAAGTGTCTTCGAGGAAAAAAGGGACCTTTTTATCATGGTTTCGCTGCCGGCAGGGGCAACGCTTCCCCTGATTATGAGGGGAGGCGTTGCCCGTGCCGGATTGTTAAAGCTGCTTCCTATTTATAGATCTTCTCAAATTCCCGGAGTTGCTGGTTGCTCCGTTTAACCGCGCTGTCCAACGCCTCCTGGGCCGTCTTGGTATCGTTCCAGACAAGCTCCAGCTCTTCATTGATGATATTACGGATCTGGATGAAATATCCGAGGCGCAGACCGCGTGAAACCGTTGTCGGTTCCCGGCGCGTCAGTTGCTTGATTCCGACTTCCTGGTAGGGGAATTCCCTGTAATATCCATCTTTCTTCAACTGCTCATAGGCGGCAAGGGTGATCGGGAAATATCCGGTCTCCTTGTGCCAGTATATCTGCATATCCTGTCTGCTCAGATGCTTCAGGAATGCCGCCACTCCCTTGTAATCCTTCTTATTGTGACCATTGAATACCCACAGAGAAGCACCGCCGATGATGCTGTTCTGGGGATTTTTCATCCAGGATTCCACGGGCATCGGCGCGACGTCCCACTTGAAATCTTTGGCCGACTTCTGAAGCTTTGCGATAGCGCTGATGGAGTCGATATAGATGGCGGCGTTCTGAGCGAGGAACTCGGCCGTGGGTCCCTGAAACTTCTGGCCGCCGTAGAAGAAGCGTCCATCCTTCATCCACTCTTTCAGCATGGCTATATGGGCCACCACCTTGGGATTGTTGATAAGGAGCTCGCAATCAAGACCTTCGTACCCGTTCGCCTTTGAGGCAAAAGGAATATTGTGCATTGCGCTGTAGTTTTCCACCTGGGTCCAGGATTGCCAGCCGCATGTCAGCCCGCCTGAAACACCGGATTTTATCAGTTTTGTCCCGATCTCACCCAGTTCGTCCCAGGTAACAGGTGTCTCTTTATCAAGCATCGGGATGCCGGCCTTTTTGAAGAGATCGACGTTGTAGTACATGACGGGGGTGGATGAATTGAAGGGCATGGACATCAGATCACCGTTCGCATTCATGTAGTAGGAAAGAACCGGCTGGAGATACCCCTTCCAGTTGATGTCGTATCCTTGCTCTTTCATCAGTTTGTAGACGGGGTAGATAGCGCCGGAGAGCATCATGGTCTGGGTGCCTACCTCAAAAGACTGGAGGATGTGAGGCTGTTTCTTCGCCCGGTACGCAGCCACGCCTGCATTTACCGTCTCATCGTAATCCCCCTTATATGATCCTACAACTACGTAATCGGACTGGGAATCGTTAAATGCTTTTATCATGGTATCGACAACCTGGCCGCGGGGCCCTTTCATCGAGTGCCACCAGTTAATGGTAATGGGTTCAGCCATGACCTGACCGGCAATAAAGAGCGTAAAAACTATCATTGCAGCCACCATAATCATCCTACGTGTTTTCATGTTCGTACCCTCCATGGTTAGAGATCATATTATCAGTGATACCAGTAACTTGCCTCGGCTCTCTTCGCCGCACTTTGAAACGCGGGTGAGTGTAATTCCTTATACATACTGAGTCAAGAAATATATTCCCCATCCCCGGAACCCCTTGTTGCTGATGAAGGTTTCGGGGCATGCGGCGCCGCGCCACCCCTTCGTTGCAATTTCGGAAGAATAGGAGTAGATTGGGCGCGCTTTGGTGGCTTTTTCTGGCCTGCCGCCGGTGTTCAACCGGAACAACAATGATCCAGGGGTTTCCAATGGCGAATGTATCCCTACGAAACGTTGTAAAAAGATTCGGGAAACTTGAGGTTGTTCACAGCGTTGATCTGGATATCGAGGACAATGAGTTTATCGTCCTCGTCGGACCCTCGGGATGCGGCAAATCAACTATATTGCGCATGATCGCGGGACTGGAAAAGATCACCTCCGGCGATATATACATAGGCGGACGCCTTATCAATGATGTCGCCCCCAAGGACAGAGGTATCGCCATGGTCTTCCAGAACTACGCCCTCTATCCGCACATGAACGTCTTCTCCAACATGTCTTTCGGCCTGAAACTCAACAAAACCCCCAAGGAGGAGATCGAAGAACGCGTCGCAGAGGTCGCCAAGATACTTGAGATCTCAGAGCTTCTGTCCAGGAAACCTCACCAACTATCCGGCGGCCAGCGCCAGAGGGTCGCCATGGGAAGGGCCATGGTCCGGAAACCTTCCATCTTTCTCTTCGACGAACCCCTCTCAAACCTTGACGCCAAGCTCCGCACACAGATGAGAACAGAGATAAAGCTGCTGCACCAGAAAGTGCACGCGACCATCATATACGTCACCCATGACCAGGTAGAGGCAATGACACTTGCCGACAGGATCGTCGTCATGCGCGACGGATATATCGAGCAGGTCGGCGAACCCATCGAGGTGTTTCAGCAGCCTGCAAACACCTTTGTGGCGGGCTTTATCGGGAGCCCCCCCATGAATCTGGTCCCCGCGCGAATACTCCGTGAAGAGACCGGTTTCATGATCGATTTTGACGGAAAGCTGAAACTGCCCGTGCCGCATAAGGAGGGGGCGCATCTCAGCGACGGGATGGACATTACCATGGGTATCAGGACGGAAGATTTCAAAATCGACAATGGGCAAAACGGCTTTCCCGAGGAATGGAAAATCGAAGGCCTGGTTGAAGTTGTTGAACCCCTCGGCGGGGAAACAAACATGCACATGAATTTTAACGGGGTGCGGCTCACTGCCAAAAGCGAGGGGAGGCGCATCATACGGGTGGGGGAAAAACTGAAACTCGCCATCAACCTCGACCATCTGCACATATTCAGCGCGGAGACGACGCGGGCGGTTTACTGACGCCCTTCGCTGGTTACCTGAACCGCAATGTCTCCGTCAACGGCGGGTGATGATATCCGCCATCTCAGCGAACCCTTCCCCCTCTTCCCCGCGCGTGACATATGCCGGGAGATATTTCATGCGGTCGGCAAAGGCAAGGACGTTCCTGACCCCTACAGAAATGGGGAAATACCGAAACATGGGTTCGTCGTTGGGGGAGTCGCCGCAGAAGAGATACCTGTCTTTTACATCGTCCAGGTCAATCCCCCACCGCTCCTTCGCGAAGTTCTTCGTCATCTTCAACTTGTCATATTTCCCGAACCACCCGTTGACGTGAATAGATGACACCTTGCATACCGCTCCGTGTTTCTTGAATATAGAGCATATCCTCTCAACGTCATCCACCCCAAGGGGGTTGACGTCTTCGCAGTAATCTATGGCCAGGTCAGTTTCCCGGTAGGCCTGGTCACTCGCTACGGCAGTCCCCTGAACAGAGGAAAGAATCTCGTCTCTCACCGACATCAGACGCTGCCCTTTTGCTTTCCGTTCCTCATCGCTATCCAGAAACCGTTTTTGAAGTTTCCCCTCCCCTGCATCGTGCCAGAAATAAAAAGCGCCGTTCTCGCCCACCACCCCGTCGACCGGCCACATCCTTGCGATGTGGTCGCACCATCCGGCGGGACGGCCAGTAATAGGGACGATACGGAGCCCCTTGTGTCTGATTGCCCATAGTGCTGAAAAGGCCGCCGCATGGATCTTTCCCCGTGCCGTAAAGGTCCCGTCGATATCAAAAAAAACACCGGAGAGATCCCCCGTGGAAAGAGTTTCAATGGATGCTGTCATCCCTTCTTCTCCAGACTTTTCAGTAATTGAATGGATGTTGCTTGCCAACAAAATTCATTTCGGACATGGCGGTTCTTTCAATCGCCCGAATTATCCGGCTCGCAAAGCCCCTGATTGATAAGCCACGGTTTGGAAAGTTCGAAGTTCCTGCGGGCCACATCGGTGCGGGCGAATCCTCCCTTGTTGGGAGCTGCGGCCGAATGAGCACCCAAGCCGTACATGAGGCAGAAGCTGGTGTAAGCGGCTTCAATCTCGGAGGAAAACCCCATGGCATCTTCCATATGATTGATGGCGGCCTTGATCGTGCCCGTCCAGGCGGGAGCGGCACGATAATTGTCCGCCACCCGGCTCGCATAATCCAGCGTTTCCCTCTCCAGACGATCAGGTGGAAATATCCGGTTGACAAAGCCACAGGCAAGGGCCTCTTCTGCCGTGACAAACCGGTGTTCCAGCAGGATCTCCTTTGCCTTCCGCGGTCCGAGATCCCAGGGCGCGGAAAAATACTCTACCATACCCGGAAGAAAGAGGGTGTCTTCGGCGGCAAAGACAACATCCATAGCCGCGGCGAGCATCCACCCGGCGTATATGCAGTACCCGTGCACCATGGCGACGGTGGGTTTGGGAAAGTTACGCCAGGCAAGCGTCTTTTTTACATAGAATTCATACATATCCGACACCTTACGCCGCATGTCGGGTTCCTGCGGCCGCGCCAGTCCGTGCTCCTCGCAATACCGCAGTTGCTCTTCCGTTCCCAGATCATGACCGGCGCAGAAGGCACGGCCGGCACCAGACAGAACAATGGCCCCGCAGCCATCATCCGCAAGAACCATTTTGAAGGCCTGGTCTACTTCCTCCAGCAAAAGATAGCCCTGAGCGTTCAGATTTTGCGGCCGATTGAAGATAATCCGCGCCACTTTTCCCGGCTGGTATATGATGTGCTGAAATTCCATAGCTTCCTCCTCATTACGTGGCACATTGAATAACCTTCCTTAACTCCAGTGAGAATGAATACTTCCAGCGATCTGGTCAGCCCCGCAACGATCCATCAGGAGCTTTCTTACGCATAGCGCGCACTCCCGACCTTTGAAAAAGAATTATGGCGAGGATAAATGAGATCAGCACTATAATAAAAGAGACATTATAATTTGTCGTGACATCGTAAATCTTTCCGCTCAACCAGACGCCAAATGCTCCGCCAATGCCCAGCGCAATTGAAAGCACCCCCAGTATTTTCCCAAAGTGGGGCCCCATGAAGAGATCCGCGGCACGTGATGGAAAAATGGGAGCGGACGATCCATATCCAAGACCGAACAGTAAGGCATACCCGTACAGCAGAAACGGGCAATTCAGTCTCAGTTGCATGAGACTGAGAACCCCCAGAAAGGCACATCCAAGGCCGATCCCAAATGCTTTTCCCCGCCCAATCTTATCCGAGAGCCACCCAAAGAATATTTTCCCCACCGATCCCATGATACCCGCAAGCCCGAAGAAAAAGGCTCCCTGGATGGCGGTGAAGCCCCTGTCAACAACGCTGGCGACCTGATGGATAAGGGTCCCTTGAACCGCCAGGGGAGTAAAAACGAAAGCGAAAAAGAGAAACCAGAACTGTTTTGAGCGGAGAGCTGAGTGAATCGTCCATATTTTTGGCAGGCTTTCTTCACTTCCCCCTGTCTTTCCGGCTTCCGGAGACGCATTTTTCACCAACTCTTCGGCACGTGTTCCATCGACATGCTGCCCGATCTCTTGAGGATTATTCCGTTGAAGGAAGATGTTCAAAGGGACGATCGTGATGAGAACAAAACCTGCCAGAAAGTAGTATGCGGTTCTCCAACTGAAATGATCAATGACAAACTGAGTCGACGGGACAAGTATCTGCATTCCGAAACCAATCCCGGCCATAGCTATTCCTATTGCCAGCCCACGCTTCCGGTCAAACCATTTTGGCAGGATCATTCCGTGGGCAATAAAACCAACAGCAGAAACACCCACAGAGGTGACTACGCCGTACCACATATAGAACTGCCACAGCTCGTTAATCCGGCTGGATGCGAAAAGACCGAGAGCCACAACACATCCCCCGAAGGGGATAACTATACGAGCCCCGAAACGATCGAAGAATGAACCGACGATAACCGCCGCAAGGGAGTGAACAAGCATGAAAGATGAAAAAACACCGGCCGTTGCCGCTCTGCTCCACCCGAACTCCCTGATCAAGGCAACAAAGAAGACAGAAAATGAATACCAGATACCAGATATGATTAGCAGATTAAAGAAAGATACCCCAACAATAACCCATCCATAAAAAAGCCGATTTTTATTCATCGAAACACTATCTTTCCCCTTTTCTCAAATAGTCCGGAATCTACCATGGAAATACGAAACAACGATAACGAGCCCTGTTTTTGCCCCTTACATCTCGCACGGGCATCCCAGGGGTCCGAAGATCTTACCGCGATCTGATCTTCACGGTGTTACACCGGCTTGAATCCCCGCAAATAATTTTAAATTGCGACATCTTCGCTGTGCGGATGGGTTTCAACTGTTAATTTCAGAGGGGACTGACTCCGGGTTCACCCTCGTTTGGCCTTTCGCTCCTGATAGCGCGCCATGCCCTCGCTGAACAAGCGTTGCTCCTCCTCGGTGTAGATGATCAGGGGCGGAACCGGCTGGGGCTGCCCCAGGTTGTTCACAGAGACCATCGTGTAATAGGCGGTGAGGGCCTTGATGCGTTTTTTCGATTCCATCAGGTTCTCCGTCAAGAGTTCCACCTGGACCTCAATTGAAGACCGACTGATAAAAGTTATTTTCGTGTTAACGATAACCAGCGATCCCACAAGGACAGGATGCAGAAAGTTGATTTCACTCACTAGCAGGCCGTTGAAAAACTAATTAAAGGGTCACTTTTCGATTCTTGGATCGATTTTTTCGAGATGGATCGTTGTTTCCTTTTCGGTTTACGTGTTCTATGACA
>DIXO01000003.1 GCA_002428735.1 Syntrophaceae bacterium UBA6078 | reverse complement strand
TTTTTTTGGTGGTGGATCAAGGTCTACGTCTCGGACGGGCGCATTCTTCTTTCCGGCGCATCACAGGAGCATTGTCATGCACATCGCGGTTTTTGCCGACATCGAGGGAAGCTTCGGCATCTGGCGCATGCGTCAGTGCAGGATGGGAACGGCGGAATGGCAATACGGCCGCCACTGCCTCACCGAGGATGTCAACCATGTTGTCCGGGGCGCTTTTGACGCTGGGGCGGCCCGCGTTACGGTGTACGATACCCATGAAGTTGGGTTCAACTGCCTGATTAACAAGCTCGACCCCCGGGCGGGGTATGTGGGAGGACATTTTGTAAGTCCAACCTTCTACGGCGATATCTCCGATGTTGATCTGGCCCTCTATGTTGCCATTCACGCGGCGTCAGGCACTGAGAACGCGTTCTTTCCCCACACCCATTACGGTGTCTTTTCCGAGATGCGGTTGAACGGACGTCCGGTATGCGAGATGGACATCTACGGAGCCTATCTGGGCGAATTCGGGATTCCCGTCGGTTTTGTCTCCGGAGAAAAAATAGCGGTTGACCAGGCCCTGCGAGTGCTGCCCTGGACTCAGTCGGTGATCGTCGATAAACGGGAGGAAACGTACACGGCAGGAGAAAAAAGCAGGAACTATCTCCGGGAAGGACGTCGGCAGTTGAGAGACAGGGCCGCCCAGGCGGTACGGGAAATCAAAAACGTGCGCCCGCTGATTACGCCGGGACCGCTCCATTTTGAAGCCGAATTCCGCACCGTTGAACTGGCCGATCGGTTTAATACCTGGAATTTCACCCAGACGGACCGAACAATTGCCTGGCACGCAAAGAACATGATTGACGGGTTTGACAAACTCAATATGCTGACGTTTTATCCCAGAAACATATATTCCCTGAGAAGACCCCTGTCTTTTTTCAACCGTTGTTTCTACCGTATAAAAAATACCTGTTTCAGTCCTCATCCGAATTCAGAAGGCGCCTGGATGCCGTAGACGGGGAACGGGCAGGGCCTGCTGGTCATGGCGGTATAAGCGTCTTTCTTAGATGAATTTTCCGGCGAGCCAGAAGAGGAGCATCCCGATGACGACAGTCCCCGCAAGCGAGCGTGTCCTGACGGCAAAGAGCAGGGTCGGCACCGCCACGAGCAGCTCGGGACGCAGCAGATCGAGGTGCCGGGGCTCCCCTGTCGTGATCAGGATCGGGAGGATCAGGGCGCTCAGGATCGCCGCCGGGATCAGGTCGAGCCACTGCTCGAACCACTCCGGGAGCCGCCGGTTGGACAGGAGCACCAGCGGAAGCCAGCGGGGGACGTAGGTGACGATCCCCATCCCGAGGAGGATGTACAGGTAGTTGTCCGGTATCATGGCTGTCCCTCCGCGCCTGAGAAGAGCCGCCTGCGCCTGAAGGTAACCCCCAGGGCCGCCGCGATGACCGAGGCGATCACGATGTAGCTGTTCCCGGGGATCAGAAGCGCAATGGCGACAGCCAAAACCCCGGCGATGAGTGCCACGACGACGTACAGCATCCCCCTGAGCTGGAAGATGAGAAGACAGAGGAACATGGCGATCAAGGCGTAGTCGATCCCGAAGGCCCCGGCGGGGATGAACTCCCCCCCGAATCCCCCCGCTACCGTGCTGGCGATCCAGGCGAGGTTCGCTGTGTGGTTGAGGACGAGGGCGCGCCGCCAGTCCCACCGTCCCTCCCTGAACTTGGCGCTGTTGAGGGCGAAGCTCTCATCCGTCACTCCGTAGGCGAAGAGGGAGAGCCAGCCTGTGCCGGGATTGCGCATGAAGGTCGACAGGGACGAGCTCATCAGGAGATGGCGCAGGTTGACGGTGAAGGCGGTGAGCACGATAGGGACGAACCCGGCCCCGGCGGAGAGCATGGAGACGGCGATGAACTGGGCGCTCCCCGCGTAGACGAGGACGGACATGAGGCCGATCTCAAGGGGAGAGAGGCCCGCCTTCTGAGCGATCACGCCGAAGGCCAGGCCGATGGCGAGGTAGCCGAGGCAGATGGGCCACGCGCCGATCACGCCGTCTTTCAGTATCTCCGTCCAGCGGTTGTTGTGTGTGTCGGAATGCATGAGTACGGTTCGTCCTGTACGCTGAAAATTCCCGTCGAATCGCATCGCCAGACCTGCTGGCGACAACCCGGAGCATTACTACAATACCTCTGGCAAGTCAAAGAGCCGGTTGGTTCATGTTGGTTCATTGACAGATCACCGGTGCGCATGTATACACTGGTTTTATCACAGAAATACAAAATACTATGCGGGAGGAAACGGTGAGATGCAGAACTTTGTATTCGAAAATCCGACAAAGATAATCTTCGGCAAGGATCAGATCAAAAAGATCGGCAAGGAGGTCGGGAAATTCGGCGGGAAGGTCCTGATGGTGTACGGCCAGGGGAGCATCAAGAAGAACGGTGTCTACGATCAGGTCGTCGCGTCTCTCAGGGAGGCGGGCATTGCTGTCGTCGAGTTCCCCGGCGTCAAGTCGAACCCGGTCCTGTCATACGCCCTCCAGGGAATCGAGATCGCGAAGAAGGAGAAGGTCGAAGTTGTCCTCGCGGTGGGGGGCGGAAGCGTCATGGACACGGCGAAGACGATAGCGGCGGGGGCGCAGACGGACGATGACGTATGGGATTATTTCATGTACAAAAAGGCGGTGCAGGGCGCTCTGCCCATTCTGACAGTCGTCACCATCTCGGCCAGCGCATCGGAGATGAACCAGGCGGCGGTCATCACCCGGGAGGACAGCGCCCAGAAGTACAGCTTCATGTCTCCCTTTGTTCGGCCGAAGACCTCCATCCTCGATCCGACGGTTCTCTTTTCCCTCAGCCCGGCGTACAGCGCGTACAGCGCCGTCGACGCGATCGCGCACATGCTGGAGCCCTATTTCGTCAACACGGAACCGAACAGCTCTCTCCAGGACCGCCTCGTGGAAGGGCTGGTGAAGACGGTCTTGGAGAGCACGGAGGCCATCCTGAAGGACCCGGCGGATTACGACGCGCGGGCGAATATGATGTGGGCCGCCATCTTGGGCTTCAACGGCACGACCACGGCGGGGATGGGGCGGGTCGGCCTCCCCGTGCACATGATGGAGCACTCGCTGAGCGCCCTCTACGATATCCCGCACGGCGCCGGCCTGTCGATCCTCCTCCCGGGGTGGATGCGGTACGTGCTTGAAACGTATCCCGCGAAGTTCGCGCGGCTGGCGCGGAAGCTCTTCGACATCGAGGAGAAAGACGATCGGAAGGCGGGGGCGGCCGGGGTAGCCCAGTTACGGGAATGGTTCGCATCCATCGGGGCGCCGGTCTGTCTGGGAGAGGCAAACATCCCGGGGGGAGACGTCGAGAAGATCGCGCAGAACGCCTCAGCCCTCGCCGAACTCTGGGGACTGACGGACTACAACGAAGAGGTGATCGCCTCGATCCTCACGACGTGCGCGTAACAGAGGCGGTTCGATGACAGGAATCATCTTATCGGGCGGCAGGAACACCCGGATGGGAGAAAACAAGGCGTTCATACGGGTAGGCGGGGAGCGGATCATCGACCGGACGATACAGATCTTCAGGGATCTCTTCGATGAGATCGTCCTGGTCACCAACGATCCCCTCGTGTATCTCGAGTTCGACCTGAAGATCGTCACCGACATCGTCAAGGGAAAGGGGGCGCTGGGGGGGATCTATACCGGCCTCTTCCATGCGTCATGCCCGCACGCCTTCGTCTGCCCCTGCGACATGCCCTTTCTGAACGCCGATTTCATCCGGCATATGCAGGGGCGGGCAAAAGGGTGCGATGTCGTGGTCCCCGTGGAGCCCGAAGGGTTTCAGCCCCTGCACGCGATCTACTCACGGCGGTGCATGCCGGCCATAAAAAACTGCATCGACGAGGACCGGCTGAAGATCACCGGCTTCTACAAGAAGGCGCGGGTCTTGGAGATCCCGCACGAGGTAGCCGCGGCCTTCGATCCGGAAGGGAAGATGTTCTTCAACATCAACACCCCCGATGATCTCGAAGAGGCGGGACACAGGGGCGATCGCTGAACACGGAAACCGCTGCCGGGGGTCAGGCCGTCCGCCGCTCCGCGCACTCCAGGGTATTTTTCAGGAGCATGGCGATGGTGGTGGGGCCGACGCCGCCGAGCCGGGGGGTGATCCACCCGGCCACCTCAGCGACCGATTCGTCCACATCGGGAACGAGGCGCTTCCCCTCCCAGGTAATCCCCCCGCTGATCACCACGGCCCCGGGTCTGACCATCTCCTTCGTCACGATGCCCGGGACTCCCGCTGCGGCGATCACGATATCCGCCCGCTTCGTGTAGCGGGCGATATCCGTGACACCCGTGTGTACAACCGTCACCGCCGCGTTGGCGCCCGCCTTTTTCAGCGTCATGAGGAGGGCGAGGGGGCGCCCCAGGGTGGAGCCCCGCCCCACGATCACCACCTCCCGCCCCTCCACGGGGATCTGATAGTGGAGGAGCATGGCCTGGATACCGGCAGGCGTTGCCGGGACCGGTCCCGGCTCCTGGAGGACGAGCCTGCCGAGGTTCACGGGGTGGAGGCCGTCCGCGTCCTTCTCGGGGAGCATTGACTCAATGGCCTCTGAATAGTCAAATCTCCGGGGAACAGGGTACTGGATGATGAAGGCGTGGACCCGGTCATCTTTGTTGAATGCGCGGACCGCGTCGAGCAGATCCTTTTGGGAAGCATCGGCGGGGATCTGCCGGTCGAAGGAGGCGAAGCCGTGTTCACGGCACGCCTCGTGTTTCTTCCGGACGTACCCGGCGCTCGCCGGATCGTCCCCCACCAGGATCGTCCCCAGACCGGGAACGACTCCCCGCTTCTTCAGCGCCGCGACCCGCTGACCGATCTCTCGGAGCACGGCCTCCGCGACGGGTTTCCCTTCAAGATACTGTGCCGACATCCCTCCTCCTCGCGATTGTTCCCGCCTGAACCACATCCATGCCCTCAGTGTTCCTTCAGCGGGGCTTGTTGTATGCTGTTACACCTGATTCCTGAAGATATGTTTAGAAGAAATCCCCGGTCTCAGGATCTATGGCATTCTCCCGCACGATATGATAGTTTTTCCGGCACGATGGGCAGGGGGAGAAATTTGGATGAGAGCTACCATATTCCGGTACAAATGTGAAGGAGTGATTCGACTGACGGCGCTGTGGGCTGTCATGACGCTTTTCGGGGGGATGATTCCCTCCCTGTCCGCGGCGGGTGGCGTCGATGTCGATATGAGGGCGAAGATCGGGCAGATGCTGATGGTCGGATTCAGGGGGCTCGCAGTAGATGATGCATCCTCAATTGTCCGCGATATCAGGGAGGGAAGGATTGGGGGGATTGTTCTCTTTGATTATGACGTCCCGTCAGCCTCTCCCGTGAGGAACATCGCATCCCCGGTGCAGGTTAAAAAGCTGGTGGCTGCCCTTCAGGAGGCCGCCCCCGTCCCCCTCTTTGTCGCCATCGATCAGGAGGGGGGACGGGTCTACCGCCTGAAGGAATCGTTCGGATTTCCTCCGTCCGTCTCGGCCCGGCATCTCGGGTCACTGGACAGTGTGGAGACAACGAAACGTTACGCCGACGTGACGGCCGGGACACTGGCTGGACTGGGGATCAATCTGAACTTCGCCCCGGTGGTGGACCTGAACACCAACCCGGATAATCCGGTGATCGGAAGACTGGAGCGGTCGTTCTCCGCCGACCCCGCGGTCGTAACCCGCCATGCCCTCGCCGTGATCGATTCCCTGCACAATCGCGGCATTCTTTCAGCCATCAAGCACTTCCCCGGCCATGGAAGTTCCACGGCGGATTCCCACGAGGGGTTTGTCGATATCACAGAAACCTGGTCCCCCGAGGAGATGATTCCCTTCGACCGGATCGTGAAGGCGAAAAAGTGCAACATGATCATGACGGCCCATGTCTTCAACGGGAAACTCGACCCCGAATGGCCCGCTACCCTCTCATACGAGACGACACATCACATTGTGCGGGAGTATATGGGGTACCAGGGAGTGATCATCTCGGATGACATGCAGATGAAGGCGATCCGTGACAACTACGCGCTTGAGGATGCGATAGAGCGGGCAGTCCTGGCGGGGGTCGACATCCTCCTCTTTGCCAACAACTCGGTCTTTGAAGAAGATATCGCCTCCCGGGCCGGCTCCATACTGGAGCGGCTGGTGCAGAGCGGGAAGATACCGGCAGACAGAATAGACGCGTCCTACCGGCGGATCATGGAGTTGAAAGGGCGGCTGCGGCGCTGAATCTCCCGTCAGTCAGGGAGGATCATCCGCAGATCTTCCTCGATATCTTTGAGCCGATCGACATCGGCCTCTTGAACCGTGCCCCCCCTCGCCGAGATCCGTGCCTTCAACTCTTCGAGTTCCTTCGCGAGGGTGGCGATGGTGCCCTCCATGGCCTGCCGCAGATCTTCAGGGGGTAGGGCGGCGACAGGGGCCCGGGTAACCTGATGGGAGTCGAGTATCAGTGTTTCCCCCATGGTGGGGACATACACATCAAGCGAGAGATCCTTCCTCAATTTTTCCGCGAGGGTCTCGCTGGCCGTCGCTTCGCCGTGGGTGACGAAGACGCGGGGGCGCGACGCGGCGAAATGCGACGCCCACTCCATCAATCCATTCTGATCGGCGTGAGCGGAAAATCCACCGATGGTGAAAACCTTGGCCGCCACAGCCACGTCTTCCCCGAAGACCCGGACCCGTTTCTCCCCGTCGACGATGCGCCTTCCCGTGGTTCCCATGGCCTGAAACCCAGCGATTACGATGCTTGCCCCCTCGCGCCACAGGTTATGTTTGAGGTGGTGCTTGATCCTTCCCGCCGTGCACATGCCGCTCCCCGCGATAACAATGGCTGATCCCGCCTTCCGGTTGATCGCAATCGACTCTTCGGTGGTGGGGGTGAATTTCAGGTTGGGAAGGTCGAAGGGGTCGTACCCCAGATAGACGATGGCCATCGTTTCCTTGTCATAGTATTTCTTGTTCTTGCGGAATATCTCCGTTGCCTTGATTGCCAGCGGGCTGTCCAAGTAAACCGGGATGTCCGGGAGCGATCCGGCGCGCTGGAATTCCCCCAGGATGTAGAGGATCTCCTGGGTTCTCTCCACGGCGAAGGCCGGAATGATCACCTTTTCGTTATTCGATACGGCATACCGAATGGCTTCCAGAAATTCCTTCTCGCTGTCCTCGAAAGAGCGGTGGAGACGGTTGCCGTATGTCGATTCGATAAAGAGATAGTCCGCCTCCGTGACCTTGGCCGGGTCCTTGACGATCAACTGGCTGCTCTTGCCGATATCCCCGGAGAAGACGATCTTGACCGGCGATCCCTCGTCTTCGATCCAGACCGCTATGGTCGACGACCCGAGGATGTGGCCCGCGTTGATAAACCGCGCCTTCATCCCCGGTTCGATCTCGATGATCCGGTTCTCCTCCACGGGGGAGAAAAACCGGAGGCTTGCCTGGGCGTCCTCAACGGTATAAAGCGGATCGATCCCCTTTTTGCTGCGACGCTTGTTCCGGCGTGTCTGCCACTCAGCGTCCATCTCCTGCACATGCCCCGCGTCGAGGAGCATGGGCTCGCACAGCTCGGCTGTCGGGGGAGAGGTGAGAATCCGGCCCTGGAATCCGTCCTTGACGAGCTTCGGGATTCTGCCGCTGTGATCGATATGGGCGTGTGTCAAAAGAAGCGTATCGATCTCACGCGGATCGAACCCCCAGTCCGCCGTGTTCCGCCACTCGGTCTGTTTCCCTCCCTGAAAGAGACCGCAGTCAACCAGAAGCTTTCTGCCCTGGCTGTTCTCAACGACATAGTTCGATCCCGTCACCGTCCCCGCGGCCCCCATGCAGGTTATCTTGATCATGGCCGGTTCCTTTCCTGTCTCGTGTTTAGAATTCTATGCTGCCGGGTGTCCGGGGAAAGGGAATAACGTCGCGGATATTCGATATGCCCGTGATCAGCATGATCAACCGCTCGAATCCCAGGCCGAACCCGCTGTGGGGAACGCTCCCGAACCGTCGGGAATCCAGATACCACCAGTAGTTTTCCCTGAGAAGGCCGGCTTCATCCATCCGGGCCTCCAGAACATCGATGCGCTCCTCGCGCTGGCTCCCGCCGATGATCTCGCCGATGCTCGGGACGAGGACATCCATGGCGGCCACCGTCTCACCGTCGGAGTTCACCCGCATGTAGAAGGGCTTGATCGTGGCCGGATAATCGTA
The DNA here is from genome assembly GCA_002428735.1 of Syntrophaceae bacterium UBA6078. GTDB lineage: Bacteria > Desulfobacterota > Syntrophia > Syntrophales > UBA2210 > UBA6078. The sequence continues at coordinate 55,868 of DIXO01000003.1, read as the reverse complement.
AACGATAACCGGTTTCTTGAAGTGCCGTTCGGTCAGGTAGTGTTCGTGTTCAGACTGGAGATCCTTTCCGAAGCCCACCTCGTAGTCGAATTTCTCAGTGGCCGAGCTCAGGATATCCACTGCCTCTCGGTAGGGAAGGCGCACAAAATCCGATGAAGCGATGTTCTCCAGCGTCGCCATCAGATTTTTGTCCACAAAACGGGCGAAGAGGTCGAGATCAGAGCAGCATTCATCCATCACATAGGCGACAAGATATTTTACCATCTCCTCGCCGAGGGCCATGTCTCCCGCCAGGTCGCAGAAGGCCATCTCCGGCTCCACCATCCAGAACTCGGCGGCATGGCGGCGGGTGTTGGAGTTTTCGGCCCTGAAGGTGGGGCCGAAGGTGTAGACGTCCCCCAGGGCGAGGGCGAAAAGCTCGGCCTCGAGCTGTCCCGATACGGTCAGGTTCGCCTGCCTGCCGAAAAAATCAAGGGAATAGTCAACGCTCCTCCCGGCCTTCGGGATGTTGTCCGGATTGAGGGTGGTAACCCGGAACATCTCGCCGGCCCCCTCGCAATCGGAGGCGGTGATGATGGGGGTGTGGATGTAGGTAAAGCCCCGTTCCTTGAAAAATCGATGAATGGCGTATGACAGTTCCGATCTGATCCGGAAGGCCGCACCGTACTTGTTCGTCCGCGGCCTGAGATGGGCGATGCCCCGCAGGAACTCGTCGCTGTGGCGTTTTTTCTGGAGGGGGTACGCGTCCGGCGCGATGCTGATGATCTCCACGCCCGTTGCCTGCACTTCCCATGCCTGCCCCTGCCCTTGTGACGCCACCAGCCGGCCGGTGACGGCCGCCGCGCTTCCCGTCGAAAGCCTCAGTATGTCCGCGTAGTTTTCCAGTTCCTGCCCCGCGATGACCTGCATGTTCTCGCGGCACGACCCGTCATTGATCTCGATAAAGGAAAAACCCTTTGAATCGCGCCGGGTCCTGACCCATCCCTTGATCAGAACGGTCTCCGCGGAAGGTTTGGATTTAAGAAGTACCGAAATCTTAGAGCGTTTCATAATGCAACTGCCCTCTTATAAAAGAAAAATATTGTTCGCGCGACACGCCTCGACCATGTCCTCGGGCCATATGCTCGCCTGTATCTCGCCGATATGGGCCTTTCGCAGATAAAACATGCACAACCGGGACTGCCCGATCCCGCCGCCGATGGAGAGGGGGAAATCTCCCCGCAGGAGGCGCCGGTGAAAGAGCAGTTCTCTTCGCTCGGTGGTGCCTGTGATCTCCAACTGTCTGAGCAGGGCCTCGGGGTCCACTCTGATCCCCATGGAAGAGAGCTCAAAAGCGCAGTCGAAGAGAGGGTAATGAACGAGGATGTCTCCATTGAGCCCCATGCGGCCCCCGCCGGTGGGGGTGGACCAGTCGTCGTAGTCGGGGGCACGGCCGTCATGGGGAAGACCGTTTTTCAGCTTGCCACCGATGCCGATCAGAAAGACGGCCCCATGTTCCCTGCATATGGTGTTTTCCCGCTCTTTAGGGGTACAATCCGGATACCGCTTCTCCAGGTCTTCGGTGTGGATAAAGGTTATCTCTTCGGGAAGGATCGGATCGAGAACGTTTCGCCGGTAGCAGATATATTTTTCCGTCCGCCGTATGACGTCGTAGATCTTTCTGACGATGCATTTCAGAAAGTCCAGGTTCCGCTCGTCCTCGGAGATGACCCGCTCCCAGTCCCACTGATCCACATATACGGAATGGGTGCTGTCAAGGATGTCCTCAGGGCGTATGGCGTTCATGTCGGCGCATATGCCATGGCCCTGCCGTACACCGTAATCCGCCAGCATCATCCGCTTCCACTTGGCGAGCGACTGGACCATTTCGACGCCGAGGTTGCCCGCTTCCTTGATGGTGAACGAAACGGGGCGCTCGATGCCGTTGAGGTCGTCATTGATACCGGTCCCCGCCCTGACGAAGAGGGGCGCCGTTACGCGCATCAGATTCAGCTCGAAAGACAGGTTGGTCTGGAAAAATGTCTTGATCTGACCGATGGCCTTTTCCGTTTCGCGGAGATCGAGCAGCGGCTTGTATTGTTTCGGGACGAACAGATGTGAGGTCATAATCGCACTCCACCCGGGCAGTACCCGTGTGCCTGTGAACGGGCTTCTTCATCAGAATACGGGCGGACAGTATCAAACCTTGGGTTTTGTTGCAAGCCAATAGCGGCCGCGGCGGTAAAGGCTTCAGAATGTGAAGGATACCGATATGGCTCCGTACTGCTGGTCCTTTTCCTGCGTCTTGAACTCTTTCGTCTGATAGACGTGGGAGTATGTGATCTTGTAACGTCCCGCGATGAATCCGATTCCTCCGACAAAACAGGCGACGAAGTGATTCTTGTCCACGCTGTGGCTGTCTCTGAACGTGTTGCCGTCGAGAAGGATGTTCCGTGCCACGGCGGTTCCGTCAACGGCGAAGAAGAGATGCACCCCGGCGCGGTCAAAGAGGCGGAAGAGCCGCGGATCGGTGCTGTCCAGCGGGGCATTGCTGTCCGAACCGGGCCTGATCACATAGGTCCCGAAGTCATTGGGGAGATTCCAGCCGAACCGGACCTCGCCCCCAGTGCTGGCGCCGGTCCATGCGTTTCCCACACCTCCCCCGATGCGGGGAATGAAGTCGGAACCGAGTCCGCGGCCGTATCGCGTTCGAAGGAGCCGCCATTTGCGCTCAAAAAAGACATTGAGGAACGGTTCGTCATGGAGCTGATGGTCCCACCCCTGGGGATCGGTTGAATCGACAATGTTATGGACGGCTTCCTGCATATCCTGCGCGTAGGAATGGCGGCCCACGATCCCCACGTCTAACTCCAGGGTGTCCATCCTCTGGTCGTTTTTGCTGTGGAACCCGATTGCCAGATAGGTCATGCCCGCGTAAGGCCGATCGTCGATAATAAGCTCGCTCCGTTCGATCTCCTCCGGCGTGTACATGCTCTGTCCCAGCGAAACGGAGATGGAGCGCTGGTCGCCCGGTTCATTGATGAAGGGCACGTGTTCGATGAGGGGATAGCTCCACGCGGGGACGAGGGGATTCTCCCGGTACTCCGCCAGGTCGGGTGAGATCCATGAAAGCTTTGTCCCGTGCGTGTACTGCCGGTCCGTGTTGTAGAACAGGTCGTTCTCCATATACAGGGTAACGGTGTTCACGCGCCGCGCGGCATCGTCGGCTGCCAACACCTGTTCGGGGAAAAGGGCTATGAACAGGGCGGCAATGAAGATATATGAAAAGATGACGAGAGCTCTGTTTCGCTGCATGGTGTTCTAGGCCTGTTATTCCTGTGTTGTTTTCCCTGCCCCGGGGGGCCTGCCGCTGAAGGTATCCCGGATCGAAGAGCAGCCCCCTATACACCGGATAAAACTGCCCCCGCTGTTCTTCGCGGTGAATTCATAAGCAATATAGTGAGAATTGTATAGTCATATCTGTTCCTCATGGCAAGAAAATATATCGTTCTCACGGCTTATGTCTGTTAATTCGGATAGAGCGCCGTGAGAGCGCCCGCCCTGATAAGGAGAAGACCGATGGGGAACGCCCCGCCGTGTTCGATCCGGGACCGGTGAACGGAGACCGCAATTACCGGCGCACAACACGAAGCGGCTGTAAAAATACTTGACAACACAATTCGCGCGCTATAGAGTGACCGACCAGTTCAAAAAATGACGGAACAGTTTCTAGCATGGATGGCGATAAGAAGCAAGAACGAAAAAAGGCCCTGGAGACCCTCACACGGCAGGGGATTCTCGATGCGGTCACCGCGCTCTTGATACGGGACGGGATACAGAGCTTGACCATGGACCGGGTGGCGACTGAGGCGGGGGTCGCGAAGGGAACACTGTACGTCTATTTCAAGAACAAGGAAGAGGTACTGTACGCGGCCCTCGATGCGAGCCTTGAGCCCCTTGTCGTTGAACTGTCCGCTTTGTTGACCGGCGATTCCGCTCCCGACGCAAAGCTGGAGGAATTTTCTCTCTGCCATTTGCGGTTCTTCGACGAGCACCAGGATCTGATCCGTATTCTCTATTACGATCGGGAAAAGACGTATTCCGAGAAACATCGTTATACCGATGAGCGTTACCGAACCTCTGTGCGGCAGGTGGCCGCCGTCCTGGACGAAGGAGTCCGGCGGGGCCAGTTTGCCCCCCTGGATTCGTTAAAAGCCGCCGCCATGTTTATTGAGGCCAATATAGGAATGGTGATGCAGCGTATCCATGGCGGCGATTACGGGGGCGTCGAAAAAGACGCACAGCAGGTGACGGATATATTTATGAACGGATTGAAAAGGAGAGTTTGATGCAGTCCAAGAGGAATATCGTTGGAACACTTCAGAAGGGCATGGCTGCCCTTGCTCTGCCGTTGTGTCTTTTCCTGTGGAGCTGTGACAGCCGGCAGCAGCCCCCTCCTCCCCCGGTGCCGGAAGTCGGCGTTGTGACGATTGGCGCGCGCGAGATCGTCCTTACTTCTGAGCTGCCGGGTCGGACATCCGCCTTCCGCGTGGCGGAAATCCGCCCCCAGGTGAGCGGCCTCATACAGAAGCGTCAGTTTACGGAAGGGTCTGATGTCAAGGCAGGCCAGATCCTCTATCAGATCGACCCCGCTCCCTTTCAGGTAGCGCTCGACAATGCCGAGGCGGCGCTCAGGAGATCCGAGGCCAATCTTCTCGCAACCCGAGCGAGGGAGGAACGCTTCCGGGAACTGCTTGTCCATAAAGCCGTGAGCCGGCAGGATTACGACGACGCGGCGGCAGTTCTGAAACAGACCGAGGCCGACATCGCCTATTGGAAAGCCATGCGCGAGGAGGCGCGCATCAATCTGACATATACCCGGATTACAGCTCCCATCTCGGGCCGCATCGGACGCTCCAGCGTCACCGAGGGGGCCCTGGTGACGGCATATCAGCCTCTGGCGCTTGCGACCATTCAACAGTTGGATCCCCTGTACATAGATGTGCCCCAGTCCACGACAGATCTGTTGCGGTTGCAGCGGCGGCTCGAGTCCGGCATGCTGGACCAGAGCGGGGCGGGGCAGAAAAAGGTGAAGCTGATCCTGGAAGACGGGACCAAGTACCCCCTGGAAGGCACGTTACAGTTCCGCGACGTCACGGTGGATCCAACGACGGGAACCGTCACGCTGCGCGTTGTATTCCCCAATCCCGAAGGCGTCCTTCTTCCGGGGATGTTCGTCCGGGCCGTCGTGGAAGAAGGGGTCAATCCCAAAGCGCTTCTGGTGCCTCAGCAGGCCGTCTCGCGCGATCACAAGGGGAACCCCTTCGTGTTGATCGTCGGCGCTGATGGTGCGGCACAGATGCGCCCGGTGACCATCGACCGTGCCATGGGAAACCAGTGGCTGGTGACAGCGGGTCTTTCCCCCGGTGATCGGGTCATCGTGGAGGGGATGCAGAAGATACGCCCGGGGGTACCCGTAAAAACGGTGGCTTCAGCCGAAGCCGCCGGAAACACTCCAGAAGCGGCCGCCGCCGGACCAGCCGCGCCATCGAACTGACGGAGGAGCCCGATGCTTTCTAAATTCTTTCTCAAACGTCCGGTTTTTGCCTGGGTCATCGCCATAGTCATTATGGCCGCGGGTGGTCTTGCCATCTACAATCTCCCCATATCCCAGTATCCCCCCATCGCGCCGCCCTCCATCGCCATGTACTCCACCTATCCGGGGGCTTCGGCGGAGACCGTGGAGAACAGCGTCACCCAGATCATCGAGCAGAAGATGACCGGCTTTGACAACCTGCTGTACATGTCGGCCACCAGCGATTCTGCGGGGATGTCCCGGATAGAGTTGACCTTTAAGGCGGGAACCGATCCCGATATCGCCTGGACCCAGGTGCAGAACAAACTGCAACTCGCCATGTCGAGCCTGCCGGAGGTGGTCAGGACCCGGGGAGTCGAGGTCGCCAAATCGACCCGGAATTACCTGATGATCGTCGGGCTCATCTCGGAAGACGGCAGCATGGACAAAACGGACCTGTCGGACTTTGCCATCACCAATCTGGAGAGTGTTCTCGCCCGGGTGCCGGGGGTGGGCGAGGTGGAGGTCTTCGGCGCGGAATATGCCATGCGCATCTGGGTCAATCCCGACCGGCTGAGGGATTACCGGCTCACGACGGAGGATGTGATCGCGGCGCTCAGGGCCTACAATGTGGAGGTTTCGGCGGGCCAGTTCGGCGGCACGCCCGCGGTCGAGGGGCAGCGCCTGAACGCTTCCATCATCGTCCAGAACATGCTGAGAACGCCTGACGAGTTTGCCTCTGTTCCCATCCGGATCAACCCGGACGGTTCCATCGTGCGTGTGGGCGATGTGAGCCGGATCGAACTGGGAACCGAGCTGTCTGATATCGAAAGCTACTACAACGGCCTGCCCACAACGGGAATTGCCATCCGGCAGGCCGCGGGGGCGAACGCCCTCGACACGGCCGAGGCCGTCAAGGCGAAGATGGCCGAGATGAGTCGTTTTTTCCCTGAAGGCCTGAAGGTCGTCTATCCCAACGACTCCACCCTCTTCATCAAAGTGGCCATCAAGGAGGTGGTGAAGACACTCTTTGAGGCGATCCTGCTCGTCTTTTTGATCATGTTGCTCTTCCTGGGCAACATGCGGGCCACCCTGATCCCGACCATTGCGGTCCCCGTGGTCCTCCTCGGAACCTTCGCGATGCTGAGCTTTTTCGGTTTTTCCATCAACATGCTCACCATGTTCGCCATGGTGCTTGCCATCGGTCTTCTGGTGGACGATGCCATCGTGGTGGTGGAAAATGTGGAGCGCATCATGGCCGAGGAAGGGCTCCCGCCCCGGGAGGCCACCGCCAAATCCATGGAACAGATCACCAGCGCCCTGATCGGCATCGGTCTGGTCCTCTCCGCCGTCTTCGGGCCCATGGCCTTCTTTCCCGGCTCCACCGGGGTGATCTACCGCCAGTTTTCCATCACCATTATCGCCGCCATGCTCCTGTCGGTGGTTGTGGCGTTGATCCTGACGCCGGTTCTGTGCGCCTCACTCCTCAAGCCCGTGGCCAAGGGCCGGGAAGCGGAAAACGCCATCTTTTTCCTGCGCCCCTTTTTCAGATGGTTCAACCGCGTCTTTTTCCGCTTCCGGCGCATCTATGTGAACCTGGTCGGTCACTCTCTTTCCCGGAAAAAACGCTACCTGGCCGTTTTCCTGGTCATTGTCGTCGTCATGGGGGTCCTCTATCTTCGCATGCCCACCGCATATCTGCCCGACGAAGATCAGGGAGGCCTGCTCGCCCAGATGATCCTCCCCAGCGGTTCCACGCTGGAGCAGACCCAGGCGGAGGCCCGGCAGATTGAACGATATTTCATGGAAAACGAAAAAGAGGCGGTGGAGTCCGCCATGGTTCTCTCCGGGTACGGTTTTTCCGGAAGGGCTCAGAACAACGGTATGGTGTTCATCAAGATGAAGGACTGGGAGCTGCGTGATCGGGAGGACCTCAGGGTCAAGGCCGTCGCCCAGCGGGCAACGATGGCCCTTTCGACTATCCGGGGCGCGCAGATCTTTGTCTTCCCCCCGCCTCCCGTTGTTGAACTGGGTATCGCAAAGGGGTTTGATTTCCAATTCCTCGACCGCGGCGGACTTGGACATGAAAAACTTATGGAACTGCAATATCAGCTCCTCACGCTGGCAGCCCAGGACCCGCGATTGGTTGCCGTTCGTCCCAACAGCATGAATGACGTGCCTCAATACCGTATCCATGTGGACTGGGAGAAGGCGGGTGCCCTGGGGGTTCCCATTACCTCCATCCACAACACCATTGCGGCGGCCTTCGGCAGCGCCTATGTCAATGATTTTATCAAGAGCGGACGGGTCAAACGGGCGTATGTGCAGGCGGATGCCCCCTACCGCATGCTTCCCAAAGATTTGAATAAACTCTATGTTCGCAATACGGCAGGCAGGATGGTCCCGTTCTCCTCTTTCGCTTCAGGCCGCTGGACCTCCGGTTCGCCCCGACTCGCCCGTTTCAACGGGTTTCCTGCCATTAATATCTGGGGGGAACCGGCGCCGGGAATAAGTTCGGGGGAGGCCATGCAGGCGATGGAAGAGATCATGGGCAAACTCCCCAGGGGCGTCGGATTTGACTGGGCGGGGCTTTCATTTCAGGAAAAGATGTCGAGTTCCCAGGCGCCGCTCCTGTACGCATTTTCCATTTTTGTGATCTTCCTCTGTCTGGCGGCGCTCTACGAGAGCTGGACTATCCCTATCTCGATACTGCTGATTCTGCCGCTGGGGGTCATCGGCGGGATTATCGCCACAAGCGCGCGGGGGCTGGCCAATGACGTCTATTTCCAGATCGGTCTCCTCACCACCCTGGGTCTCGCCACCAAGAACGCCATTCTGATCGTACAGTTTGCCAAGGATGGACTGAAGCAGGGGATGGGGCTGGTGGAGGCCACCCTGGAGGGGGCGAAACTGCGTTTTCGTCCGATCATCATGACCTCGCTGGCCTTCGGTTTCGGGGTCCTCCCCCTTGCCGTCAGTACCGGAGCAGGCGCGGGAGCCATGAACGCCATCGGCACCAGCGTGCTGGGGGGGATGGTCACGGCAACGGTCCTGGTCGTTATCTTTGTCCCTCTCTTTTATGTGTTGATTGAAAAGCTGTTCGGCAGGCAACGGAAAGGTGCATCTGTCGAAACAACCGATGCAGAACCCTCTGAGGATTGACGATATGAAAAGAAGGCTGCTGTTTCTGCTGATTGTGATGGGATTGTTTCTGGGAGGCTGCTCCCTGGCGCCTGAATATGTGAAGCCCCAAGCCCCCGTCCCCGTTGACTGGCCGCAGGGGGAGGCCTACGACAGTCTCCGGGAGGCGCCCGGCGCGCCCGAAGCCCGGGTGCTGAAGTGGACGGATCTTTTCACTGATCCCCGGCTTCAAGCGATCATCAGGACGGCCCTGGACAACAACCGCGATCTGCGCCTCGCCGCCCTGAATGTCGAAAAGGTCAGGGCCCTGTACGGCGTGCAGCGGGCTGAGCTGTTTCCCTCGGTCAATGCCACGGGCAGCGGGCGAAAGGAACGGGTCCCCGGCGATCTTTCCACGACCGGGAAATCCATAACGAAGGAACAGTACAGTGTCGATCTCGGGGTTACGTCCTGGGAGATCGACTTTTTCGGCCGCCTCCGCAATCTGGAAGAACAGGCGCTCCAGGAGTACCTCGCCACGGAACAGGCCCGCCGAAGCACGCAGATATCGCTCATATCCTCGGTTGTCGGCGCGTATCTGGCCCTGGCGGCTGACCGGGGAAACCTCGGACTGGCCCAGTCCACTCTCGATGCCCAAAAGGCCGCCTACGCGTTGATTCAAAAGCGGTATGACGTCGGGCTGGCGACCGAGCTGGATCTGCGCCGGGCGCAAACGCAGGTTGACGCGGCTCTGGGGGATGTCGCCCTCTACACGCGGCTGACGGCGCAGGACCGGAACGCGCTTGATCTCCTTGCCGGATCTCCGGTGGGCGAGGACCTCCTGCCGGAGGATCTCGGCAGCGTGACTCCTCCCGAAGACACTGCTCCCGGGCTGTCATCCGAGGTATTGCTCAGGCGTCCCGACATCATGGCGGCGGAACACCGGCTCAAGGGGGCCTACGCATCTATCGGTGCGGCCCGGGCCGCCCTTTTCCCCCGTATCTCCTTGACCACAACGGTGGGAACCGCGAGCGCCGAGCTGTCCGGTCTGTTCGGCTCCGGTTCGGCCACCTGGGTCTTTGCGCCGAAGATCACCATGCCGATTTTCGACGCCCGTACCTGGGCAGCGCTGCGGGTCAGCAGAGCGGAGCGCGAAATTGTCCTGACCCAGTATGAAAAAGCGATTCAGGGCGCCTTCCGGGAGGTGGCGGATGCCCTTGCCGTGCGCGGCACGGTAGACCGGCAGGTATCGGCCCAGCAGTCTCTGGTGGACGCCGTGGCGGAGGCGTATCGTCTCTCCAATAAGCGATATGAGATGGGAGTCGACAGTTATTTGAGCGTCCTGGACGCCCATCGGTCCCTCTATGGAGCCAAGCAGGGGCTGATCACCCTCCAACTGGCACGACTGACCAGTTCCGTGAGACTGTATGCGGTATTGGGTGGGGGCGACTGAGGGATGCCAGCCATTGTGCCACCCGGCCAAGCCGTGGACCGCGGGAGGGTTAAGCACTTCGGATCAGCCACAAAACCGACGAGCGTGCGCCGCACGCTCGTCGTTCTTTGTTTCATAGGGATGACCTGTATTGCCTGTGGTCGGACGGCGAATGCCGCACCATTTGATGAACAGGGCAGTCGCTCCGTTCAAGGAAAAGACTGGTCTGTCCGTATCGGCGCGCTGGGTATCCATAAGCCTGCCTATGAGGGGTCCGATGATTACGAATTGAGAGCGTTTCCCCTCATCGACGTTACCGTGGGCGAGACGTTTTTTTTACATGCGCGCACGGGCGCGGGGGTCTACATATGGAATCGCAATGACTGTAAGATCGGTCTGGCCGTGGGGTATACCTTCGGGCGGGAAGAGGACGATTCCAGCGACCTGAGAGGACTGGGCGATATCGACGATGGAGCAACCGCCAATCTGTTATTCGAATGGGCGGCAGGGGAAGTGAACCTTCGAGCGCGCTATGAGGAACAGTTCACCGGTCACGGCACCGGTTTCCAGGTCCATCTCGGCCTCGGGCATGATCTGCACGTAGCGGACAAAACGATTCTGAAGTCTTCAATCCGCACAACCTATGCGAGTTCTGATTATATGGAGGAGTATTTCGGCATCTCACCGGGCCAGTCCACGCGATCCGGCCTGCCGGTTTATGATGCGGCGGGCGGCTTTAAATCAGTCGGGTTTCACATGATGGCAATCCACAGACTGGACCGGCACTGGGGGATTCTGGCCGGTGCAGGGTATGACCGGCTTGTCGGCGATGCAGGCGATAGCCCCGTGGTGAAGAATGAGAATCAATACGGTATCAGTATCGGTGTCTCGTATATGTTCTAACCGGAAGTAAGAAGAGTTCTCTGCAAGTCGGGGAAGACGACGGCGCTACGCGCTGTTCGCTTTCTTGTATAGATTGTAATAGGAAAAAACGCGGTCGATATAATATTGTGTTGCTTTAAACGGCGGGATTCCCTGATACTCCCTGACCCTGCTGCTCCCCGCGTTGTATGCGGCGAGGGCCATTTTCACGTCCCCTTCGAACCGGTCAAGGAGATACTTGAAGTATCTGACGCCGCCATGAATATTGTGCTCGGGATTGAAGCTGTCCTCCACGCCAAGGGCCTTTGCCGTTGACGGCATGAGCTGCATGAGTCCCTGCGCTCCCCGCTTTGAGACGGCTCGGGGATTGTAACTCGATTCCGCCATGATAATGGCCTGGATGAGTTCAGCCTCGATACCATAGCGGGCGGACGCCTCATGTATGATCGAGCGGAAAAAGGGGTCGGCCTTCGAGGGAGTTACGGACAACGGCTTTGGAGCCGATTGCTCGGATGGCTGGAGGAGAACCGAAAGAGGGAAGAACCCCCCTTCAGCCTGCATGGAGCGATAGTGGGCAAGCAGGCTCGGCATTATGGCAAGCATGAACGCTCCCGCGATGAATAATCCCCACCACCTCAGAGCCACTTGCCGCTGTAAGGGCACTTCCTCACTCATAACAACCTCACGTAATCCATCAGTCCTTCTTGCTTCTGCACCCCTAAAATAAAGAAAGGAGGATGGGATGTCAAGGAAAAAGTGACCTATTTATAACTAATACTAATGATATTAAATAGATAAATAATCAAAGCACGGCAGCCGTTTACTGCGGAAGGTGAGGGGGGTGGTTGTCAACGTAATCCGGGACGGGAGAGCTTCCATTTGCAGATGCCGGAGGCGAGAGATCCGAGTTTTTCGTCCCCGGCGATGGCGTATACGGATTATGACAATACTGTTTCTTGCGGATTCTTCAATGTTTTCAGAAAGACATGGATAGGGTAATGCCTCCATAGAAAAAGTCTGAATGATCGCTTTTGGTACTGCTTCCGGCAATAAAATTGTCTGCTCGATCCGTCAGAGGAAACGAGTAGGCGATGACGGGGATGATTGAGATGTATCTATCGAGGGGTATGGTGAGCCCCACAGAAATCAGACCGTCCTTGAAATCTCTGAACGGCTCTGCTGTTGCCGTAAGGCCGTCGGTGTACTCAACGTAACTCTCATTATCGGAATAATAATACCCGGCGGATGCCGCAAGGTCGAGGCTGATTGCCTTCGGGAGTTCAAAAGAGTGGGACACCTGCAGGGCGACATACCACCCCTTGAGAGCGCCTGTCACCTCTTTGTAGATGGTAAGGGTTGGTGTGGCGATGCTATCCAGACCGAGGCTCACATAGAATTCCTGGGAATCAACGGTGCCGTCCAGGGCGTAATAGATGTATCCCAGACCTACTCCCACGAGGCCGAAACTCCTGTCATACCCAATGGTAAAATCCGTCTCAGTCCATTTTGCCTTATCCGTATAGGCGCCGTCATAAACATCCGTATCCAGATTGCCCCACAGGTTCACGCTGACGCCCCGGTAGCCGACAGTTAACGAGGGCTGAACGACGATGCTATCCTTGCTGAGTTCCTCCCCGCGCCAGACATATTTGCTGAGGATCCCCACATCGGCGGACGCGGTTGGCCGTTCCTCTTCGGCATGGGCGTTCATCCCCGTAAAGACCCCCAGTGATAGCACCGGAATAAGGGAAACAATGACAGCAAGTCGGACGACTGTACGTTTGAGCTGCATGTTGTGTATCCTCCTCGTCACAATCAGATTGATGATATTCTGGTACAGCAAGCCACATGCCATACGATGGGGCCTTCTCTAACATTCCGATATCTCATCATATTCTTATTATTGCCGAAGCATTTGCACTGTTTGAAGGGGATGGAAGGCTACATTGCTGTAATATTCGACCGTGCGGCATCTGCCTTGGAAAGAATGTGCGATTCCCTATCGTATTGATTTCAAAAAAGGCACAGATCTGAACATGCCAATGAGGTTATGGGGGGCCATTCGCTTAAGAAAGCCTGAGCGCGGAAAGGAGTACGGGGTCCTGCAATGCAGATATGGGACGCCTTATTACAGAGGGAAAAAACCGCCGGAGATGGCGGAATTATGAGATGCATCTGCGCACGGGCACGCCGCGCTCAGCAAGATAATCCTTGATGTGCCGCACGGTGTAGCGCTGGTAATGGACCATGGAAGCAATGAGGGCCGCGGAGGCGTCCGTTTCGGTGAAAACTTCGAGCACGTGCTCCGGCAGACCCGCCCCCCCTGACGCGATGACCGGGATGGAGACGGTTCTGGAGATGAGCGCTGTGAGGACGAGCTCATATCCATCGTTCGTGCCGTCGGCATCGATCGAGTTAAGGCAGATCTCTCCCGCCCCCAATTCCTGGGCCCGCTTCGCCCATTGAGCGGTGTCGATTCCTGCCGGCGTTCTCCCGCCGTTGATGTAGACCTCGTAGCCGGAGGGGATGACGGACGATTGCTCAACTTTTTTCGCGTCCATCCCCAGAACAACGCACTGGCTGCCGAAGGCCTTCGCCCCCTGATAGATAAGATAGGGGTTCTGAACGGCGGCGGTGTTGATGCTGATCTTTTCCGCACCGGCCGCCAGAACACGGTGCATGTCATCCAGCGAGCGGATCCCTCCACCCACCGAGAAAGGGATGAATATCTCCCGCGCGACCCCTTCCACCACGTCGATGATGATATCCCTCTCGTCGGATGACGCGGTAATATCGTAAAAGACAAGCTCGTCCACCCCCTGCGCGTAATATTCGGCGGCCATGGCGATGGGGTCGCCGATGTCGATATTTCCTGTGAACCTGATCCCCTTGGTTGTCTTACCCGCCCTCACGTCGAGGCAGACGATAATTCTCTTGCTCAGCATAGTGCCACACTGCCGTTCCAGGTGCAGAAGTTTTTCAGTACCCGCAGCCCGTGCTCGCCGCTCTTCTCGATATGAAACTGGGTGGCGATAACATTGCCGCGCCCGATAATGGAGGCAAATGAGATCCCGTAATCGGTCGTCGCGATGACATCCTCATCCCTGGCAGGAGCGGGATAGTACGAGTGAACGAAGTAGAATTGAGCCCGCGCGTCAACGCCCGCGAGGACGGGATGCGCCGCCCTAACGGAAAGGTTGTTCCACCCCATGTGCGGTATTTTGATCGCCGGTCCCTGAAACCGTTGTGCCGTACCGGGAATAATCCCCAGGCAGGGGGTGCCCCCATCCTCCTCGCTCTCTTCAAGAACAACCTGAGCGCCGAGGCAGATCCCGAGGAAGGGAATCCCCGCGGCAACGACATGGCGAATCGCTGTGTCGAGTCCTTCCCGCCGGATCACCTCCATTGCCTCGCCCGCGGCGCCGACCCCCGGAAATATGACCCGGTCGGATGCGCGGATCACGTCATGTTCCCTGGTTATTGTGCACTCCTCTCCGATGTGCTGCAGGGCCCGCGCCACTGACGTCAGATTTCCCGCACCGTAATTGACGAGGGCAATCATTCGGTATCCCCCGATTTCAAGGATTGCATGATCGCCTTCGCAATGATACCGATTCCTTCACCCAGCAGGAACGCGACGGGGAAGGAATCGAGATACCGATCCTCCCATGGAATGTTGTATTCGTTGATGATATCCCGGATCTGGTTGAATTTGTCGCCGAGAGCCGTCCTTTTTTCCGCGGCCGTCAGAGTCTCTCTGAAAACCGCGTGGAGAAGCAGTATCTTCTGAATAGAGCGCCCACCGTCGATTAACGGGATGATAATGAGAGGCGCCTGATCGGATCTTCCCAGCCCGGCGTAGACATCCCTGGCACTCACGATCGTCTTTTTGGCGCCGCTGAGGGGGATCGGAACCTCCGCCCGTGACTTCATACGCAGCGAGATACCTCCCCGTTTCTCTATCGCTATGGTAGTCCGGTCTGTGGGTCGTCCCTCGTCATCAAGATCGTTTACGGTATACAGGGTGTAGCCCCGTATATTCGACGTAACCTTCTGCAGCCTCATGACGGTAAGTCCCCCCACGCCGGTCAGATTATCGGGCGAGAAGCCAAGATCTTTCATACAATCGAAGATCACGCCACGGATAGTCTCTTCCTTCCTGCTGGTTCCCACCGTCACCGTTTTTGCCTGATGCCGAATCGCGTCAATCGGCCGGGCCAGTTCGTCGATAGCCTTGCCGAGAGAGATGTCCAGGAGATCGAGAGGGGACGGAGAAACCTGCTTTTCCCTGAAATCAAGACGGAAATCTTCCAAAGGCAGTTTACCCGCGGCGTATTTGAGCAGGAGCGTGATATCCGATGCAACATCAACGCTCAGGGACGAGAAAAAACCCTGATTCCGCCGGACCCTGAAAGAGACGGCAAACTCGTCGATCAAGCGGCGCAGCCCGGGGTCGCCCAGTTTTTCAACGAGGAGCCCCTCCCGCTCATCAAGTTGTTCGGTTTGCACAATCAGTCTCTTTCTGAAGTCGCGGATAAACTCGGCGTCTTCATTGATACCGCAGGCGGCATAGTACCCCCACAGGTGCCCGGCCAGGGTGTTCAGGATGACGGATGTGGGGAAGGATGCCTTCGGGACGTGGATGACGGAGTCGGCTATTCCGTCGAAGGACGTTTCCCCCTCGTCCGCGATGACGATCACCGAGGCCGCGTGTGCTTTGAAGATGGCCACATCCTTGGCGATATCTTCCAGAATGGAGGGTTCCGTGCCGGCGACGCAGGCGACGATCAGTGGTTCAGAGGAAAGATCGATATGCTTTTTATCCTCCACGATATCCGAAGAGATCGTCTTGTAACACAACTCGCTCAGCTTGATCCGTATCTCGTCCGCCGCAATCTTGTTCGGGCCGCTCCCGACCACGGCCCAGTACCTCTTTTTCCCGGCAAGGATGCGCGCCGTCTCCCGGATGTGCTCTTTTTGCGCGATGACCCGGTTCATGGCATCCGGAGCCTGTTCCAGACTCTCCAGGACCCCGGCTGTCAGGTTATCCGATCCGGCGCCGAGGATCTGAGCCAGGGAGAGGGCCAGGACATATCCGGCCACGATCTGCGAATAGAAGGCCTTTGTCGATGCCACGGACATTTCGATGTCCCGCCCGTCACTCGTATAGAAAACGCCGTCCGACATATGGGTGATGTCGGACTGCCGTCGGTTGACGATGGCGATCAGATGAGCCCCCCGTTCTTTCGCCATAGCCACGGCCCGGTTCGTGTCGGTTGTCGTTCCCGATTGGGTCACCGCGACTACGAGAGTATCTTCCAGATTTTCCTTGAGACAGAAGCCGCTCATTTCCGACGACGTCTTCGCTTCCGCTGTAATTCCCGTCTCCTGCATATACGCCGTAAATGCCCCGGCGATCGCCGCCCCCGCCACCGCTGCGGTCCCCTGCCCGATGACGGATATCTTACGAATCGTTTTGTGCGATAAAGCGTCGCGCAGTCTTCGGGGAATGATATCATCGCCCAGGTTGAAGGTGACGCGCGCGCTTCCGTTGGCCTGGTAATCGATACGGTATTTACCCCTCAAGGTTTTTGTAACGGAGATCGGCGCGTCAGCGATCTCCTTCAGGAGAAAGTGGGGATAGTTCCTGCGGTCGATATCCCGGGTAGTGATTCGGGCCTCCTGGATCGCTATCTTGTCCATATCAAGGCGACTTCCGTCATAACTGAAGCCCTGTACGTTGCCGCTCTCCTCCAGCACATAGATCTGCCCCCTCGTTTCCGGTTTTCCAGAGACCCGTTCAGCTTCGCCATCCATCTTGATAAAACGGGAGGTACCCTCCACCAGTCCGTATACCTCTGAGGAGAAAAAGTGCTGGTTCTTGCCCAGACCGATGTAAAGGGACTGGCCGCTCCCCCGCAGAGCGAGGAAGATCTTTCCCGGCTCAAGGTTGCTTTCCATGGCGATGGCGTGCGATCCCTGAAAATCGACCAGGGCCAGACGGAAGGACTCCTGGAGATCGCTTCCGCTGCGCAGGTATTTCTCGACCTGAAGGGCGATGATCTTGGTGTCTGTCGTCACCCGGTGATCGATGAGTTCCGCTCCCTCCCCCTCCAGCGATTCTCGAAGTTGCCGGTAGTTGTCGATGTCCCCGTTGAGCGCGACATGAATCGCCCAGTTCCCGGAACCGTAACGGGGATACTGTTTCACCGGGAGCGGGATTCCAGCGGAGGAATCAATCTCCGGTGAGACGGTGAAATTGTTCACGGGATGACAGTTTTCCACGTTAATGGCCCCCACAGACGCCCAGCGCGTGTGGGCGAGAAGGGTTTCGTGCCGTATCGTCCCATGAAGACATTTCCGGAGGATTCGGTCCGTCTTGATCCGGTCACGCAGAAACCGGGTATTTTCTCCCAGTTTGCCGGTCACGGAGGCCCGCTTGTAGGTAAAGTTGAGAAGCGGTTCACCTCCCGGGGAGAGCGTGGAGATGGTGATGGCACCGTCCAAGAGGTCGCCGGGGGTGGTTCTCTTCAGAAACTCATCGTGGAGACCGTCAGTCCGCATCCCTTTCATGATGACATGCAGATCGTTTCGGGTGCCGGGAGAGAATGATATATCGATCCCCGCGGAATCCCTCCCGCGAATCTCTATCCGGTCCAGCGAATTAAGAAGAAGATTAAGCCGCCAGTATATGCCGGCGGCTTCTCGGGACAGGAGATGGAGGTCGGTGCCTGAAAGGTCTCCGGTCTTTTCCACATTGGACAGAACATCCTTCTCCAGCGCCCAGGAGGCATCCTTCAGGACCTCAATCGCCTCGTTTATGGTCTCCATCTCTCCCGTGGAAAGCGATCCGGCAGATTTTCCGATGAGGGCTCCTTCTCCTGACAGAAATGAGTTCATGGCCTGCGCCAGCGCGGCGCAGGCCGCGCTTTCATCAGGGGAGAAGAGGGAGAAAGGGTCCTGTTTCAGTGTGAGGATCGACGCTTCAAGGGAGGAGAGCACCTCCTTTCCCCCCAGGTATGACTGGGGAGTGAGGGGGCCATCCGGAAGCGCTGTGAGGCTGTGTTTCCGTATCTGGTCAAAGAGAGAGGACAAAGAGCCGCTTCCCCGTGGTTCGCGCTGCCGCGGTGTGATAGCAAGAATCCCGGACAGGCCGCAGGGGAGGGTCGCAGACGTCGTCGGAAAGAGGATGAAGGCCCCTGGCGGGGCATGGCGCGGATCGCAACCGATGCATACGCGCCGCTCCTTAAGAGACCGCACCAGCCGAAAGATGGCCGCGCCCGTGAGCATCATACCTGTTCTCCTCTTATTGACCGGCCGCTTTTCTATCTTTTCCGGATGCGCCATACCGCACTGAGGCCCGTATGAATTCAGTGAAGAGAGGGTGGGGCCTTCTCGGTTTTGATTTGAATTCGGGATGAAACTGGCAGCCCAGAAACCACGGGTGATCGACTATCTCGACGATCTCGACCAGATTGCCGTCGGGGGCCGCCCCGCTGATGCGCAATCCTCCCTTCGTCAGGATATCTTTATATTCGTTGTTGAATTCATACCGGTGACGGTGCCGTTCACTGATCTCTTTCCGTCCGTACGCCTCGAAGGCGAACGAGTCCTTTGCAAGGATGCATGGATACGCCCCCAGCCGCATGGTCCCGCCCTTGTCGGAGATCGTTCTCTGCTCGGGGAGAAAATCGATCACGGGATAAGGCGTATTTTCATCGAATTCCGAACTGTTGGCCTTCTCCAGTTTGCAGACGTTCCGAGCGTATTCGATGACCGCCATCTGCATCCCCAGACAGATCCCGAAAAAGGGAATTTTCTGGATCCGCGCGTAGTTGACGGCCTGGATCATTCCCTCGATACCCCGTTTTCCGAACCCTCCGGGGACCAGGATGCCGTCCACTCCGTCGAACCGCGCGTCAATCCCCTGCTGTTCGATCTTTTCCGAGTCGATGAAGCGGAGCGTGACACGGCAATCGCTGGGAAGGCCGCCGTGGACCAGTGCCTCGTTCAGGCTCTTGTAGGAATCGGTCCAGTCGACATATTTTCCCACAATGGCAATGGTTACCCCGCAGGAGGGATTTTTCAGTTTGCGTATGACTTCTTCCCACTCCCCGAGGTGCGGCTGGCCGGTCCATATATTCAGAAGATCAACGATCTTCTGATCCACCCCTTCCTGGTGGTATATAAGGGGAACCTCGTAGATATAATCCACGTCCTTCGCGGTGAAAACCGCTCCCGGCTCGACGTTGCAGAAGAGGGAGATCTTCTCCCTGATCTCCTTCGACAGGAAGTCCTCCGTCCGGCACAGGAGGATGTCGGGCTGGATACCGATCTCCCGCAGGGCCTTGACGCTGTGCTGGGTCGGTTTCGACTTCACCTCCCCGGCCGCCTTGAGGTAGGGAACCCAGGTGAGATGGATGAAAATTGCGTTCTGTTTTCCCGCTTCATTCTTGAACTGCCGGATGGCTTCGAGGAAGGGGAGTGATTCGATATCCCCGACCGTTCCCCCGATTTCCACAATGGCCACATCGCTTTCGTTGGCCGCCGCCCTGATATAATCCTTGATCTCATTGGTGATGTGGGGGATGACCTGAACGGTCCCTCCCAGATACTCTCCTCGCCGTTCCTTCGATATGACCGAGAAGTAGACCTGCCCCGTGGTCAGATTGTTCTTCCTGCCGAGAGCGCAGTCGGTGAAACGTTCATAGTGCCCCAGATCCAGATCCGTTTCCGTGCCGTCATCGGTGACGAAAACCTCTCCGTGCTGGAAGGGGTTCATCGTGCCGGGATCGACGTTGATATAGGGATCAAGTTTCTGATGGGATACTTTGAGCCCCCGGCATTCCAGGAGAGTCCCGATGGAGGCCGCCGCAAGACCTTTGCCGAGAGAGGAAAGCACCCCGCCGGTGATGAATATAAATTTTGTTCGCATATGACTTTTGTCCCCTGTTCGAGTTGCCGTACATAATCACGGGGCCCTGTTTATGTCAACCCGCTTTCCCCTGGACGCTCCGATGATCGAGATGATCGGTCTGGATGGCGCCGCGGGGACAGACGGCGGCACAGGTGTAACAGAGCAGACATTTGGTGTCGTCGATTGTGAAGACCGTTCCGTTGCGGGTGATCGCCTCCTGCGGGCAGTTATCGATGCACGTGTCGCAGAGGATACAGGTGCCGCAGTTGAGGCATCGATCCGCATCTCCCGTCTCGCCGCCGAAATAGACGATATTGATCCTGCTCCTGGGGACGGGATGCTTTTCCGGATACACAAATGGATCGTGATTCAGAAAGGCGTCTATCTCCATGGCCGCCAGGCGCCCCGTCCCGATCGCGTCGCTGATCAGCCCGGGGGCGATGATATCCCCCGCTCCGTATACCTTAGGATTGCTGCTCCGGAAAGAGTGCTCCCCCGTCACCATATACCCGCGCTCATTCAGCATGACTGATTCTGAAAGGAACGAAGTATCCGGCGCCTCGCCGATGCTGAAGAAGATCACATCGGCACGGATATTGGCCTGGTCCATGAAATGGATTGCCGTTTCGGTCACCTTCTCTACCCCCTTCGGCCACAAAATCCGGGTCCCGAGACGGATCGCCGTTTCCAGTTCCTTTCCGAATGCGAGGGGTTTCTGGATATCGATGGCGGTCACGTGCCCCGCCCCCAACCGCCAGGATTCACAGGCCATGTCCATCCCCACGTTCCCCGCTCCGATGATGACTACCTCCTGTCCGGTCAGATCCATCGGCTTCCCCTCGTTGATGTCCATCAGAAACTGTAGCCCCGACAGGATCCGTTCGCCTCCGGGATAGGGGATCCGCTTGGTTACGTGGGCCCCCGTCGCGACGAGAACGGCGTCGCTCCCATCGTACAGCTTACGGAAGGCATCACGATCGACTGTCTGGTTCATCCGCATCTCTATGGGGAGGGAGAGGATCCGGTTCATGTCCTTCTGCAAGGTCTCGTCCGAAAGCCGCTCTTTTGGAATCGCTTTTCGGACCTTTCCTCCGGGATCGTTCCCGGAATCATATATCATGACGCGGTAGCCGCGGCGCGCGAGCTGCCACGCCGCCGACAGGCCGGCGGGACCGGCACCGATGATCGACACCGATTTGTCTCGTTTTTCCGGAGATACTTTTGGAGCGGTCGCGGGATAATATTCCCGGGCTATCCGCTGGATCTCAACAGGACCGTCCAGCATGTTTCTGCTGCACCCCTCCATGCAGGGGGCTGGGCAGACCGTGCCGCAGACGGACATCCTGAAAGGGGTGTATTCATCCATCAGTGTCTGGGCCTCTTCAATCCGTCCGTCCTTGATCAGGTTCAGGAAGACCGGCGTGGGGATGCCGATCGGACAGTTGAAAGCGCACGGCGGGGTGAGATCGACGTGGAGGGGCCGTTCGGTCTTCATGTTCATCCCCGGCGTGTAGAGATTGGCGAAGGGACGAGCCCCCTTCTTGGTGATCTTTATGAATTCATCAGGGGATATGTGCGACAGGGTCATCTCCATATCCTGCGCGTACTCGGCCAGCGCCCCGTTGAGAAATTCCCGGTCCTCATCATCGATCTGTGCACATATCGCCCCGATTCCCAGTTGGTGAGGTTCGACGTGTCCCCGAACGTAGATGGCTCCTCCGTGGATGCCGGTTCCCACGTCCTGCCCCACAGGAGAGCCCGGCAGGTTGTCCAGATTGAGTACCACCAGCCTTCCCCCGGCCATATATTCCCCGCAGTAATCTTTTGTTGTGCCTCCGATAATGAGCCAGGGGATCTGGTCGCGGTATTCCTTCATGTGTATACCGGCTCGGTATTCGACGTCTCCCCGGATAAAAATCTTCCCTCCCCGCATGGAATGGCCCGGGATCTCGCCGGCCTTGCCGCGTATGATGATCTTGCCGGCGTTCATGGTGTTTCCCACCCCGTCCTGCGCGTTTCCAAAGACCGTTATCTGCGGTCCGTTCATGAAGGCCCCGAGGTCCTGGCCGGGGGTCCCGTGTATCTCGATCCGGGCTCCGGTGTTCAGCCCGCCGCCGATGTAGCGTTGGCCCAGGATATTCTTCAGGAGGATGCTCTGCTCCCCTCTGGCGAGATAGCCACGGATATGTCTGTTCAGGGACCGGTAGTAGAGTCCCCTGGTATCGATTGTGAGCATGTCATGCACCGGCGTGTTTGATTTCCAGAATTCTCAATTCTTCCTGGTTCAACCCTATCCCCCTGAGGCGGTCGCGGTTGCTCCGGAGGGCCTCTATGGCGCTGATACCCATGGATCCCATCAGTTCCTTTATCTCTTCCCCCCACGCATGGAGAAGATTGGTAAGGGCAAACGTTGCCTGGTCGACATCGATCCGCTCCGCGAGCCCCGGCCTGTTGGTGGTGATCCCGTACGGACACTTTCCGCTGAAACACCGCTGGCACAATCCGCAGCCGAGCGCAACCAGGACCGGGGTTCCGACGTATACGGCATCCGCACCGAGACAGATCGCCTTCAGGACGTCCGACGAGCACATGATCCCCCCTGAGGCGACGAGACTGACCGTGTCTCTGATCCCTTCCTCCCGCAGACGCGTGTCGGCAGCGGAAATGGCAAGTTCGATGGGAATCCCCGTGTTCTGCCGAATCTGGAGGGGGGTTGCCCCCGTTCCTCCCCGGAACCCGTCGATGGCGATGATATCGGCGCCGGCCCGGGCAACCCCGCTCACGATGGGGGCGACGTTGTGGACGGCGGCGATCTTGACGGAAACGGGGACCCGGTAGTCCATTGCTTCCTTGATTGCGTAGATGAGCTGCCGCAGATCCTCGATGGAGTATATGTCGTGGTGGGGGGCGGGCGACAGTGCGTCGCTCCCTTCGGGGATCATGCGCGTCTCCGAGATGGCCTTCAGGACCTTTTCGCCGGGGAGGTGCCCCCCGATCCCCGGTTTCGCCCCCTGGCCGATCTTGATCTCCACAGCCGCGGCCGATTTCAGGTAGTCCTCGCTGACCCCGAAGCGCCCCGAGGCGACCTGGACGATCGTGTTTTCTCCGTAGCTCCGCAGGTCCTTGTAGAAACCGCCTTCCCCCGTGTTCCAGTATGTTCCCGAGACCTGCGTCGCGCGGGCTTCCGCTTCCTGGACCCGTTTGTTCACCGCGCCGAAACTCATGGCCCCGAACATGATCGGCACATCCAACTTGAGCTGGGGACCTATCTCTTCCCCGTACCGGTCGGGTTTTCTCCCCAGGTATCGGCGGATCTCCATGGGCTCCCGCAGGGGATCGATGGAGGGATTGGTGACCTGGCAGGCGTCGAACATGATATGATCGAAGTACCGCTTCTGAGGCCCTGTGGCGCCGTTCCCCACGAGGAGGACACCCCCTCCGGCCCCTGCCTGCCGCCATATGTTGCTCGCGTATTCCGGTGTCCAGTACCCATGGGAGGTATACATGGGCTGGTGTTCGATATGGATGGCATTCTGCGGGCACGTCTTCACGCACCGCTGGCAGGAATTGCACGCGGCGAGATTGGCCCGAGGCCGGTAGCGCACCTCTCCATTCCGGCCTTTGACAGGTTCCATGGATATCTCTCCGAAGGAGCATTCCTTCGCGCAGATAGCGCACCCGTTCAGGTAGTCGCACCGGTCGAGATCGAAAGCGGGATGAAAGGGAGGGATCACCTTCCAGTTGTTTGCCATGCCGTTCATCAGGCAGCCCCTTTGTATTCTTCGAGTATATCAATCATGACCGGTTCCCCCCCGCGCGGCGACCATATCCGGTCCACCTCGGGAGACAAGAGCCGTATGCTGCACTCCTCGGACGAGGCGTAGTAAGTATTCCCCGCCTGGGCGCAGACAACGGGGCGAAGTTTGTTGCGGTCGTTGAGAACAATCGCGCCGCCCTTGTGGGTCAGGACGATACCGAAAGGGCCATTGACGATGGCGGTTCCGTAGATCTGCCTGAGATACCGGTCTTTTTCGTCCCCCCGCCGGTCAATATCCTCCCAGAGGGCGGGAGCCATGACGAAGCAGGCATCCCTTTTTGAGAGCCGGTCCCTCCGGGTCAACTTGTCATATATGTACGAGATCACCTCCGTATCAGTCTGGAGCAGGCAGCGGTATCCATTCATCTCGAGCCAGCGGGCATTGGTTCCGTAACTGGTGATCTCTCCGTTGTGAACCACCGCCTTGTCGAGAATCGTAAAGGGGTGCGCGCCCCCCCACCACCCCGGCGTGTTGGTGGGGAACCGGTTGTGGGCGACCCACATATAGCCCTTGTAATCTTCGATGCGGAAATAATCCGCGATGTCCTCGGGGTATCCCATCCCTTTGAATACGCCGATGTCCTTTCCGGAAGACACAACAAAGGCATCCGGCATCGTGTTGATATGCATGACGGTTTCAACGATAAAATCCTCTTCCGTCTGCTGCGGTGAAAGAAATTCATCGATCGGTTTCAGAAAGTATCGCTTGAAGTATGGCCCCCGGGGGATGCGGTCATGGGGGTAGACCGGGATCTGTTCAGACTGATACACATGGGTCCTGCTCTGCAGGTAGTCTTCCACCGCCGAGACTGCCGGACTGTGCCCGTTTCCCTCGTACATGATGTGGAAGGCGTATTTGTCCCGATTCTCAGGATAGGCGCCGTAGACGGCGAAACCGCCTCCCAGGCCGTTTCCCCGGTCTCGCTGTATGCGGATGGCCTCCCGTATATGGCTCCCGTCGATCCGATTTCTATCGGTATTGATAATTCCTACTATCCCGCACATGTCAAACCTCTTGAAAACTGTTATAAGGCATTTAGAACATCCGATTGTTCGATCTTTTCGCCGCTGGCCATCGCCCGTTGACGGAGCTCGATAAGCCACATGAAGTTCGCGTAGATCCTGTTCGCCTGCGCCCGGAGCGTGTCGTGTATCGTATCGAAAGTGCGCACGCACTCTTCATGCCGGGGTGTGTCGCGGAACCAGTCAGTCAGCATCTCCCTCGTCACCTCGACGTGAAACTGGAGGGCATAGGCATTGCGGTATCGGAAGGCCTGGTTCGGACACGCGCCCGCCGTCACGAGGAGCTTTCCCCCGTAGGGAACATCGAACGTGTCCTCGTGCCATTGAAAGACCTGCATTGCGGCAGGGAGCCCTTCAAACAGGATGTCCCTGCTCCCTTCGTTTGTCAGGGAAACACTCCGCCACCCAACTTCGCTGTGAGCGGCCTTGACGACGGGGGCGTAACAGGCCTTGGCGATCAACTGGGCCCCCAGGCAGATTCCAAGAGTGGGGATATTGGCCTCGATAACCGTTCTCAGAAACTCGGTTTCCTCCCGCAGGAAGGGGTGTTGCCCCTCCTCGTAGACATTCATGGGCCCACCCATCGATACGAGGGCGTCGAAGACGCCGATGTCGTTCGGCAATGGGTCGCCCTCGAACACCCGGACGGTTCGAATCTCGGCCTGTACGTCACGGAGAAAATCCCCGAGTGTCCCCGGTCCCTCCGCTTCGACGTGTTGAATAATCAGTACCCGTGTCATAATGCGCTCACAGAATCGGCAGATACTGCTCTATTTCATAATTGCTGACATGAGTCCGATACCGATCCCATTCGATCTTTTTATTGGCGATAAACTTCTCGAAGATGTGATCGCCGAGGGCTTCTCTCACCACGTCGCTCTGTGCGGTAACGGCGATGGCTTCTCCCAGGCTCCCGGGAAGGGAATCGATGCCGTTCGCCTCGCGTTCGACAGGGCTCATCTCGAAGATATCCTCTTCGATCGGATCGGGAAGCGAATATCCCTCATCCATACCCTTCAATCCCGCCGCCAGCATGACCGCGAATGCAAGGTACGGATTGCAGGCGGGATCGGGACAGCGGAACTCCATACGCGTGGCATTCGCCTTCCCCGGCTTGTACATGGGAACGCGGATCAGGGCGGAACGGTTTCTCCGCGCCCATGAGATGTACACGGGGGCTTCATACCCCGGCACCAGCCGCTTGTAAGAGTTAACCCACTGGGCCACGACCGATGACAGTTCTTTCGCATGCCTGAGCAACCCGGCAATGTAGCTTTTCCCCGCTTTCGACAGGTAGTATTTGTCACCCCCGTCGAAGAAGGCGTTTCCACCCTCTCCAAAAAGGGACTGGTGTACGTGCATCCCGCTCCCGTTTTGACCGAACATGGGTTTCGGCATGAACGTGGCGTAGACGCCGTGCTTCATCGCCATCTCCTTCACCGTCAAGCGGTATGTCATGGCGGCGTCCGCCATGGCGAGGGCGTCCGCATAGCGCAGATCGATCTCGTGCTGGCTTGGCGCCACCTCATGGTGGCTGTATTCGACCTGGATCCCCATGGATTCGAGGGCATTGATCGTATCGCGCCGCAGGTCGCTGGCAACGTCCAGGGGCGTCAGATCGAAATATCCCCCCCGGTCGAGAATCTCCGTTCCCGTGGCGTTCTTGAAATAGAAGAACTCGAGCTCCGGCCCCACCTGCATGGTGTATCCCCTGTCGGCGGCCTTTTTCAGATTTCTTTTGAGGGCCCATCGGGGATCGCCTTCATAGGGAGCGCCGTCCGGGTTCAGGATATCGCAGAACATGCGGGCCACGTTCTCATCACCATTCGCTCTCCAGGGTAGGAGGGTAAAGGTTCCCGGATCGGGAAGCGCCACCATGTCGCTCTCCTCGATCCGAGCAAATCCCTCTATGGACGAACCGTCGAAACCCATCCCCTCTTCAAAGGCAAGCTCCAGTTCGCGGGGAGATATCGAAAAGCTTTTAAGAAATCCAAGCACATCGGTAAACCAAAGGCGAACAAACCTCACCTTTTTCTCTTTCATCTGCTTCAAAACCGATTCCGTATCTCTTCCAGCCATGTGTGTTCCTTTCATTCTCAAGGGATGTATATACGATCCATGTGCGTAAACAGATCAGCAACATCGGTGCCAATCTGCCGGGTCATGCCGTTAAAATACAACCTTTTGAAATAGTGAATGTTTTGCGGGAAAAGGCCAAGGGGGAAAAATGGCGGGCGTCCTGCCGGACTACATATTTGTAGAATCAAGTTTTTGAGGCTACTTCTATGTTCGAAACCGTTTGGGGTTGATCTCGTATTTGCTGATACGGAGTCCCATAATCCGTTCGGTAATACCCAAACTTTTCGCAGCTTTGGCCATATTGCCCCGGGATGTCTTGAGGGCGTCCATGATCAGGTCATATTCCAGGTGATCCAGCTCTTCCTGGAGGGTGCCGCTGAAGGAGGTTCCCGAATATCCCGATGTCTGGAGCGACGGGGGAAGATGGTATCCGTAGATTACACCGTCGGTGCTGAGGAGAGATGCCCGTTCGATACAGTTTTCGAGCTCCCGGACATTCCCCGGCCAGTGGTAACTCATAAACATGTCCAGGGCGTGCGTACAGATGCGCGATATCTTCTTGTTGTTGAGCGTGGCATACCGCTCGACAAAAAAATCGGCCAGATGGGGGATGTCGGTTTTTCGTTCGCGCAGCGGGGGGATGTAGATGGGGAATACGTTCAGGCGGTAATACAGGTCCTCCCTGAATGTTCCCTCCGCCATCAGTTCTTCGAGGTTGCGGTTTGTGGCCGCGATGATCCTGACATCCGTCTTGATGGGAGCATACCCGCCCACCCTCTCAAATTCCCGTTCCTGCAGGACGCGCAGAAGCCTGACCTGCACGGCGGGTGAAAAATCCCCTACCTCATCGAGAAAGATGGTCCCCCCGGAGGCCAGTTCGAAGCGGCCCTTCCGCTGGGAAACAGCACCGGTAAAAGACCCTTTTTCATGCCCGAAGAGCTCGCTTTCGATGACCGCTTCAGGGAGGGCCGCGCAATTGACCTTGATAAAGGGTTTTTGCGCCCTGAGACTGTTGTAATGTATGGCGTTGGCCACCAGTTCTTTTCCTGTTCCGCTCTCCCCCCGGATCAGAACCGTCGCCTGACTCTTCGATACCTGCGCTATCAGCGCGTACACCTCCTGCATTCCCTTTGACTTCCCGATGATGTTTGCCGGATGAAACCGTTCCTTGAGTTCGTTCTGGAGGCGCAGGTTCTCTTGGATCAGGAGTTCCCGTTCTTCCTGCGCCTCCTGGCGGAGGCGGACGGCTTGCGCAATCATGGAGGCTATCAGGGTCAGGAGACGCATGTCCTGCTTGAGCGACGCGGAGCCATCAAAGGGACGGTCGGCGCTCAGGGTGCCGATCACCTCCCTGCCCAGCTTAATGGGGACGCAGATGAATGAAATATCCTGTTTGCTGATATTCTTACGGGAACCGGTCCGGTTCAGGAAAAGGGGTTCGCTGGAGATATGCGGCACAATGACGGGTTTCCCCGTCTCCACCACCTTTCCCGTAATGCCCTCGCCCACCTTGTACTTGCCGCGCCGTTTTTCCGTTTCAGAGAGGCCGTGGGCAACCTCTATATAGATCTCCCTGTTTTTCCGGTTCAGCAGGGTCAGCGTTCCGTGCGACATCCCCACGCGCTCCGCCAGGGTGTTGAGGACCGGACCGACCACCTCGCGGATATCCATGCTGCGGCCCAGGGCCTGGCTTATTTCCCAGAGAAGGGAAAGCTCTTCGATTTCACGGGCTTGAGTAAGCGCATGCGTGCTTTGATCTGCTTTCATGGTGTCTCTTTCCCCGCCTGTGGCCCTCTCTTTTAAGGTTACCATATTGTAGGATTTGGTGATTCATAAGTCAAGATAAACCGATCAGGCAAGAAGTATTCCTGCTCCGGTGTGCGGGACCGTCAATTGCTGTCTACGGAAGCACGAGCGGTGGCCGGTTCGATCGCACCCGCATCCAGTTGATGGACCGCAATACGGCGGGATTCCTGACGATCCGCAGGGCGAGCCTTCGCTTTCCCGGGAAATCCATCAGAATGATACCCATCAGAATGGTTATTATCCCTTGTCCGGGGATAAAAAGCATGACAATACCGGCCATGATCAGCACAACGCCCGCAATAGTTTTTATGAGGTGATACACAAAGCGACCCGATGACGGTGAAGCATGCCATGGAGAGCGATCGGTGGTGGGCAGGAAATAATCCCGGGGAATCCTGGCGACAAGCGAGGGAAGCATTACCGCCGTTCCGATAAAAAAAAGAAGAGAAACCGCCGAAATGGACCAGAACATCAGGTGGTGCAGTTGAACCCACTGAAGTACGATCGTCGTAAGCTCCATGGTATCAGCCACATAAGACAACTGCAAAGACAGAAAATAATGCCGATCCGCATCCGATTATATGTCAGGCCGTTCAGTTATGGGCACAACTATATGAAGAAACAAACCATGTGTCAAAAAGAATCTGGACGCGTTTCAATACCATATGGATTACGGTTTCTATCATTGGTTTTCAATGGCAACGGCAACTTGGAGAACGCGGGCATTCCATACAGATACCCATATGGAGGCTGTCTTCAAAGCAATCTGTTATAATAGCCGTACACGTGCCGTGGGGTTGATGATGTTTCACATGATATGGTAGAAAGCCCTTGTGGTGGCAATTGGTGAAACGCTCGCACTTCCATGGGCGGTTTCACGCAGGAGCGCCCGTGATCTTTTTTTGGAAGGCACAGGATGGTGAGATTAGAGAATGAACAGGTGCGCGATCTGAACGGCTGGTTTATCCGCTATGTAGAGGAATTTAAAAACGACCCTGCGACAGTGCGGAATATCGTTCTCAAAGAGGAGCACACAAAACGGGTATGCCGGGAAATTATTGCGATCGGCACGGATCTCGGGTTAACCGATGATGAGCTCCACTTCGCTGAAATCATAGCGCTGTTTCATGATATCGGCCGCTTCGAGCAGTATGCGCGGTACAAAACGTTTGTTGACCGTCGATCTGAAGACCACGCCGAACTCGGCGTTACGGTTCTGAGACGACTCGGTGTGCTGGATCGATGCGGGGAGGCGACACAGGATCTTGTTTTTCGAATTATCAGGTATCACAACCGCGCCGCTCTTCCCGGGGAGGAAACGGAACCATGCCTGTTTTTTTCGAAACTGCTCCGCGACGCGGACAAACTCGATATCTGGCGAGTCGTCACCGATTATTATCGTCGGGAAGACGGCGAGCGCAACGGAGCGCTTGAACTCGATCTTCCGGATATGCCGGGATTTTCCGACGCGGTATATCTGGATCTGATGAGGCGGAAGATCGTCGACATGAAGCATGTCATGACACTGAACGACTTCAAACTGCTGCAGATCGGCTGGATATTTGATGTGAACTTCAGGCCGACGTTGCAGGCCGTCCGTTCGAGAGGATACTTGGAAATGATCCGCCATGTCCTGCCGAAATCTGAAAAAATAGACGCCCTTTTTTCGGACATTGCCGAATATCTTGAAGAGCGGCTCACAATCGCGAAGAACAAACTCTCGGGAAAACGATCCCACGTTTATGGTGTAACGGTTGAGTGAAGTGATGGCGCTCGAGATGAAAAGGCAGGCTATGGATCGGCTCAACGACGAGGTACGAGCCTGCGCGCGCTGCTGTCTCGCGGCAACCAGGAACCATGCTCTGTGCGGAGAGGGAACCCTCGATGCCGCATTGCTGGTGGTTGCCCTTTCCCCAGGCGCAAGAGAAGACGTGGACGATACAATGTTTGTCGGTCCTTCCGGCCCTGTTCTGGACCGGTTGTTGGGTGCCGCTGGAATCACACGAGACCAGGTCTACATGACAAACCTGATCAAATGCCTCTTGCCAAAGAACCGCAGACCGAAAATGATTGAAATCGAAACCTGTTATCCCTTCGTGAAGCGGGAGATCGAGATTATCCGACCCTCAGTTATTGTCCCGCTGGGCTACTACGCGACGCGGACTATCTTAACAGCATATCACGCAAATCCTCCGGCGGCGCGGGTGGATTTCCGACCGCTTTACGCCTCTCTGATCGTCTCTGACGGTCAGACGATATTCCCGCTCCCCCACCCCTCCTTTCTCCTGTATAGTCCGCATTTCGAACCTGAAACGGCCGAACAATATAAGAAATTGAACAATCTCCTGACGTGATTACATGTGCCGTGACCGAGACAAAGAGGCCGGTTACAGGGGGACAAATCGATCGCCGATTCAGGACAGACACTGTTCCGGCTTCCGATGCCGGGAGCGCCCCCTGACCGTGATGGTTTTTCTCACAGTGCATCCAGGGGTCGATTGATATGGATGGGGATATATCACGTTCAACATGACCGACCTTTATATATTCATCCAGAACAATGGAAAGGTAAAGATCCCGATCTGCCTCATAGATCGCGCCGTACCGGGGGAGTGGATGCAACCGAATCCGCAGGAGCTCATCGAGACAGCGATGACATGCATCCGTCCTTTTGTCTATCGCTTTTTATCCTGGCAATTCTGCTTGCCCGGTGGCAGGATGGAAGGTATAGACATGAAAAATAATGCGGAGGAGCAATGAAGCCAACAATTCTGCGGACGGGGAAGGAGCCCGAATTCTACACGGACGAGGGGTGTTTTATCCTTGAACTGTTAAATTCAGCAGAAGATGAGGCCGTTTCGATTGCCCGTGCGAGGGTAAAGCCGGGGGTTACCACAAATTTCCATCGCCTTCGAGAGGTGGCGGAGCGATACCTGATCCTGAAGGGAACCGGGCGCGTGGAAGTGGGGGGTCTTCCGCCTGCAGATCTTGTCCCCGGCGACGTTGTCCTTATTCCTCCCGATTGTCCGCAGCGGATCACGAATACGGGAGGAGAGGACCTGCTTTTTTTGGCCGTGTGCACGCCCCGTTTCACCCCGGCAGTGTATGAAGACGTGGACACGGAGCTGAAACAGGCAAGGAACCATCTTCGGACAGAGGAGGTGTAGTTACGACACAATCGCTTATTGAACAGAGCCGCTTTTTTTTGAAAGATACAATCCGCAAGGCCGTTGATTTCTCCCTTACCGATCAGAGCCGCGGGATCGATCCTCCTCCCTTGGAGAAACCGTTTGCGGAAGGGACAGAACGGATAAATCTCATCTCGCCCGGTAGCGGGTGGAAGTTCATTCCCCGTATCGATTTGGCTCAGGCGATCCGAAGCCGCCGGAGCCGGAGGACCTATCGGAATGAATCCCTCACCGTCGAGGAGCTTTCGTTTCTCCTCTGGGCGACGCAGGGGATCCACCAGCGGATAGACGAAGGACACGCCTTTCGCACCGTTCCTTCGGCGGGGTGCCGCCACGCCCTCGAGACATACCTCTGTGTTTTGAATATTGCGGGGATCGACCGGGGTCTGTACCGGTATCTTCCCCTGGAGCACCAGCTGCTTTCTGAAGGTCCAGATGACCGCCTGGCAGAGCGGATCGTTAAGGCGGCATTCGGTCAGGGCTCTCCTGGAAAGGCAGCGGTCACGTTTATCTGGACTGCCGTTCCGTACCGTATGGAGTGGCGCTACGGAGGAGCGGCCCACAAGGTCATAGCGCTTGATGCGGGGCATGTCTGCCAGAATCTCTATCTTGCCTGCGAGGCGATCGGGGCGGGGACTTGCGCTATGGCGGCTTATGAGCAGGAAGAGATGGACCGGCTTGTGGGAGTCGACGGGACCGATGAATTCGTGATCTACCTCGCGCCGGTCGGAAAAGTCATGAAATCACTCTGAACGGTATGTTGCTTGAAGACTACTTGGGTCAGACGGGAAACGGATTGGTACATATTTGTAGAAAACAACCTTTGCACTGACAGATTTGTTCTTTAAAGAACGGATCCGCAGGGCGGCCGCGTGTGTAACTATGCTATACATCTATGAATAACACTTTGGTACAGGTCTTGCTCTTCCGCGGTTGAAGAAAAGAACAGTATGGTGTCAAGCAAGGAAAATCTGATATGCGATGGAGGGGTTAATAATGAATGTGACGGAGATTTTTGCTTCGAATGTATTTAATGCCAAGGTAATGAAACAACGCCTCCCCAAGGACATTTACAAGGCCCTGAAGGAAACTATCGAGAACGGAACCCCGCTGAGGCATGAAATCGCCGATATAGTCGCCAATGCCATGAAGGATTGGGCCATTGAAAAAGGGGCGACGCATTACACACACTGGTTTCAGCCCCTGACCGGGTTTACCGCCGAGAAGCACGATTCCTTCATCTCTGCGACAGCCGATGGATGCTGCATCACGGAATTTTCCGGCAAACAGCTGATACAGGGCGAGCCGGACGCTTCATCCTTTCCGAGCGGCGGACTGCGTGCCACCTTCGAGGCCCGGGGGTATACGGCATGGGACTGTACCTCTCCCGCCTTCCTGAAAACCGACGAGAGTGGCACCGTTACCTTGACAATTCCGACGGCCTTTTATTCATATTATGGAGAGGCACTGGACAAGAAAACCCCTCTGCTTCGGTCCATGGCGGCTGTCTCGAAGCAGGCGCTGCGGGTCCTTCGAGCGCTGGGTAACACCACTGCCACCCGTGTTGTTTCCACCGTCGGCCCGGAGCAGGAGTATTTTCTGGTAGACAAGGAGTTCTATCTTGAGCGTCTTGACCTGATGCTGACCGGCCGGACGCTTTTCGGTGCTCCCGCACCCAAAGGACAGGAGTTGGAAGATCAATACTTCGGGGCCATTAAGGACCGGGTTTCCTCATATATGCATGACCTGAATATAGAACTCTGGAAAATGGGAATCACTTCCAAAACTCAACACAACGAAGTCGCCCCCGCGCAGTACGAGATGGCCCCCATCTTCGCCACCACGAACATCGCAACCGATCACAATCAGTTGGTTATGGAAACAATGCAGAAGGTCGCGCTTCGGCACGGTCTGGTCTGCCTGCTCCATGAGAAGCCCTATGCCGGCATCAACGGTTCGGGGAAGCACAATAACTGGTCCCTCGCCACGAGCGATGGCATTAACCTGCTTGATCCGGGGGCTACGGCGAGCGACAATATTCAGTTCCTCATCTTTCTCAGCGCCATGGTCAAGGCGGTCGATACCCACGCCGACATCCTGCGGGCCACCTGCGCCACTGCCGGGAACGATCACCGCCTGGGCGCCAATGAAGCTCCCCCGGCCATCGTCTCCATCTTCATGGGGGACGAGCTCACGGAGATCCTGGAGAAGATCTCGAAGGGCGAAAAGCTCTCCACAAAGGATCCGCAGGTCCTGCATGTAGGTGTCGAAACGCTCCCCGCGATCCCCAGAGACAACACCGATCGCAACCGGACGTCCCCCTTCGCCTTTACCGGCAACAAATTCGAGTTCCGCATGGTCGGCTCGGCCCAGTCGATCGCCGGGGTGAATGTCGCGCTGAACACCATCGCCGCCGAGGCCTTCGACGAGATCGCCACCCGCCTGGAAAAGGCCAAAGATAAGAATGCCGAAGTCAGCGCGATCATCCGGGATATCTACAAGGAGCACAAGAGGATCATCTTCAACGGAAACAACTACTCAGATTCATGGGTGAAGGAGGCTGAAAAGCGAGGTCTCGCCAACACCGGCAACTGCGTGGATGGCCTGAGGGCCTTCGTGACGCCGAAGGCTCTGAAGCTCTTCGAGAAGTATGCCGTGCTTTCGCCCAAGGAACTGCACTCGCGTTACGAGACCTATGTCGAGATCTACGCCAAGCAGATCAATATCGAGGCGATGACGGCGATCGACATGGCCACGAGGCAGTTTATTCCCGCGGGGATTGAGTATGCGACCTTCCTGGGCAATTCTGTTGCGAGGCTGAAGGACGCGTCCCTTTCCGCCCCGGTCCAGGAAGATCTCCTGAACAAGGTAAGCGCCTCCCTCGCGTCCGTCTACAAGAACCGGGCAAAGCTCGAAGGTGCGGTAGCACGGGCGCGGAAGATATCCGATACCGTCAAGCAGGCCGTGGCCTACCGGGACAAGGTCTTCTCGGCCATCCAGGCCCTGCGTGTGGATATCGACGAACTGGAGCTGCTGGTACCCGCGGATCTATGGCCTGTCCCAACCTACACCGATCTGCTCTTCAAGCTTTAGCTGTATGCACCTTGCATTCAGCCAAGGGGGCCGGTTCTGAAAAACCGGCCCCCTTTTTGTTTTGTGCAGGGCTTCGGGTTCGCCATGGCAGGGGACGATAAAACCCTTGTCGATACTTGCACCGGATTCTTCCTTGACAAAATTCCGTAATAAGGTTAGTGGAATCGCCTTTTGGGAACCTTGCGGGCGTTCCATATACTTTTGAAGAGCGGCAACGTGCTCTTGCTGTCTGCCAATTCAAAGTCCTATTTCTCGAAATGAGTTAATCAAAAGGAGTCTTATCGATGGAGCGTTTGAACCGAGCAAAATACCTGGAGAAGCTGAGAACGGCTGAAGAAGTGGCGCGGATGATCAAGCCCGGCGACGAGATCTTCTTTTCCGAATTTGTCCTGAGACCCGAAGCATTCGATGAAGCCCTTGCCGATCGAGCGGAAGAACTGATAAATGTCAAAATTGAAGGGGTTTGCCTTACAAAAATTCCTCGCTTCATTGAGGCCGATCCGAAACGGCAGCACTTTATTTATAATGATTGGCATTTTTCCGGTGTAAGCAGAAAACTCTACCAGCAGGGCCTGTGCAGTTACGTTCCCTTTACATATCACCAGGGCCCCCGGGTCATCAGGAAATACAAAAACTATGATTATGTCGTTGTCAGTGCCAGGCCCATGGACGGACAGGGGTATTTCAATTATGGCATGTCCAACTCCCTGACCTCCGCTGCCATTACGAAAGCCAAGACCGTTATCGTAGAGATCAACGAAAACATGCCCCACTGCCTTGGAGGAAATCAGGAATCAGTCCATGTATCGCGGGTCGACTATATCATCGAAGGTCACAATCAACCGATTATGGAGCTTCCCCCCTCTCAACCTTCAGAAACGGATGCCAAAATCGCGCAGAACATTATGAAAGAAATCGAAGATGGCGCATGCCTCCAACTCGGTATCGGCGGTCTGCCTAACGTCATCGGCACCATGATCGCTGACAGCGACCTGCAAGACCTGGGCATTCATACGGAAATGCTCGTGGATTCAATGGTTGATCTTTACGATGTGGGAAAGATTACGGGAAACCAGAAGACGACAGACCGTTTCAAGATGGTCTACACCTTTGCCATGGGGACAAGGAAACTCTATGACTTCCTGCACAACAACCCTGCCTGCGCCTCTTATCCGGTGAACTATACCAACGATCCCCGGATAATTGCCGCAAACGACAAGGTCGTGGCCATCAATAACGCCATCGAAGTGGATCTGTTCAGCCAGGTTTGCTCCGAATCGGTTGGGACCACACAGATTTCCGGGACAGGCGGGCAGTTTGACTTCATCTTCGGCGCCTTCAATTCCCGAGGAGGAAAAGGCATTATCGGCTTAAGCTCCACCTACACGGGCAAGGATGGAATGGTTCATTCGCGTATCGTTCCCTCTCTCCAGCCGGGGTCTATCGTAACCGTACCCCGTTCATGCGTTCAATACATCGCCACGGAATTCGGCATTGTGCAACTCAAAGGAAAGTCGACGTGGGAGCGAGCGGAGGCGCTCATAGGCATTGCTCACCCCATGTTCCGCGACGAACTCATACACCAGGCCAGGGATATGAAAATCTGGCTCGATCACAGATGAAGTGAAAAGCCACGAGAATACATTTGAAACAATTACCGAACCTGTGATCCAGGTTCTGATTACAGTCTCATAGATCGCCTCCATGACGGCAATGTAATAAACCCGGCCAGGGTGGGTGTCTCTGGAGCTCTCATTGTTCAGCTTGACAATCGATTTGAGTTGTGTTTTTATAATCGAAACTTTACGGCAGGGAATATCCTGATGGTACACGCGAAAGTAATGGAAAACATGTGCTGGTGGTGGCGGGTTCATAGAGACCTGTCCACGTAGCTGCCGAAACGTCTACCGGCCGTGGGCGAAAGATTCCACGGCTTTTTTGTTTGTTTTCCACGCCATGGGGTCTTCTCATGGCGTGTTTTTTTGGAAGACCAATTGTGAACAGGAGGAGTGATCATATGAAGCAGGTAAAAGTATTCTTGAACGAGGATGAAATTCCGCGGCAGTGGTACAATATTATGGCTGATATGCCGACCCCGATGAGCCCGCCTCTTCATCCGGGGACAGGTCAGCCGCTCAAACCCGAAGATATGGCGCAGATTTTTCCCATGAATCTGATCGAGCAGGAGATGAGCACTGAACGGTGGATCGATATTCCCGAACCGGTGCTGGAGAAATACATGCTCTGGCGCCCGAGCCCTCTCTACCGAGCCTATAATCTGGAGAAGCTGCTCGACGCCCCGGTAAAGATATACTACAAACACGAGGGTGTGAGCCCTGCGGGTTCTCATAAGCCGAACACCGCCGTCGCTCAGGCCTATTACAACAAGGTCTTCGGCATTAAAAAGCTTTCCACTGAAACCGGTGCCGGACAGTGGGGGAGCGCGCTCAGCATGGCCTGCAATATGTTCGGCCTCGAGTGCCGGGTCTTCATGGTCCGGGTCAGCTATGACCAGAAACCTTACCGCCGGCTGATGATGCAGACATGGGGGGCAAAATGCTTCGCCAGTCCGAGTGAATTGACCGAGACGGGAAGGAAAGTCCTTGCCCAGAACCCCGATTCTCCCGGGAGTCTGGGTATTGCCATCAGCGAAGCGATCGAGGAGATAGTCGGCAAGGAAGATTCCCGCTATTCACTGGGGAGCGTTCTGAACCATGTCATGCTTCACCAGACGATTATTGGTCTGGAGGCTCAGAAGCAACTCGACATGATCGGCGAGTATCCGGATGTGATAATCGGTTGCGCCGGCGGCGGGAGCAATTTTGCCGGGCTGGCCCTCCCCTTCACCCGTGACAAGATACACGGCAAAGAGATAGCGATCATTGCGGCGGAACCCGCCTCCTGCCCGACCCTCACGAGAGCCCCTTTTGGGTATGACTTCGGAGACCTGGCGATGACCACTCCTCTTCTTCCCATGTATTCCCTCGGCCATGATTACGTGCCGGCCCCGATCCATGCCGGAGGGCTCAGATATCACGGGATGGCCCCTATTATCAGCCATCTGGTAAAAGAGGGCATCATGGAGGCCAGGGCCTATCCTCAGCTTGAAACATTTGAGGCAGGGATACAGTGGGCCCGGTCCGAAGCCTTCATCCCGGCTCCCGAGACATGCCACGCCATCGCGGCTGTGGTCCAGGAGGCGAAACGGGCGAAGGAGGAGGGGAAAGAAAAAGTCATCCTCTTTAACTGGAGCGGCCACGGTCTGGTCGATCTTGCGTCGTATGATGCTTATCTCTCCGGGAAGCTGAATAATTACCAGTTCCCTGAAGAAGATATCGAACAGGCGAAGAAAACGCTCGAACAGTTTCCGAAACCCTAGAAAGAGTGGATGGTTAATGGATAGGTTTGATCATATGGCGTTGCGATGCCCCCGGCTGGGAGGCGAGATCACCTTTCGCTACTGCAGGCGCGAACAGGGGGATCTCCCCTGTCGGATGATACATCGTTGCTGGGAGGGGCTGATCCCCGTTGAGGAGCATTTGAGAGAATTTCTCACGGCTGAGGAGTGGGAACGCTGTTTCAATACGTCCCCCAAAGACAAGATGACCACTATCCTGGAAATAGCTGATGCCGTGCGCAAGCGGGGGAACACATAGAATTGCCGGACAAGAGATAGTGTCCCTGGAGCCGGAATGGTCAGATAAAGAGCAGGACAGAGCATTTCATGGACATGTTCGATGATGGAAGGCCGGAGACGGCAGTGATGGCCCG
The DNA here is from genome assembly GCA_002428735.1 of Syntrophaceae bacterium UBA6078. GTDB lineage: Bacteria > Desulfobacterota > Syntrophia > Syntrophales > UBA2210 > UBA6078. The sequence continues at coordinate 17,186 of DIXO01000003.1, read as the reverse complement.
TCCCCTTGCGGACAGGATGCGGCCCGAAACCCTGGATGATTTTGTAGGTCAGGATCACGTCATCAGTCCCGACAGCCTCCTCCGCCGGGCCATTACCGATGACAATCTGTTCTCTGCGATCTTTTGGGGGCCCCCGGGGTCCGGCAAGACGACCCTGGCGCGGATTATTGCTCATGAGACTCAATCCCATTTTGAAACGATCTCCGCTGTTCTCTCAGGCGTCAAGGAAATCAAAGCGATCATAGAAGAAGCGAAGGCGCAGCTCAGGCATCAGGGGAACAGAACCATACTCTTCGTCGACGAGATCCATCGTTTCAACAAGGCGCAGCAGGACGCCTTCCTTCCCCATGTCGAAAGCGGTCTAATTACGCTGATTGGCGCAACGACCGAAAATCCATCGTTCGAGGTTATTTCACCCCTTCTTTCGCGGACACGAGTCCTTGTCCTCGCGCCGTATTCTCCTGAGGACCTCACGACGATTCTCAGGCGCGCCCTTGCGGATAAGCAGCGAGGCCTCGGCATCCTCTCGCTTTCGGCGGATGACGAAGCCCTTGATCATATGGTGTGGACGGCGGATGGGGACGCCCGAACGGCGCTCAACAATCTGGAGGCAGCAGCATCTCTTGTCCAGCCAGGAGGAAAAATTACCCTTCACACGGTAGAAGAGGCTCTGCAGAGAAAGGCCCTGCAATACGATAAGAAAGGTGAGGAACACTATAACCTGATATCAGCGCTCCACAAGAGCCTCAGAGGGAGCGATCCGGATGCCGCTCTTTACTGGCTGGGACGGATGCTCGAGGCCGGAGAAGATCCTCTCTTCATCCTCCGCCGGATGATCCGGTTTGCATCCGAGGATGTGGGGAACGCCGACCCGGCTGCCTTGGGGGTTGCGGTCTCCGCCCTGCACGCATTTCAGTGCATCGGACTCCCGGAGGGAGAACTGGCCCTTGCGCAGGCTGCCCTTTATCTTGCCACCGCACCGAAAAGCAACGCCCTCTATACGGGATTCGGCACAGTGAAAGAAGATATACGGAAAACAGGCTCGCTCCCCGTTCCTCTCCACATACGCAATGCCCCGACGCGACTGATGAAAGACTTGGGATACGGCAAGGGGTATCGGTACGCCCACAACTTTCCGGGCGCCCATGTTCCTCAGGAATACCTGCCGGAAAAGTTGCGGGGCCGGGTCTACTATTCCCCGACTGATAGGGGGTACGAACAGGTCATAAAGAAACGACTTGAAAAGTGGAACAGAATCAGGCGTGAGCGTCGTGCTGGAGAAAAGGGGGATGCGGAAAGCGATTGACCTGCTTACCGTATCACTTCTTGAGTCTGTAAAATCGGCTGTTGGATCGTTTTAACAGTCTCGGTATAAACCCCTTGCTTAACTGGGTATCGTCCTCAATGGTAATCTTGTGTGGATATCCTTCGTCCCGCTTGATCTCTCCACGGAGTATGCCGTCTTCGTCTATGAGGATCTTGGGTCTCTTCGGCATATAATTGGTGGGAGCAGCGGCATCAACAGTTTTCCTGAAGTTCAGGAGGGCGTTTTCGATGATGGCCGAATAGGTTGCTCCCGAGCCCTTTTTTTCTTCAGACAGTATATCCTGCGCCTCCTGTGAGAGCATAACCGTAAAGGATTTCTTTCCTTCCGCCCGGTTTCGCTCCCGCCATCGTCTCAACCGTTCTCTGCCCGTGCCCAATTGCCGTCTCCCCGTTGCGTGTAACAACTTTTGCGCCGTCTGTACCATCAACAATGCCTGATGTCAATACAGCTGATCAGGCATATGTACAGTCATGCCAAAGACCGCTCTGCGGAAGCAAAGGATCATTATTCTTATATTCCCTGACAATCTTTAGAGACGGGTGATCTTTTCTCCGGGCAGCACAGTAAACCCATTCTCGATCAGGGCCTGTATGCCCGCATCAATGTCATCAAACCGGAATATGATGATAGCGTTTTCGCCGCTTCGCTCCACAAATGCGTACGCGTATTCGACATTGATATTATGCCCCGCCAGGGCCTTCGAGATACTGTGCATGCCACCCGGTCGATCCGGAACTTCAACGGCCACCACATGGGTTCGCCGGACCGTGAATCCCTCATTTTGAAGGGCCTTTTCCGCTGTGTCAATGTCATTCAGAATAAGCCGCAGGATACCGAAATCCGAGGTGTCAGCAAGAGAAAGCGCCCTGATATTGATATTTGCATCCGCCAGTACCCTCGTTACATGTTCGAGCCTGCCGGGCTTGTTCTCCACAAAAACTGAAATTTGCTCTACCTTCATACCGGGTGCCTCCTCTTTTCCCTTAGAGTTTTCTCCTGTCGATGACTCGCTGTGCCTTCCCCTCTACCCGCTCCAGTGTCTGGGAACCGACTAGTTTAACCTTCGCACTGACACCGAGATAATCCTTGATATCCTTCGTTATCCGGCTTTCGATATCCTGGAGTGTCTTGATCTTGTCCGAGAACAGATCTTCACTCATCTCAACCTGTATCTCAAGGGTATCCAGCGTACCCTCCCGATCAACGATCAGTTGATAATGAGGTTCAAGCCCCTCGATGGAAAGGAGAACGCTTTCTATCTGCGACGGAAAAACATTCACCCCCCGTATGATAAGCATGTCATCGCTGCGTCCGGATATGCGAGCCATGCGGATATGCGTCCGCCCGCACTTGCACGGTTCTTCGATCAGACGGGACAGGTCCCGCGTCCGGTACCTGATGAGGGGGACTGCTTCCTTGGTAAGGGTGGTGAAAACCAGTTCTCCCTCTTCTCCGTGCGGGACCGTTTCGCCCGTCTCGGGATTGATGATTTCCACAATAAAATGATCTTCAAAGACATGCAGGCCGTTTCGCCCTTCCGCGCATTCAATCGCCACTCCAGGGCCTATGATCTCGGACAACCCGTATATATCAAGGGCTTTGATCCCCAGGCGGTCCTCTATTTCCTGCCGCATCCGTTCGCTCCACGGCTCAGCTCCAAATACCCCCACCCGCAAACGGAGGGATCGCATGTCAATACCCATCTCTTTTCCCTGCTCAGCAAGATACAGGGCGTACGAAGGGGTACAGCAGATAGCCGTCGGTCCGAAATCCTGGAGGATCATGATCTGTTTTTTGGTACCCCCGCCGGACATGGGAATCACGCTCGCGCCCAGCCGCTCGGCGCCGTAGTGAGCCCCGAGCCCCCCCGTGAATAATCCGTATCCGTAAGCGTTGTGTATCACGTCATTGCTGGTCAGACCTGCCGCCACAAAGGAACGCGCCATCAGGTTGGACCAGGTGTCGATATCCCGGCGCGTATATCCGACAACGGTCGGTTTTCCGGTAGTTCCCGATGAAGCGTGGAGCCGCACGATATTGCTCATGGGGACCGTGAAGAGGCCGAAAGGATAGTTGTCCCTGAGGTCCTGTTTGATCGTAAAGGGCAGTTTTCTGATATCGTCAAGGGTATTGATATCGTCAGGCGTAACACCTGCCTCGTCGAAGGCCCTCTTATAATGTCCCACCGTGTGGTATACCCGCTTCACTACCTGCTGGAGTCGTTTCAGTTGTAAGGCCTCCAGCGCTTCCCGGGGCAGTGTTTCGAATTCTTCATTAAAAATCATCAGGCACCCTCCTCATGGTATGTAGAGTGAATTTTTTGAGTCCCTTTGTTCCTTCGGTTTTTTTATACTGTATTTCGTTCATTCTGTCATCAGAAATACCGCCCAGCGCCTGAATACCCCAGCAGAAAGATGCACTGGCAATGATGCGTTTCAGAGACGGGTATATCTCGTCCAGCTCCTGTTGTCCCACGGGATATCAATAGGCGGCACCTTCGCCGCGAAAGGCGTCAGGCCGCACTTCAGGGCGAAATACTGATGGAATGCGAGAGAAGGGGTGAGCTCGGGATGAAAAACTGTTACGAGGACGCCGGGGCTTTCCGCGGCGGCGATATACCCGTCCCGCTGAAGGAGAATCTCGACGCCCCTGCCCACCCGCGTGATCTTGGGGGCGCGAATAAAGGTAAGGGGGATCGGCTCAGGAGCCACCCGTGGAACTGATGCCTCTGATATGAAACTATCCAGTTGACTGCCGAAGGCGTTTCGTTTGATTTCAATATCAATCAGAGGAAGGAAGGACGGCTCTCCGACAATTGTATCGGCGATAAGAATCGCTCCCGCGCATGTCCCCCACAGTTTCAGGCCGCGCTGGAACTCATGAGATATGCGGTCTTTCATGCCGAAGATATCTAAAAGTCGGGCAAGGCAGGTGCTTTCCCCTCCGGGGATAATCAGCCCGGCAAGATGTTCAAGGTCTTGAGGGGTCCGTACCAGACGAACGGCAACGCCGAGACGCTCCAGATGATCAAGGTGTTCGGCAACATCCCCTTGGAGATCGAGCACGCCGATAGGATTCCCCGCCCCCTGCGTCACTGAAGCTACCATCCACGCGTTGCCAGTATCTGTGTTTCCGGTATATCGGAAATCTCTATCCCCGGCATGGCGCTTCCCAATCCCATCGAGGCCTCCAGCACCTTTTCCGGGTCCTTGAAATACGCCGTTGCCTTGACGATAGCCCGGGCACGCTTCGCCGGATCCTCCGACTTGAAAATTCCCGATCCGACAAACACCCCGTCGCACCCGAGCTGCATCATCAGCGCAGCATCCGCAGGTGTCGCAATACCCCCCGCCGCGAAATTGACGACGGGCAATCTTCCCAGTTTACGTACCTGAAGGGCACGTTCATAGGGAAACCCGTTTGCCTTGGCGAAGCCGGTCACTTCCTCCACCGGCATATTGACGAGTTGCCTGATTTCACGGTTCACCGTCCTGATATGACGCACGGCCTCAACCACGTTCCCCGTCCCCGCTTCTCCCTTCGTGCGGATCATGGCAGCCCCTTCGGCGATGCGCCGCAGGGCCTCCCCCAGGTTGCGGGCCCCGCATACGAATGGAATCGCGAACCGGGTCTTGTCGATATGGCATTCCTCATCTGCCGGTGTCAGGACTTCACTCTCGTCGATATAATCGATCTTCAAGGCTTCCAGAATCTGGGCCTCCACGAAATGGCCGATCCGCGCCTTGGCCATGACCGGGATCGATACGGCTTCTTTTATCTGTGCTATAAGCGCGGGATCGGACATACGGGCCACACCGCCTTCTTTGCGGATATCGGCGGGGACGCGTTCAAGGGCCATGACCGCTACAGCTCCGGCATCCTCGGCGATTTTCGCGTGTTCCACGCTGACAACGTCCATGATAACGCCCCCCTTCAACATCTGGGCCAACTGGACATTCAGTTCATATCTTTTCTCATCCACTTTTCTGTACCTCCTGTGATACGCCACGCCCACGTCTGATCGTCCCTGAACGTGCGAAGCTGTCATAAAGCCATGTTAGTGAAAACCAAACCGCCCGTCAAGAATAATGTTTTCTTCTCACAAAACGGGGGAAGAAAACTCTTTACCGTGAGGGGCTCGCGCTCTTCGGCATGGTGCTTGGGAGGCCTCTCCTTATGCAAGCCCCAGCCTCGAAAGCGTACTGCCCAGAGGCGCGCCATCCCTGTCCCATCCCCGCAGCCGGTAGTAGCTGTCCAGCATCCTGTCCAGTTCCGCCTGCGGCACATATCTCCCTTTCCGCGGACCATCCGGAATGGGCTCATGCATGACACGGTACGGAAGCCTGGCAGTTGAGCGGTTCGCCCCCCTCTTCACGTTGATGATGCGCTCCAAGGTATATATCCGTTCGCCGATAGTCTTCAGTTCAGCCAGGTCGATGTCCCACCCGGTGACAAAGCGCAACGGCGGGATGTATGCATCGTTCAGTCGGACCCCGAACGCCCGCTCCTGTATGAACCGGCAGATAACGAGGGAGTCCCCTACGGCGGTGTTGTGTTCGCTGTCGATACAGTACTGAGCCCGTTCTTCAACACTGCTCTCCATATCTGAATCATTATAGTTGGCTCGGGCGTCATGATGACTCCCGCCACGCGTCGAGGTCGCGTAGGCAAGCCCCATGCTCGGCAATCCCCGGGCGGAATGCCCCGCTATCTCAAGGCCCTGTTGAGAATAGAGATATTTGTAAGAATCGCCGCCTAACAGCCTTGAAAGCCGTTCGGACCCGAGAGCGAGCAGTTGGCCGATTCCCTCTTCTCTGAGCGCTGTCTTTTTTGCTATCTCCGACAGATTTCCCCGGGAACCAAAGGATAGCCGTGTCTTGATCTCATTCTCATGTACGATTCCTCTCTCAGCGCACTCCGTGAGAAAGGCGAGGGTGACGCCGAAGCTGATCGTATCAAGACCCATCTCATCGCACATGGTATTTCCGTTGAAGATCGAAACGATATCGCTATTAAACAGCATTGAACCCATGGCATACAGGGTCTCGTATTCCGGCATCTTGACGTCTCGATCAGAAAAGGCCCCCTGCGGCACCGATACCAGTTTCCCGCATCCGACGGGACACCCGCGGCAGGCAACACTCTTTTTCTGGTAGTTCTCCCGTATGAATTCTCCGCTTATGGCCTCAGCGTAGTCAAAGGTCTCCCGCATGTTGTTGCGTGTGCAAAGCGCCCCTTTTTCATTAATCATTTTGACGAGGAAGGGGGTTCCCATCGAACGCAATGCCGCCGCTTTGTCCTTCACCTCGGACAAGATTGTTTTCAGGTGCGGTTTCAAGGCATCCGGATCCGCAATCTTAGGCTTCTCCGCACCCGCCACGGCAATCCCCTTGCAGCGCTTCTCTCCCAGGACAGCCCCGATACCACCCCGCGCGGCGGCGCTCAAACGAGAGCCGCTGCACATAACGGCTGCAAACACGACGCCATTCTCCCCGGCAGGGCCAATAACCGCGCTTTCTATGTCCGGTCCTTCCCGTGCGACCAGCAGTTCATGGGTCTCTCCTGTCGTTTTTCCCCACAAGTCCTTCGCATCTCTGATACGGACATCCCCATTGCGTATGGAGATATAAACAGGTGTCTCGGCCCTGCCCCCGATAATCAGGGCGTCAAAGCCGGCTTTTTTCAGCATCGAGGCAAAGTCTCCCCCGAAGTTAGAATCACAAAACATTCCGGTTTGTGGTGATACCGAAGCGAGATGCCCGCGTCCCGAACCCCATACCGGGGATCCGGTAAGGGGACCCGTCGCGAAGACCACGATATTCTGATCGGAAAGGGGATCTGTGGTGCAGGGAACGAGGTCATGTATAAACTTCGCGGCAAACCCGTTTCCCCCCAAAAACCTCCGTGCCAGCATGAGGTCAAGGGGTTCCCGCTCGACGGATCCCCTGGTCAGATCTATTTTCACAATACTTCCCACGTAGCCATGCATACTTGTTTTGCCTGCCATACCGTGCCCCCGGGCCCCGGTATCACTTTGACCGAGCTGCATGCATCCGGGTTTTCAATCGGTGGGTGATCCTTATTGTGTTGTGTGACAGGGGCCTTGTGCCCGCAGGGGCGCAAGGCCCGTCTGAATACTCTGTCGCAGGGTGTCCAGTGGGTGGATATTCTCCAGGCACCAAAAAAGGTTATTGTAAAGCACGGAAAAGGATGTTTCCCCCTGAACGGGGGACATTCCTACTATTTCGTTTTTACATCATTTCTTTCTGGCTCAGATCAACCGCGCGATCAATCTCAGCCTGGAGCGGCGCGGGGAGGCCGGGGATGTCCACGCTCAAAAACCCTCGCACGATTGTTGCGGCTGCCTTCTCCTCCGTCATGCCGCGTGACATGAGGTAGAGGATCTCTTCCTGCGCTATCTTGCCAACCGCGGCCTCATGCGACAGTTCGACGCCGTCAACCATCCCCTTCAGTTCGGGGATTGCATGCATGACCCCCCCATTCAGGATGAGGCCGTGACATTCCAAATGTCCCCGCACTCCCGGCACCTCACCAACGATATCTCCGCGGGAGATAATATTTCCTCCGTTGGTAATGGCCCGCGAGATGATCTCAGCGCGCGTGTCCTTTGCCTTGAGGTAGATCCGCCCACCCACATCCAGCTCCGAACCGGGACTCCCCACAAGGAGGCTGTAGGAACGGGCCACGGCCCCTTTCCCCACAAGATAGATCGTCGGGTAGGACTGGACGGACTTGACCGGTTTCATGGAGATATAATTGCTGAGGAAGAGGCCCCCCTTTTCGACTATCCCGACTGACCGGGGCCGTACCACCACGTCCTCGGCCCAGTGGTGAATCATGGAGAAACTCAGTGTGGCGTTTTTCTTCACGTAATATTCAGTGATCCCCACGTGGAGTCCCCGCGTCACATGCGAGGCGCTGGCACACCCGGAGATGATGTGCAGTTCCGAATCTTCCTCGGCGATAATGATATTGTGCACATTCTGGTTGAACCCTTCCTTTTCAAGGTAGAGACATGCCTGCGCCGGGAGGGTGATCTTTTTACCCGGAAGCGCCCGGATCACGTAGCCGTTCTGCAGATCGAGACGGGCGCGTGCCGTGTATTTGTCCGCATCCACGGAGGCCAGCTTCCAGTAATACTCCTGTATCCAGTCCATCTCCGCCAGCGCTTTCTTGATGGGAATAATCTCCAGGCCGTCCTGATGAGAACCCGAGTGGATGGGGAAGGCATCTTTCTGAATATACGTACCGGCGCGTTCCCCCTCGCTGATGTCCAATCCGGCAAGGGCCATCTTCTCCCTGTCAGCTGCGGGAAGCACCTGCAAGTCTTTCAACTCGCCATGCGCGGGGGATTCCAGAGAATAAGCATCCAGATCGATGTCCGGTCCGATCGCCGCCTTTTTACCTTTCGCCTCGCGGGCCTTGTCGTCTAAGCTGCGCATCGTGCACACTCCCTGTATCCCACCTTACGGATCTGCTTGAATATTTCCAGCGGGTGGCCCTTCCCCGCCACTACGCCGTTATAGAGAACCAGCCCTTTATCAGCCGTCACATAGTCCAGGATAAAACCCGTGTGGGTGATTATCAGCCCCATTTTGGACCGGCTTTCAACAATTTTTTTCACCGTCTTGAAGGGTGTCGGCACATTTACTGTTTCGCATTGTTTTGCAGCTTTACACGGTTCATCATCGGGCCTCCGCTCCAAGAGAGCGTTGATCGTGTTTCCTATGAGTGAGATATTCTCAAGATCAACGCCGGATTCAGGTTCGTCGAAGAGCACGAGATCGGCATCCTGAGCCATCAACTGCAAGAGTTCTGACCGCTTGATCTCCCCGCCTGAGAAACCTACATTGATATCTCGATCAAGAAAATCCGTGAAGTTGACCTTCCCGGCAAGGGCATCGACATCGATATGGTCGTGTGAGCATGCTTCGATCATCCGCCGTGTCTTCAGCCCCTGTATACTGGGTGGCCGCTGATACGACATCCCGATCCCGAGCCGCGCCCGTTCATCGATCGTCATGTACGTGATGTCTTCTCCCTTGAACATGATCTTTCCACCGGTTACCTTGTATTGAGGGTACCCCATGATCGTCATCAAAAGAGAGGTTTTTCCCGATCCGTTCGGGCCGAACAGTATGTGGGTTTCTCCCGGGAGGATCTCCAGATCCACGTTTCTGAGGATCTTCTTGTTTCCCAGCTTTACCTGCAGGTCTTCTATCAGTAACATGATTTCCGCTCCTTTATTCCACTCAATCTATCGTGCGCCATCCCGACTCTCCGGCAAAAAATAAAACGGGTTGTATGAATTCGACCGCGGCTGACGATCTGGATCTCATGGTAACTTCAACCGAAATTTTGAAACGAGTTTCCCCTTCAATAGCCCTTCTGATATCTTTCATTATACAAGTTCGCACAACATTATGGGTAAACCATATCACAACTGTCAGACAAAATCATGATACCCATAAATGAAACTTGCCCCATATAATGGGGCAAGCGCAGTTCAACTAAAAATTTCACCACTGACATTGTAACAATTTTGGCCTATAAGAATTTCATGTACAAATTCTTATCAGGGGATTCATAATCAGGAATAGAATCCTTTTCCCTCTTTGGCCAGTTTTTCTAGAAGCGGTGACGGTTTCCAGTATTGGGCACCCACCATATCACTGTATTTCAAAATTGCATCATACACTTTTTTCAATCCGATGGTATCGGCATAAAACATGGGACCCCCTAAATAAACCGGGAAGCCGTATCCGTAAATCCAGACCACATCGATATCGAGAGGCCGTGCAGCGATGCCTTCTTCGAGAATCTTCGAACCTTCGTTAATCATTACGTAGATGGCACGTTCAATAATTTCCTGATCGGATATTTGACGGCGTTTAATGCCCACTTCCTCTGAGTGCCTTATAATCAGTTCCTCAATGACAGGATCCGGCATTGCGTTACGTTTTTCATCGTACTTGTAGAAACCAGCCCCAGTTTTCTGGCCATACCGCCCCATCTCGCAGATCTTGTCGAGGATTTTGTTTTCCTGCTCTCGCTTTGTAAGACGATCGAATTTTGCCTTTCGGTTACGCCATCCTACATCGAGCCCTGCCATATCACTCATGGCATATGGCCCCATGGGGAAGCCAAAATCATAAATAACTTTATCGATCTGCGTGGGAAGGGCACCCTCCTCCAGCATAAAATAGCACTCCCGGCTTCGCTGCGCGAGCATTCTGTTGCCGACAAAGCCATCACAGACGCCGACCATGACCGGCACTTTCCCGATTTTTTTGCCGATCATCATCACGGTGGCTTTCACATCATCGGCCGTTTTAGCACCCCGAACGTTTTCCAAAAGTCTCATGACGTTGGCAGGGCTGAAGAAATGCATTCCAACTACGTCCTGCGGCCGTTTCGTCGCTGTGGCTATTTCATCGATATTCAAATAGGATGTGTTAGACGCAAGGATTGCACCGGGTTTGCAGACTGTATCCAACTTCCCGAAGACTTCCTTTTTAACCCCCATCTCCTCGAAAACAGCCTCGATTACCAGGTCCCCGTCTTTAAGATCGTCATAAGAAAGGGTCGGTTTGATAAGAGACATGCGCTGATCCATAACTTCCTGTTTAAGCCTACCCTTAGCAACTGTATTCGCATAATTTTTCTGGATCACGCCGAGTCCCCGATCAATAAATTCCTGCTTCACATCAAGGAGCCGAACAGGTATGCCCGCGTTGGCAAAGGCCATGGCAATACCGCCACCCATTGTCCCGGCGCCCAGAACGCCAACGGTTTTGATGTCACGGATCGGCGTGTTCTCGGGTAATCCCGGAATCTTGACAACCTCTCGCTCAGCGAAGAAAACATGTCTCTGAGCTTTGGACTGTGAACCCTCACGAAGTTCCGTAAAGATCTCTCGCTCGCGCGTCATCCCTTCGCTGAACGGAAGATCAACCGACGCACGCACCGCCTCTATACACTTGAATGGAGCAATGAACCCGCGCCGCTTTTTTGCAATGTCCTTGGAATAATCTTCAAACTGGGTCGGATTGTCTACTGCGGCAACCATCTCGCGAACCTTTCGGATCGGTCTTTTTTCCGCAACAACTCGTTTTGCAAAAGCCAGCGCCGCAGCTTTCAGATCCCCCTCGACTATTTCATCGATAATGCCGAGTTCTTTGGCTTTTTTTGCCGGGATGGGATCACCGGAGACGATCATGTCCAAGGCAGCCTTTACACCGGCAATGCGTGGCAGACGCTGGGTACCGCCAGCGCCGGGAAGGAGCCCCAGTTTCACTTCCGGCAGTCCGACTTTCGCCGTGGGCACGGCAATGCGGAAATGGCAGCCTAACGCTACTTCAAGACCGCCACCCAATGCAGTGCCGTGGATCGCAGCGATCATCGGTTTTGGAGAATCTTCCATAAAATAAACTACATCGGGGAGCGCCGGCGGCAGAGGCGGCTTCCCAAATTCCCGAATATCGGCACCTGCCATGAAAGTCCTTCCCTCGCACAGGATAACCATTGCTTCCACGCCTTTATCTGCGAGTCCCTGCTCCACACCGGATTGGAGCCCGGCGCGAACGGCCTGGGAAAGGGCGTTTACCGGGGGATTATTGACGGTGATCAAACCAATCGTACCCTTTTTTGAGTACGTGACAACTGTGTTCATAAGACTATCTCCTTTTCTATTGGTTTATATTGATGTCATACCCCGTAGCGTCTCGCGGGGAACTTTTAGTCAAAGGCCAGGATCTTGACAGACTGACCTCGAAGTTCACAAAAACTCATCGAGTGGTATAAATCCACCACATTTTTTGAAGGTAATTGAGTAGGATTTGGCGATGGCATATAATAAAAATATGCATTATCCAAAACCACTTCTATTCTTCCAAACTGGTGTTTACAAAGAATGTTCATTTTAGGTTCTCTTGCCTAGTGCCTCTTCCACTGACACGTTGACGTAAGTATTACCCACGCCAAAATGACCATGACGGATGCGGATGCAGTTTGTCAAGAAATATCTACATGTTTAGGGCTTAGAAGGCGAATTCAAGAAAGAGGTTGTTTTCTAAGCGGTTTTAACAACATTTTTGAGATTACTCAACTTTCGGGATTAACAACTGTGAAGTGTGATATGGTTTAACATGTTGAGATAATCGCACATAATACTTGAAGAGCCCGGTCTTTTGATTTATAGTGAATTTGCTTGAAAAAAAAACAATATCAAAAGGAAAGGGCTCTTACAAACCATACCAAGCTCGCCTCCCAAATACAAGCTGATGTTTCCGTTTCCGACAAGAGTGATGACTTTTTTGACCATTTCCATATTTCAACGATACTGCACTGCTGCGGCATCCGTAAACGGCACAGATACAGCGTTCGCTCTTTGATAAAACCTATATTTTCTTTACTTTTCTTCGGAAAAAACATTTTCCGGGGTATCGTTATCAATGACAATGCCCCCTTCGGAAAGAATGCAGCCTATGATCTACTGAAGGGGCCTCGCTCCAACTGACGTCGTTTCTCCTGATCATCGGCATCCGACTTTACCGCTTTTTAACGATGAGAGGGAATCGGTCCTGATCATCGATGACAGCACCGACGATCGGTCTCGGTCCACGATGGTTGAGCTGCTCAGTCGGGTCAAAGATCACATCACCGACCGTTTTATCAGGGGCTTCCGCATGCTCACCCTCTGCTGGTCCGATGTATCAGCTGCCTCCCTTTGGATTTTGCCCTGTTGTCATCGACCGATACCACCAAACGATTTTGTGAAGAAACCAAGATCGTGGATAAACGCTGTTGTGCCTACAAGCGACGCCAAGAGACCACAACGAAGAGCACGGCTCTCCTTGCGGATATGGTCAAACGGGTACGTGCTGCGGGTATCGACGCTCGCTCTGTCCTTATGGACAGTTGGTTCGGTATGCCGGCAACCATTGTAGACATCAGTCAGCATCTGCCGGTTATCTGCATGGTAAAAAAGACACCGAAAGTCCTCTATGGTTTTGAGGGGCGCCGCCGTGACCTGATGACCATCTATCGCCACCTGAAAAAACGCCGAGGCAGGGCAAATATCCTGGCCGGTGTTCTCGTCACGCTCAAAGACGAACATATGGCCAAGGTGGTTTTTGTCCGCGATCGTCGTAAAAAAGATTGGTTTGCGCTCCTTTCCACCGATATCCACCTTCCTGACGAAGATATCGTCAGGATCTACGGCAAGCGGTGGGATATCGAAGTGTTCTTCAAAATGGCCAAGCAACACCTGAAGTTGGCAAAAGAGATCCAGTGCCGTGACTATGATGCCATCATCGCTCATATAAGTATCGTGTTCATGCGCTACCAGTTTTTCGCGTATCAGTGTCGCATGAAAACGGATCATCGAACCTTCGGTGATCTGTTCTATGCCTGTTGTGATGAACTCAGCGACATATCGTTCATCGAAGCATTATACCAAATCCTTACTCTGGCAGTTGACCACCTTCGCGCAATGGGTGCTTTCTGTGAAGAAACAGCTCAAACCTTCTTCGATCTGATAATGAAAGCTGCCCTGTATTATGTCAATCTGTCAAAGAACAAAATCATGGCTAATAAAATCTAATCCCGAAAGTTGAGGAGATAAGCTAAAATCATTTACATTTTCAAGACTTCTTCATTCGCTGCCGTTTCGCCGATCACGCAATCGGTGAATCAGATCCAATTGGCGACATATTCAGCCTTCGAGATCGCAAGGCCGCTCGCTGTGAAATATAGGGTTGACTAAGATACTTGGTCATTTGTGTGTTTGCAGAGTACGTCAAACCTTCCCGCAACTTATGGGACCATCGCCGTGATTGAGTCGGGGCGGCGCGAGGCGATGCTGACGCGATCAACATCCTGATCGACTGCGGATCCCTCAGCCCTCCTTGGTTTCATGGGATGAATCGGATTTCCACCCTGTCCTTGCACTAAACCGCAATATCGCATATGAGTGGACGCGTAAAATGATGCAGGATTACCTTTGCTCACGGAGGTTGATAATGGCATGATTGAAGAAATTCTTCCCAATCTGTACCGTGCGGAAATTCCGCTCCCAAAAAGTCCGCTTAAGTGGCTGAACAGCTATATCGTTAAGGGGAAAGACCGTTTCCTGATCATCGATACGGGCTTTAATCGCGAAGAATGCCTGAACGCAATGAACACAGCGCTTCAAACGCTCGGGGTTGATCTGAACAAAACCGATTTTTTCATTACCCATCTTCATGTGGACCACATGGGGCTTGTCGGCACGATTGCCTCTGAAAAATCTACCGTTTACTTCAATGAGTGTGAGGCTCAGCGTCTCTATACCCATTTAGCCGGGGAGAACCACTGGGAGAAGATGGTGGAACTTTATATCTCTCATGGCTTTGACGCTGAAGGCGCGCGGGCATCCATGAAAAGACACCCGGCACATAAATATAGCGCAAACCGGAGGATTGATTTTACCGTTGTTAATGATGGAGACATGATAGAGGTTGGCGATTTCCACTTCCGATGCGTGGCGACCCCCGGACATTCGCCCGGCCACACGAGTCTGTACGAAGCCGACAAAAAAATCCTGGTTGCGGGCGACCATATTCTCTTTGATATTACGCCCAATATCACCAACTGGCTGGAGATGGAAGACTCTCTGGGAGAGTATCTGGCGAGTCTTGAGAAGGTAAAAACCTTGGATGTCGAACTCGTGCTCACAGGACATCGCCGCCTGGTCCATGACCTCCGCGGAAGGGTGAAAGAGCTGCAGGACCATCACCGTGCCCGGCTGAATGAAGTGCTGGTTGCCCTCGGTGATGGGGAAAAAAACATTCTCCAGATCGCTCCCCATATCAGTTGGGATATCACCGCCAAGACATGGGAAGAGTTTCCGGCTCAGCAGAAGTGGTTCGCTTTTGGAGAAACCATGGCGCATGTCACACATCTGGAAAAACAGGGGAAGGTGCGGAGCAAAAGCCACAATGGAAAGATAACCTACTCACTGGCGTGAATGCCATATGCACGCTATCCTCAAATCCTTCAGTGAAGCGTTCCGAGAGTGAAAGCCATGGAAGTGATTTCGTTATCCTATCTTCGATGGGTTTCTCTGTCTCGGCCTGATAGATCATGAGAAATACGGGCGTAATCCTTCGCAAATGTACTCAGGGCTTCTAATGGTCATATGCGTATCCCCCAGGAGTGTCGCATTGGCACCATCGGAGATATCTACAAAGGGCAACGGACCTCGCTGAATGATTCTGGCCTGGGTCCAAAAACTGTCATCGCCCGGTAATCCGGAGTAGAGAAACAGGTTAAAGCTGTAATAGTTCTGCTCATCCATATACTTGAAGACGCGGGTTAATCCTTCCACCAGATCACACAGATCATCGTCTGATAATGACATGATCGTGTTTCTCTTCTGAAACACAGCCCGAACATCCATCTGGAAGGATCGCGGGACGTAGCTGGCAAGCCAGGCCGTACGGCCAATCTCACCGATGTATCTCGTTCCCCGTTTCTTTTCATCCCGTATGAGTTCCTGCCAAAAGTTCGCTCTTTTTTCCCGGAGATACCGTTTTGAGCCGGCCAGTAACTTTTTGTGATATGACAGGGGAAAGGGCCCGGCAAAGGGCTGCAGGTGCGGATGGACCTGGCTGGAGTTGGCGGGAGGGAAATAATTCCACATGACACCGCAATAGTGCGCCCGGCAATCGTAGGCGGCAGCGGTTTTCAGATATTCCCGGCTGGCAAGAAATGCGTCCGTTAACAGGGGTGTCGTGAATTCAGAGAGGGGGACATGATGCTGCCTGGAGATAACCGTTACGGCACCGTACTCGCTCGTGGGAAAGAGATTAGGAAAAACGGTTGCCTCTCCGATTTTTATGTGCCCTTCTTTCCTGAATGCAGGGATAAACCGGGGCGTGATTTCTTCCAGTTTGCCGGGGCAAAAAGGACAATTTCGGCGTGATTTTTCTATGAGCGCCGTCAAATCAGGTTTGGGAGGGTTAGTAAATCGCCGATCCCTCACCAGTCCAAAGTCTCCGGTCAGCGGATCAGTTCGATATTCCAGGTCCACTTTCTTTTCTGTAAAGCCATCACTGGGATCAAGAAACCTGGCACTCACCATCTTTACTTTAAAATCTATCGACATAACCGAACCTCCACGAAGGGCATATAGCACATAAAAGAGTTACATTGCTACAACAAGAGATATATCGGTTTGTTTCCAGGGGCTTATCTTTTCGACGGACGTTTTCGAGATGGTATTGACAGATCATTCCAAGCGGGATTATAAACAGCCATGTTTCGCGGGCGCATGCTTCAGGAAAAAGCTCCACGGGACGTATGGCTTCTTATGCCTCTTCATAACCGGCGAGGGCAAAATCAATGAGAGTGTGTCACCAATGCTGGAAAGAACTGAACAGAGAGGCAACCGTGGGGAGAAGGGATGTTTGCTCTTCCTGCAGGGGCGATTTGCACGTCTGTCTCAACTGCCGATTTTATGACCCTGGGTCGTATAACGACTGTCGCGAACCGCAGGCGGAGCGGGTTGTGGAAAAGGATCGGAGTAATTTCTGCGATTACTTTGAATTCAATCCCTCTTCCTCCAGCGGTAGGATGGCATCGATAACCCCTGACTCGAGAAGAAAGCTGGACTCGCTTTTTAAAAAATGAACAGTTCCGCGGCTCAGTCTTCTCACATCCGGTATGTTTGATAACCGGTCAACAACCGTAACGCAAGCATACCGTGCTCTTCAGACCAGAACCCGTCTGTGATCGCTTTTGGCACGAAGAAGCAATTTTTATTGAGAATGCGCTGTCAAGAGCAAATAGAACTGTC
>DIXO01000002.1 GCA_002428735.1 Syntrophaceae bacterium UBA6078 | reverse complement strand
GACATATTACGTGCTCCTGACATTCCTGTCCTCTTTCCTTGACACGCTCGGGGCAATTGCCTATACTGCCGGAAACTTTTGATATTAGTGACAGCTTCCAACCAGACTTCTCAATCATCACGAACCATGGGCACACGGTGAGAAAAATCACACAGCTATTGAAAAACCGTGATTTCATACTGTCCCTTGCACTGGTCATCGGGCTTCTCTTCCCCGGGGCCAGCGTCTGGACCAGACACCTGACCCTCCCGGCCCTTGCCCTGGTCATGACCCTCTCGACCATGGGGATCTCCGGGAGTTTCTTTCGTTCCCCGCGCCCCCTCATCGTCCCGGCTCTTATCGGCATCCTGATGACGTATGGCGTTCTTGCCGTTTTTATCCTTGGCGCCAGCGTCCTTGTCATTGACGACAGAGAACTCTTGAACGGCTTTATCATACTCGCCCTCATGCCTCCGGCCGTGGCCATTATTCCCTTCACCGATCTTCTCAGGGGGAATAAGACATTTTCACTTGCCGGAACGGTGGGTGGATATCTGGCAGCCTTGCTGGTCCTGCCGATAGCGCTTTATATTGTCATGGGTTCAGGTCATTCCATCCTGGAGCGCCTGGCCTTCACCGCCTTGGTGCTGATGGCCCTTCCTTTGGTGGTTTCCCGTTTCCTTGTCCGGCATCGGATCGGGACGAACCTAGAACGCTTCAAGGGGGTTATCACCAACTGGAGCTTTTTTGTTGTGGTATATACGATCGTGGGTCTGAATCAGGATGTTATCATGGGAGAGCCGCTGCGCCTGCTCCCCGTTGTGGGTATTGCCGTGGCGAGCATGTTCGTCCTGGGATTCATCATTGAATGGTCGGGCAAACTGTTCAAAATCAATGCCCAGACCAGGATGAGCCTGGTCCTCCTGGGGACCATCAAAAACTACGGCCTCGGGGCGGGGCTCGCTCTTGCCCTGTTCGGCCGGGAAAGCGCCCTTCCGGCGACGGTATCCACCATCTTCATGTTCATCTACATCATCTGGATGGGTATCAGGCAACGCTGGTCGGGGTGAAAACCGGTTCCATATTTTCTCACAGATCCGGAGAAGAGAGAATACAAAACCTTAATACATTACATGAAAGACGAGGTGCAACCAGTGAAAGTAAAAGATAAGTACGCTATCGTCGGAGTGGGGTATACGCCCCAGGGGAAGGTCCCCGAAAGGACTACCGTGAGTTTTCATCTCGAGGCCTGCGCCAATGCCATTCAAGACGCCGGACTGAAGCGGGAGGATATCGACGGACTCATGATCTATCGCCACTTTTCTCCACCCACGGGGGAGTCCGATGTCAACCCCTACGTCCTCGCTCAGTATCTTGGTATCACGCCGACCTATATGTCCCAGGACGCCAACTGATCGCGCAGCCACTTACAGCACGCAGTTGGCGCGCTCGAATCCGGTCTTTGCAAGTACGTTCTTCTTTCGTTCGCTCACTCGGGGGACAGCATGTCCCGCATGCTCATGGATCGTGGGGGCGATACAACGGTGTTCGGTCACTTCGGAGCCACATCGGGGTACGCCATGGCGGCGCGGCGTGCCATGCATGAGTTTCACACGGGTCCCGAAACCTGGAAGCACATCGCCGTGGGGCAGCGCCAGTGGGCGCAGATGAATCCGCGGGCTGTCATGCGGAACAAGCCGCTGACATACGAAGATTATTACAACGCCAAATGGCTCGTCGAACCCTTCCGTCTCCCCGACAACTGCCTGGTCAACGACGGCGGACGGGCCTGCATCATAACCTCGGCCGAACGGGCACGCGATCTCAAGCACCCCCTTGTCACCATCATGGGGATGGGGCAGCACAATCCGTCGTCGGACTTCGCACAGGCGACCCATCTTGCTGGGCCGACCGGCGCCCGGCAGGCGGGTGAAACGGCCTTCGCAATGGCGGGCATTACCCACAAAGATGTCGACGCCTGCCAGATATATGATTGTTTTACCTATACCGTTGAAATCACGCTCCAGGATTATGGCTTCTTCGGCCCCGGCGAAGGAGAGGAGTGGTTCTCGGGAGGAACCATCGAACCGGGGGGACGGATGCCCGTCAACACATCAGGGGGCCAGCTATCTGAGGCGTACCACATGGGGCTCACCCCCCTCACGGAGGCGGTCATGCAACTCATGGGTCGATGTGAAGAGAGGCAGCTTGGCCCGGAAACAGGCACAAAGAAACCTGAAATTATCCTTTGCAGCGATAACGGGGCAATATTGCAGACTCATTCCTGTTATATCCTGAGGAGGGGGTAGTAGCCATGACATATAACAAACCGTTGCCAAAAATAAACGCGGACACAAAGGAATTCTGGAACGGGTGCAAACAGCACCTCCTGAAGATTCAGAAATGCGGCGATTGCGGTTTTGTCCGCTATCCTCCATCATTCATCTGCCCCCGGTGTCATTCCACGGAAACGGAATGGATCGTCGCTGCGGGAAAAGGATCGGTGTACAGCTTTACCGTCAACCATGTCGCCTTCCATCCGGCCTTTCAGGAAGATCTTCCCTATGTTGTGGCGGTGGTGCAACTGGAGGAAGGACCCCATATGCTGACCAACATTGTCGGCTGTGACCTCTCCGAGGTGCGCTGCGACATGCCGGTCGAGGTCGCCTGGGAGGCTATAACCGGCGAGTTCAGCCTGCCGAAGTTTCGACCGGTATTGTAAGAGATCCTCACAATTCAAGTTATACGGGCGCCTGAGCAGCCATGACCGACATACACCCCGACCGGCTCTACCTGACCTCCACCGGGAGACTGGCGCGCAACCTCGCCCGCCGCTTCCGCCTCCAGTGTCTCCGCGAGGGGAAAGAGGGATGGGAGCCCCTCCGGGCGATGACCCTGAACGCCTGGCTCGACCGGACATGGTCTGAATTATGGCCCGAGGAGATCCCTGCTCCCGATCTCTACCGACTCAACCTCTGGAAGGAACTGGCCCGCCGGATCGAGCCCCCTCCCCCGCTGACGTCGGATCCGAACCTCTGCGCCATTCTCGACGAGACCTTCGGCGTCATGGTGCGCCACAACCTTGATCCGGCGTCAGGCTTCCCCGCCACACCCCTCGTGGAATGGCGGCGGGGGATCAGTGCCGCCTTCC
Organism: Syntrophaceae bacterium UBA6078; assembly: GCA_002428735.1. Lineage (GTDB taxonomy): Bacteria > Desulfobacterota > Syntrophia > Syntrophales > UBA2210 > UBA6078. The sequence goes on along the minus strand of DIXO01000002.1, from coordinate 38,121 downwards.
GGAAATCACTCGAATCGGCCGGCCTCTTTCACCCGTCCAGCCGCCCGACTCTCCTGCGCCGAGCCATCATTGATGCGAGAGCGACGCTTCCTGACAGGATCGCCCTGGCAGGGTTCGAATCGCCCGCCCCAGTGGAACACGAACTGTTCACAACCCTCGAGAAATACAGTGATGTTACCTATATTACCCGCCCGGCCCGCGAGCCGGAGCGGATCGAGTCCCTGGCCCTTCCCTCCCCCGAACAGGAGGTCATCTTCCTGGTCCATCGTCTCGTTCAGGACGCCCGGACGGTTCCCCTCCATCGCATCGGGGTGATCGTTCCGGACATGGACCGGTACGGAAAAGAACTGGAACGGAGACTCAGGGACGTGACGGGGACGCCTCCGCCCCGCGGCTCCTCGTGGTTCAACATGACAAAGGGCGTCGCCCTTCTCGAGACGCACCTGATGCAGGCGGCCCTCCTCCCCCTGCGTTTCATCATCGAAGGGGAGCCCCGCGAACTGCTCCTCTCCCTCTTTCTGTCCTCCTATTACGGCTGCTGGCAGGGAAAGCGCGCACGGATAGCGCGGGCCGACATCGTCTGGCGAAAGCGATCCGTCGATTCCAGTCTCGACAGTCTTCTGCGAGTGCTGAAGGCGGAAGATCCCGATACGTATGCCTCAATACCGCCGGCCGGTACTGAACATCTCTCCATCTTCTGTCGCGCAATGCAGATATCCGAAAAGAAGGAAGGCTCCTTCTGGGCGGGAAAACTGCGGGAGGTGTGGGACCGCCTCGGTTTCCCCGTTCTGTCGGATGAAAAGGATACTGTTGACAGGCGCGGTCTGGACGAGATCATGGAGGAGATCGACCGCCACCTGTCCGAGGCGCGGATGGATGGGCATGAGTTTTCGGGGTGGCTCGCGCATCTCGCCTCCCGGAAGATGGTACAGGTCGGTGCGGCGGAGGATGCGGGGATACAGATCATGGGAGCCATCGAATCGCGCGGCCTCGATTTCGACAAGCTGTATCTTCTCGGCATGGACGACCGGTCGCTCCCGGAACCGGTACGCCCCCTTCCCTTTCTCGATTCTACGGAGCGGCGGCTTGTCCAGGGGGGAACGGCGGAGAGCCAGTACGAATTCGCGCGACGCTCCTTTGATCACCTGATGACCCTCGCGCCGGATATCACCCTCCTTCGGGCGGAGCAGGAAGACCTCAAGCCCCTTACCCCTTCCCCTTTCTGGCCCGCCACCGAAGAGAAGCGTTCCATCGACATCTGGAACACCCCCGATCCGGCCTGGCTGCGGGCCGAATGGTTGCGATCAGCATATGAAGGATTACATGAAGAAATATCGGCTGATATCCGGGAAGACGAACTTCTCCATGATGAATGCATCCCTGAAACCGTCTCTGCCAGCCGTCTCCAGACGGCGGTCACCTGTCCGTACCGTTTCTTTGTCGAGACCATTCTGAACGTGGAACCGCTGGAGGAAATAGAGCCGGATACCTCTCCCCGGGAGAAGGGAAACCGGATTCACCGGGCCCTGGCCCTCTTTACCCGCAGAGTGAGAGAACGGGCGATAGACCTGAACAGCGATGAGACGCGGCCCCTCCTGATAGCATGTGTTGACGAAGCGCTTCAAAATGTGGCTGAAAGACCACAGTGGAAAGTGGAACGCCGACGCTGGATCGGGGATGCGGATGATACGGAGGAAGGAGGGATACTCATCCAGTGGCTCGACCGCGAACAAAAACGATGGCTCGAAGGGTGGCGGTGCGTCGCCGAAGAGGCCCCCTTTGACGCCCTCGCCATTGCGGGGCTTCCCTTCGTCCTGCGGGGGCGGATCGACCGGGTGGATTTCAGCAAAGATGAGGGCTTACTCCTGTGGGACTACAAAACGGGCACCCCCTCCTCGTCCGGGGATATCGTCAAACGGCTGAAAGACCCCCAGCTCGTCATCTACCTGATGGCCCTTGCGGATGGACGCATTCCCGGTCTGGAGACATATACGGGCCCGAACACATCCTTTTCAGCCGGATATATCCGCCTCAGGTCCGCCGGCGATATCGGAATCTCCCCTGTCAGGGGAATTGAATCCTCCCTGGAGGAATGGAGAAAGGCCCTGGCTCGGCTGGGAACAATCCTGGGATCGGGGGATTTCCGCCCCGAGCCTTTCCCCGTTTCGAACGAACCCCGCAGACACATGGCCTGTGAAACCTGCCCGTTCATAACCCTCTGCCGGGTGGGCGTTATGGGCCCGCAATGGTCTGATACGGAAGAGGAAACAGATGCAGCAACCGAATGACGCCGCCCAGCGGACCGCCGCCCTCGACACGACCCGGTCTCAACACGTCGAATCCCCCGCGGGGTCCGGCAAGACGGCCCTCCTGACCCGGCGTTTTCTCAAGCTCCTGGCGGAGGTTCGTGATCCGGCGGAGATCCTGGCCATCACATTCACCGAAAAGGCGGCGGGTGAGATGCGCCAGCGCATAACAGGCTTTCTCAACGGTAAAAACAACGCGCATGACCCGGACGGAGCACTGGCCCTCCTTGCCGAACGGGCCATCCAGGCGCACAAAGGAAAAGCGCATCTTCTCACCTCGTCCGACACGCTCAATATCATGACATTCCACGGTTTTTGCAGCTATATCGCCCGGCGCGCCCCTATTGAAGCAGGAGTCGCCCCCGATTTCGAGATCATCGACAATGAGGCGCAGACCATCCTCATGGAAGAAACCGTTCAGGCCACCCTGAAAGGATTCTTTTCGTATCCTGCAACCGACGACCGGCGGAGGGCCTTCGAAAACCGTCTCCTCTACCACAACAACAACTGGAACGGCATCTCCGCGGAATTCAGCGGCATCATACAGAACAGGGGGCGCTTCCGGGACCTCATCGAGATCATCCGGGGAGCGGGAGGGCGGGGGCTTTCGGCGCTCCCGGCCGTTCTGAACGAACGGCTGCGCGTCTACATCGAAGGCCGTCTCCGTAATCTCATCTCTTGCTTTAAGGAAACAGATCTTGGCCAGTGCTGGAATGATCTGACGGCGAACCTTAATGAACAGGGGGTGCCGCTGGGAGCGCTCCTCCCCGCATCCCTGCCGGGGTGCGCGTGGGACAACCTTCCCTCTTGGCAGACGATCGCGAACGCCTTTACCACGAAGGCGGGGACGGCCCGGAAGAGCTTCGGCCCCGCGAGCGGCTTCTACGGGGGGTCCGGCAAGACACGATGGGGAACCATGATATCCGGGATGGGCGACGTGTGCGCCGCCGCCCTCGCCGAATGCAAGACCCTCCCCTCCCCCGGCGATATTGCAGGCGACGTACAGACCCTATCAGACTTTATCGTCACCGCGGCCGACCTGATCGATCGCTACGAAACCGCCTGCCGCGACCGGCATGTCGTCGACTTCGCCGGGCTGGAACAGGCCGCGCTCCGGGCGCTCGGCGGCGCCGATCCCTCGGACATTCAGATGTACCTCGATCACCGGATACGCCACCTCCTCGTGGACGAATTCCAGGACACCAACCGCGCCCAGTGGGAGCTCGTCAGCCTTCTGTGCGCGGGATGGTCCCCGGAAGACGGCAGAACCGTCTTCATCGTGGGTGATCCCAAGCAGTCCATCTACTCCTTTAGAAATGCCGAGGTCAGCCTCTTTATGGAGGCAAAGAAGGGAATCCCCGTCCCCGGCGGGGGAACAATCCCCCTCGATTCTCACCTCCTGATGACGAACTTCCGCTCCGGGAGAACATTGATCGAATGGATCAACGGCCTCTTCGGTACCGTGGTCATGAAAGACCCCGATCCCGACGCCGATGAAGTCCCCTTCAGCCCCTCCGAACCATACGGCGGCAGGGAAGCAGGGACGGTATCGCTGGCCCTCTTCGCGGACGACGATAGAGAGAAGGCAAAGGATGACGAGGCCGCATGGCTTGCCGGAAGAGTCAGGGAGGTTATGAAAAGAGCAGGCACGGACGCAACCATCGGGGTACTCCTGTTCACCCGGAATCGAATCGGCCGATACCTCAGGGCATTCAAGGAGCAGGGAATCCCCGTCCAGGTACGGGAAGGGATCGGCCTCACGCAGCGGCCGGAGGTGATGCATCTCATGAAGATCGCTGAACTCCTCGCCAATCCGCATGACGATCTCGCGTGGGCGTCGCTCCTGCGTTCCCCCTGGTTGTGGATCGACGCGAATCTCCTGTACGAAACCGCCCGGCAGGAACCGGAAAGCTGGATGGAGAAGATCATGCTCATGGCCCGCTCCCGCCCTGAAATGGAACCCGTCATACAGGCCATGGAAAACGCCTCGCGTCGGGTGGGGCGCGATCCCCTGGGAACAACCGTCAGGGCCTTCTGGGAAGACCTTGACGGGTCGCGGGGAACAGCATCGCGGTACGGCATGGCGGGAGTCGCGAACTGCATGCGGTTTCTCGATATACTCGAAGGCGCGAACCGGGGCACCCCTCTTGAAACGCTGAGACAGGTAAAGGCCGCGATACACACCCTCTACGAGCCCGCCGACCCCGCCGCCTCCCGTTCCCCCGTGGAGATGATGACCATCCACCGGGCCAAGGGGCTTGAATTCGACATCGTCTTCCTCCCCTTCACGGACTGGGCGCCCCTTTCGGACATCCCCGCTGAATCGCCCCCCTACCTCCTAGAACGGGTGCCGGGAACGGAAGGAGAATATCTCGTCGCCATGGGGAAGGACCGGAGAAACGCGGACACTCCGCCGGTCTTTAACCTCTTAAAAACGTTTCAGAAAAAGCGGCGGTGGGGCGAGGCAAAACGCCTCTTTTACGTCGCGGCAACGCGGGCAAAAGAGGCCCTTTACCTGAGCGGGGTTGCCAAGGTGAAGGATGACGGCACGCTCACAGTCGGTAAGCAGAATATCCTGCAATGGATCATGGAACACGAAGGGATCGACGGAGTGGAAAAAGACAGCGTGACCGCCGGAACGAACATCCCCATAGTAATCAACCCCGTATCCCCTGCCCCGCCGCCGGAGGAACGAGTCAGCACTGTTACCCTTCCAGAACCGTATGATATCCGGCCGGAACGGCAGGAATACACCATGGCAAAATCCCCCTCTTCGTTCGCGGAGGAGACCCTGCGGGCGGAAGGAAAACTGGAGGGCGACGAAGCAGCCTTCAACCGGGCGCGGGGAACGGTGATCCACGCGATTCTGAGCGCAGCCATAGGTGGCCAGAAACTCCCCGCGAAGACAGCCGTGGCACGCGCATTGGAAACCCAGGACATTGGACGGGAACGTGCAAGCGAAGCAGCCGCGGAAATCGTCGAAGAAGCCGAAAAGACCCTCGTCGATCCATTCGTGGCGCGGCTTGCGGCCCTCGAGGGCGCGAAGAATGAATGGCACCTGGAAGACTCCCCCGCGGCGGGCCGCGTGCGCTCCGGCATCATCGATCTCGCCGCGTGTGACGGAGACACCTGGTGGATCTGCGATTTCAAGACCTCGCGGCCGGAAGACGGACAGTCAGTGGAGCATTTTATCGCCCAGGAACGGAATCTGTACCGCTACCAGATCGAGGCCTACCGCGACATGCTGGCGCATTTCACCGGTGTTCCTGAATCCCGGATACGCGCGGGGATCTACCTGACCGCCCTCCTGCGCTGGGTAGATCTGTAACAATCTATTCCTACGTATCTGAGATTGTTTGGCTTTTGATATGATTACCGAGATCGTCCCTACTGATGCGGGCGTGAACGCGCCGAACAGCTTCACAATGGTATATAATTGAAACGATTGATGAACTATCAATTTGCGGCAATCGGGCTTGGCCCTCTTCTTCTGGCGCAGGGGATATATGTCCGTCTCGTAACGCCCAGGCTTCCTGAGCCGAAAGGGGCTCGTCACGGCGTTGCAGGCGCGGGAGAACCTTTGCGCCTGCTCATAACGGGCGATTCAGCGGCCGCCGGAGTGGGAGCGGAAAGCCAGGCATCGGCCCTGTCGGGGCGGCTTGTCTCCCTGCTGGCCCCTCACTTTCACCTGTCCTGGAGACTCATTGCCCGAACGGGCGACAAAACACGGGACGTCCTCGACCATATCGAATCGATGGATCAGGAAGACTTCGACGTGGCCGTTGTCTCAGTCGGCGTCAATGACGTAACAGGCGGAACCTCGCTGAAAAAATGGCCGGAACTCCTCAACAACCTGTGCGAGCGCCTCAAATCCCGGTTTGGAATACAACAGGTATTCCTGACAAGCCTGCCGCCCATGCACGCCTTCCCCGCCTTGCCTCAACCCCTTCGATGGTATCTGGGCACAAGGGCCGCATTATTCAATCAGGCAATGAGCGATCTGGCCGATAAAAGGGATAGCTGGGAGTACGTGCGGCCGGATTTTCCACTCACACGGGAATTCGTCGCCGCGGATGGATTTCACCCCGGCCCGGCCGCCTACGCGCTGTGGGCGGAGCTCATGGCCGCGGCTATCAGACAGAAACGGCAATAGCGCATGCCCGCCAAGGCGCTCCGGCGGTAACACCGTGGCGGTCTGAACACCGTTCTGAACCGGAAAGAGCTGTAACAACCCTATTCAACTAGATAAATTTCTTGACAACAGATTTTTACGCTGTATGGTTTTCATTACATGCACGGGGAGTGTTTTCTGTCTGAAAGTAAAGGTTGCATTAGGCAAACAACGACAGGAGCGTGTGCGCATATGAGAAAAATGCAGATCAGTAAAGCGTTTACGTTGATCGAATCCGGCCCGGTTGTTCTTGTTACGACACATGACGGAAAGAAGAACAACATAATGACGATCTCGTGGACCATGGTGGTGGACTTTACGCCGCTGTTTGCCATGACCACCGGGCCCTGGAACTATTCCTTTTCCGCTCTCCGTAAAACGAAGGAGTGTGTTATTGCGATTCCTACTGTTGACATGCTTGACACGGTCGTTGGCGTAGGAACCTGTTCCGGCGCTGATACTGACAAATTTGAAAGGTTCATGCTGACCCCCGTGAAGGGAACGCATGTCAAAGCGCCCCTGATAAAAGAATGCATGGCAAATATCGAGTGCAGAGTTGCCGATTTCGTCAAGAAGCACAATATCGTTGTCCTCGAAGGCGTTGAGGCGTACTGTGATGATTCGCGAAAGGAGAAGCGAACCGTTCACGCAGTTGGCGATGGAACTTTTATAGTGGATGGACGCATGTTGGACCGAAAGGAAATGATGCGCTTAAAAATCCCAGCCGGTCTCTAATGTCATGACCAAACTTAGGGTTAGGGCTTCCATTATCTCGACAGATTTTTACGCTGTATGGTTTTCATTACATGCCGGGGGAGTATTTCTTGTCTGAAAAGGGGTGTTATGCGGATCAGGATGAAATCCTTATGATAAATCGTAAATCATCCTTGTACATAAGACATAACAGTTAGTTACGCCTGTTTTCTTAATATGTTTTCGAGGTATTTTATACGGCAAAAGTTGTCGTATGTGGTTTTTATCAGGTTCCAGATAGATACTGTTAAATGCAAAAGGAGATACATAAATGGCCGTTCCAGATTATCAGAGTGTGATGTTGCCGCTTCTCAAGTTTGCGGCACAAAAAGGAACTGAAACATCAACCAGCGAGGCTGTTGAAGCTCTGGCAAAGGAATTGGGTCTTTCTGAGGATGATCTAAAGGAGATGCTGCCAAGCGGCATACAGTTAACTTTCGTTAATCGAGTCGCCTGGGCTTCAACTTACATGAAAAAGGCCGGGTTGCTCGAAGCAACACGCAGAGGATTCTACCAAATCACCGACCGAGGAAGAGATCTTCTGAAGAAGCAGCCTAAGACCATCAATGTAAAACTGCTCAAGCAATACCCCGAGTTTATCGAATTTCAGCAACTCAAGGGGACAAGAAGTGGTGATAAACTTACCGAATCTAAAGGGACATCAGACATTTCAACAGCGACGCCGTCAGAGGCATTGGAAGCTGCGTATGAAAATCTTCGTGATGAACTATCAGATGAATTGCTGGCCAGGCTAAAGAAAATCTCGCCTGCCTTTTTCGAACGGGTCGTTGTGGAACTGCTTGTCAAAATGGGCTACGGCGGTTCGCGTGCAGACGCAGGCAAAGCAATCGGTAGAAGTGGCGATGGTGGAATAGATGGAATTATAAAAGAGGATAAACTCGGTCTTGATGTTGTGTATATTCAGGCAAAGCGTTGGGATAACAATCCGGTCGGTCGTCCTGATGTCATGCAATTTGCAGACGCACTCCAAGCTCAAAGAGCAAATAAGGGCATCTTTATTACTACGTCCAGATTCACCGATGATGCTCGCATTTACGTTTTCCAGATCGGAAGTAAGATCGTTTTAATTGACGGCGAACAACTTACCAGCTTGATGATTGAGCATGATGTTGGCGTATCCACGGTTTCATTGTATCCAGTCAAAAAGGTTGATAGCGATTATTTTGAAGAAAGCATCTAAAAAGCGTATCAACTCGGGCCAGCAATTCCGCTACGCTTCATTGCCAGCCGGTTATGGTGGGCACTACCCCTAAACAATTGACAAGCTATCATTGACTAACTACTCACTTGGTAGTACCATAGACAATACAAGAGGAGGTACAACCAATGGCAAGAGCACCAAAAATTATACCCATATCCGATCTCAGGCAAAATGCGAGCGAAGTAGTGAAGAATGTTTCATCTTCGAGAGAACCGATTTTTATTACACAGCGAGGCAGAGCGGCTGCTGTTATGGTTAGTATGGAAGTTTACACGAGCGCACAGCATGAAATGGATATTCTGCACCTGCTCGCCAGGGGAGAGAAAGAAATAGCAGCAGGGACAGGGTATGATCTCGACGATGTATTGAAAGAAGCTGACCGTTATCTTGAGGCTTACAAAATTTGAGAATACTATTTACCCCCAACGGACGTTCCCAGTTTCTCGAGGCCGTTGCGTACATTAACCGCGATAACCCATCTGCTGCAATAAGCTTTCGCAAGAAAGCAGAGAAATCTCTATCACGGCTCAGGAAATTTCCTGAATCGGGAAAACCTTTCCCTGAATTTCCGGAATTGTCTTTTCGTGAAGTTATTGTGAGTCCATATCGGTTTTTCTATAAGGTTAAGGATAATGATGTATGGATTGTGGCGGTATGGCATGGCGCTCAATTACCTGAGGAACCTGAAAAATAATGGGGAATGAAGGTAATCAGGGACAGAGCCCCGATTATGAAAATTTCACACCGGCTTATGAAACATATTAAAGCGATAGCGATTCTCGCGGCAATGCTGGCCTTACTGAGCGGGTGCGCCGCCACGGGGAACCGTAATCTGAACAGCACGCTGTGGGTGCGGTCCTCAGCTGAATACAAGGCAAACTGCCTGCAGGCATACAATATGGCCGCAAAAAATATCGAGTCGGCCATTCATGACAAGGGCTGGACGGCTGCTTTTGAGCAAAAGGGGGATTTCTCGCCCCTCCCCCCGGCCGTGGTGATGGATATCGACGAAACGGTGCTCGACAATTCACCCTATCAGGCACAGCTCATTATCGATGGAACCGGATTCGATCCCCGGACGTGGGATAAGTGGATCGCTCTGAAAATTGCTCCTGCGGTTCCCGGCGCCATTTCCTTCATCAAGTACTTGAAAGAAAAGGATGTGGCAGTATTCTTTATTACCAACCGGGAATGCGTACAGCGGGCGGGGAGTGATTGCCGGTGCCCGCAGGAGCAGGAGACAATCAATAACCTTGCCCGGGTCGGCATTGACGGCGTGAAGCCGGAAGATGTATTGATGCAGAATGAGCGGTCCGGCTGGGGCTCGGAGAAAGAGAGCAGGCGGGAAGCCATAGCCGCCGCATACCGTATCCTGATGCTGGTTGGCGACGATCTGGGGGATTTTCTCCCCGATGTAAAGAAAAACATCACGCCCCTTCAGCGGGACGCCCTGGTCCGACAATATCAGAGATGCTGGGGCCGTACGTGGTACATGCTCAGCAATCCCACATACGGCTCATGGCTGCGAGTGTTGAAGGACCCGAAATCAAGCCATCTGGTCGGGTACTAGGGTGCTGATGACACATATCCGCCTGAATTGACCAAGGTAACAAATTGAAAAGATAAGGAGAAAGACAATGGCTAAAGGAAAAGACACCCAAAAGTCAGAAAAGAAGAAACCGGGAAAAACGTTGAAAGAGAAGCGCAACGAGAAAAAAGAGAAGAAAAGCCAAAAAGGCAAGCTGTGATTCTTTGATCAGCTGAATGCGTGATTCAATGGCGGGATACAATCAGGCGATAACGGAGATTATCGAGCGGCGGTTTTCGTGCCGGACCTATGTCCCGCGGCCGATCGACCCGAAGATCAGAGAAGAACTGTCGAAGATACTCAAGGAGTTGACCACAGGCCCGCTGGGCGGAACAGTACGGCTGGAACTGGTGGCTGCCTGCCCGGATGACCTCGCCGCGTTGAAGAGCCTGGGGACTTACGGGTTCATCAAGGGGGCTTCCGGTTTTATCGTCTGCGCCGCTGACCGGGATGAAAACGCCATGGAGGACTGCGGCTATCTCCTTGAAAAGGCCATCCTTTTCGCGATGGACCGGGGCCTCGGCACCTGCTGGCTGGGCGGGACATTCAACAAGAGCGGTTTTTCCAGAAAGATAGCGCTGATAGAAACCGAGATGATACCGGCCGTGGTGTCCGTGGGATACGCCGCGGACAGGCGCCGCTGGTTCGATTCGTACATTCGCCGAAGGGCCGGTTCGGACAGCCGGCTCGCGTGGGACACCCTCTTCTTCGACGGAACCTTCAGGAAACCTTTATCACGAGACAAAGCGGGTGCCTTTGCCGCGCCGCTTGCAATGGTGCGCCTGGGGCCATCGGCTTCAAACAGACAGCCGTGGCGTGTCGTCAGAGATGGCTCACGATGGCATTTCTATCTGCAACGTACGAAAGGATATGGCAGCCGTAATATGAACCTCTTCAAACTGGCGGATCTGCAACGGGTCGACATGGGGATTGCCATGTGCCACTTCGATCTCACCGCCCGGGAGACGGGGCTGACCGGAGAATGGCTTCGCGCCGAGCCCGGCATCGAGAAACCTGATGATTTAACTGAATATATCGTCACCTGGCAGTGCGGGGAATAACAGATTTCACGCTGCTCACACGAAACGGGCATTCCGCAGGAATTTTTCCTTGCCTTCCCCTTCGACACCAAACCGGTCCGGGGAAGGGTCGTATTCCTCAAAGCGTCCCAGTCAACGAACTGGCACGGCGGCGGTTCGCATCCGGTTTGTCGACACTCAATGTCTCTGGAACCAGCAGATTAAACTGAGTAATTTTTAAATGGCGCATTTGATTATAATAAGCGGCCTTATTTTTCTTGTCGCTGTCGTAATGACCATGGTTGGCAAAGGGGGCGGTAATTTCTACGTTGTCATCTTGACGATAGCAGGCATTCCCATGCACGAAGCGGCGACCACCGGGCAGTTCATACTTTTTTCAGCTTCCGTAGCCGCGATAATGGTTTTTCAAAAGAACAAATCTATCTCGTGGACATTGGCTGTCTGGATGGGGACATTTTCATCGTTATCGGCACTCGGAGGGGGGTATTTCTCACATATATTCAACGGATTTTCTTTAAAGCTGATTTTTGCCGTCATGTTGGTCATGGCGGGAATAGTAATGCTTGTTCCTGTTTCAGAGAATCAGCATCGGACATCGAATGAACTGTTCGGAGTCGTGGATATAAAATCCGGTAACGAGCTGTACAGTGTTAACTTGTTGATCGCATTGCCAGTTATTGCTTTGACCGGTTTTGTTTCCGGAATGGTCGGAATATCGGGAGGGTCTTTTTTGGTTCCGTTAATGGTCCTGGCCTGCGGGGTGCCGATGCACACGGCAGTCGGGACAGCTTCTACGTTAATAGCGGCGATTTCTTTCATGGGTTTTGCGGGACATGCCGTTCGGGGGGATTTTAATCCTTCGGTGGCAATTCCTTTAGCGGTTATCGCGATTATCGGGGGAATACTGGGAGGGAAACTTGCGTTAAGGACGAAGCCCATGAACCTGAAAAAACTATTCGCATATACGAATTGGGTTGCGGCTTTTTTCATGATTATCAACGCGCTTCATACGAAAGGAATTATCTAAATACAGTGGGCACAAAGGTGCTACACCGCACGGTACCCATGTTTTTCAGTAACTTCCTCACCCCTCAGCGCGGCGTTTGACCATTCGGGTTACCGTATATTCGATAACGACCTCATTGCGTTGATTCAGGATGCGGTGAAGCCAGGTGATGATTCCCTGGCTTTTCTTTTTTGTCTCCCGTTTGCTGACGACTTCGATCTCAACGGATATGGTATCTCCAATAAATACGGGACCCTTCACATCAACCTTCATCCCCAGCAAAGCAATCCCCGTTCTGTGGATGATGCCTGAAAGCACGGACAGTCCGTCGGCAACGGAAACAGTCAGAAGGGCCGGCGCGATGGGACGCTTGAAAGGGGTTTCTTTCTCAATATACTCCCTGTCCATAAAGAGCGGTTCGCAATAGGTATAGTTGCTCACAAAACTGACGATATCCGCTTCCGTGATGGTCTTTCGCTCCGTATGAAATACTGCCCCCGGTTCAAAATCTTCGAAATAGAGTCCCTGATGCATGCCTGCTTCTCCTTGCGGTTGGAATTGATTGGATGGTGCGTGCAGCCACTTGATTTTTCTAAGAAAGAAGTTCCCTCCCTGCTTCGGGGAACCTCGGTCTTTGACGGCGGGAGTATAGGAGCCACGCCGGATCGTGTCAAGAAAATAGTGGCATCCCGCATCCCTCTGGCATACGTTGTGCTTGGATAATCAGGGAAAATCAAGTGAGAGGTGGATGATGAAAAGACATGATTGCGTGCGCATACTCCTTCTTGCGGCTTGTTTCTTCTGCGCCCTCGTCTGGGGGCCGATGAACGCGTCCGCCGATGATAACACCACGTACAACCTTCCCAAAGGTGTGCATATCGATCTGGATAAGGAATTTTACGATGCCCTCACAGACAGCCATCGAACGGGGACGAAGATCCACAGCAGCGATTCTTCCATCGTATATCTGAAGCTGATCTTGAAGAATCAGGAAGAGATCATTCGCAAGCTCGATTTACTCCTCCAAAAACAGCAGTAACAAAAGATCCGCGCCCCTCTGTTGCCTCCTTCAGCGGTCTGGAGACAACACCGGCCAGGACCATCATCCCCCCTGTTCATCAAATAATTTCCCGAAATAGCTGGAATCCGACGCCGATTTGCATTATAAAGACAGACAAAACGGGAAGAAATTGGAGAAGGATTTCATGAACACTTTTCAGAACCGCATCTTTCGCGCCGCAAAGCTGGATGCCACCCTCTATGAAGAGGTCGAAAACGATAAGGGGGCAATGGGACAAGCCATAGCGGTGGTTGTCCTCTCCAGTCTGGCGGCAGGCATAGGAATCATCGGAAAAGGGGGCATCGGCGGGATCGTGATCGGGACGGCCGCGGCCCTGGTAAGCTGGTATGTCTGGGCCTGGCTCGCCTATTTTATCGGCACGCGGCTCCTGCCTGAACCACAGACGCACGCGGATCTCGGCGAACTGCTGCGCACAATCGGTTTTTCCAGCGCCCCCGGTTTGATTCGCGTGGTGGGTATCATCCCCAAGCTGGGAGAAGTGGTCTTTGTGGTGGCTGCCATCTGGATGCTGGCGGCGATGGTGATAGCGGTCAGACAGGCGCTTGATTACACAAGCACCCTACGGGCGGTCGGTGTGTGCCTGATCGGCTGGGCCCTTCAGATAGTGATTGTCGGGCTCCTCTTCGCCCTTTTCGGCGGATCCCCCCAACCAGCGTAGGGCAGAGGGTGAACACGCCATACCTGTTGAAACAAATACATGTTTTGAGGCCAGTGCGGCACCATGCCGCATAAACAGGGAGAATCGAAGGCAATGGATCTGCAACTGACAGGGAGAAAAGCGCTTGTCACGGGAGGATCACGGGGAATCGGATACGCGTGCGCCGAAGCCCTTGCTGCTGAAGGCTGCGCCCTGCATCTGGCCGCGCGGGACGAGTCAGTCCTGCGGCAGGCCCGGGAAACGATCGAATCGAAGTTCAACGTTTCAGTCACCATCCACACCGTCGACCTGAGCCACGGAGACGAGGCTCGATCCCTCGCCGTGTCCTGCCCGGATATGGATATTCTCATCAACAACGCCGGATCCATTCCGAGAGGTGATCTCTGGCAGATTGAAGAGGATCGATGGCGGGAGGCCTGGGATCTGAAAGTGTTCGGCTACATCAACCTCTGCCGCGCGGTCTATCCGCAGATGCGGTCGCGGGGAAAAGGTGTCATCGTCAACATCATCGGCGCGGCGGGAGAACGGCCCCGGCTCGATTATGTCACCGGGGGTATGGGAAACGCGGCCCTTATGGCCCTTTCCCGTGCTCTGGGTGGCCGGAGCATGAAAGACGGCATCCGTGTCGTCGGGGTCAACCCGGGACTGATCAAGACCGCGCGCATGGAAAAGCAGCTGCGGACGGCGGCTCTAAAAAAGTATGACGATCCGGAACGGTGGCCGGAATTGATCCCCACAAATCCGCCGCCGGGGGAACCCGACGATGTTGCGCAACTGGTCGCCTTCCTTGTCTCGGATCGAGCCCGACATATCAGCGGGACGGTGATCACCGTTGATGGCGGCGCGGCGTCAATCTGACAGCAAGTGCCATCTCATTCAAACGCGGAATCGGCCTCCATGCCCATTCCAGCGCTCCTCATGCCCCTCTATCCCGATATCATTGATATGTTGACATTGGTACGTCTTTATATAAAAATGCCGGTGGGAAGATAAAATCTTGATCCAGGAGCGCACAATGGATTTCATTAAAATCAGATTCGGGGATGATCGGAGCGTGACCGACAGGGAGATGCAGGGCGCCGTTGGCGAGGGGCTTCTCCGCCTCTTCGATCCCGCCTATGTCGTGCACAGGCGTACCTGGACACCCCCTGTCAACATCTATGAAACGGCTGATGAGATCACCATCGTGGCGGAGCTGGCCGGTGTAAAGCATGATGATATCCATCTGGAAATCAGCCGCCGGATGGTAAAGATTTCGGGACGGAGAATGGAGCGGTCCCGGGTAAAAAATTCCAACTATCGTCTCGCTGAAATTGCTTACGGCTCCTTCGAACGCGTTCTCTCTCTCGTCATACCTATCGATGCGGATGGAGTAACCGCCACGTATAATGAAGGGATGCTGGAAATCCGTATCCCCAAAATACCGCCGGACCGGGCGACGCGCAAGATCACCATACAAAGCGAATAATCGCAGTCCTTGATTCTGCAAAACGTCTGTGGAGGATTTCATGGTTGAACAGGTTTCTGGAGAGCTGAAAGATATCAAAATACCGGATGTTATACCGGTACTGTCCCTTTTCAATCTCGTTGTGTACCCCCATATGACCTTTCCTCTGGAGGTCACCGGTGAGCGGGCCATCAAACTCGTCGATGGGGCAATGGCCGACGATCGTCTCATCGGCTTCGTCATGGGGAAAAAGGCACTCACCGAGGACGAACTGCCCGGCCCGGATGATATCCACCACGTGGGAACGATTGTGGTCATCCTCAAGATGGCAAAGACGGCCGAGAACAAGGCGCAGATGCTCGTGCAGGGAATTACCCGATTTTCCATCACTGAACTGGTGGAGGGGAAACCCTATCTCCAAGCGCGGGTAACGACGCTGGCCAATAAAGAGGCGAAGGGGATCAAGATCGAGGCGCTGATGGCGAATCTGGTGAATCTTTTCAACCGCGTCGTGAAACTGTCGCCCTTTCTCCCTCAGGAGGTTGGCGCGCTCGCCACTGCAATCAAGGAGCCGGGGGCGCTGGCCGATATGATCGCCACGCTCATCAACGCGGATTCAGAAGAAAAACAGAAGGTTCTTGAGACACTGGATGTCAAGAAACGTCTTGAACAGATAACGCGGGTCGTGAGTCATCAGCTCGAAATCCTCGAGCTGGGGAACAAGATACAAACCCAGGTCAAGGATGATCTCGACAAAGGCCAGCGGGAATATTTTCTCCGTCAGCAACTCAAGGCGATCAAGGAGGAACTGGGCGAAGGCGAAGAGGAATCGAAGGTTGAAATTGAAGAGTATCGCTCTAAAATCGTTGAGCTGGAACTCCCCGAGGAGGCAAAGAAGGAGGCGGAGCGCGAACTGGGCCGCCTTTCGAGGATGCACCCGTCCTCGGCGGAGTACACGGTCGCATCAACCTACCTGGACTGGATGATCAGTCTTCCCTGGAAGACGAGGACGGAGGACAATCTCGATATCCGAAAGGCGCGGAAGGTCCTGGATGAGGACCATTACGGCCTTGAAAAGCCGAAGAAACGGATCATCGAATATCTTTCCGTCAGGAAATTGAAGCCGGACACCAAGGGACCGATCCTCTGTTTCGCCGGCCCTCCAGGGACGGGGAAGACATCGCTGGGGGCCTCGATCGCCCGCGCCCTGGGCAGAAAGTTCATCCGCATATCCCTGGGAGGCGTGCGTGACGAGGCTGAGATACGCGGCCATCGGCGGACCTATATCGGGGCACTGCCGGGGCGGATTATTCAGGGGCTCCGGCGAGCCGGATCGAACAATCCCGTCTTCATGCTCGACGAGATCGACAAACTGGGGATGAATTTCCGGGGCGATCCCTCATCAGCGCTCCTGGAGGTTCTTGATCCCGAACAGAATTTTTCATTCAGCGATCATTATCTGGACGTCCCCTTCGATCTTTCGCGCGTCATGTTCATCACCACGGCGAATATCCTGGATACGATCCCTCCTCCCCTGCGGGACCGGCTGGAAGTGATCGAGCTTCTTGGGTACACGCTGGATGAAAAAATCAGGATCGCGCAACGGTATCTGATCCCCCGCCAGATCGACGCCAACGGCCTGAAACCGAAACAGATCAGAATCACGAAAGCGGCATTGAGAACCGTCATAGCGGGGTACACGCGCGAGGCGGGCGTGCGGAACCTCGAACGGGAAATCGCCAACATCTGCCGTGGCGTGGCGAGCGAAGTGGCGGCAGGCGATATCCAGTCAGCGTCCATCGGCCCGAAAGACCTGCATACATACTTGGGCCCTGTCCGCATCACTTCCGAGGAAAAAGCGCGAGTCTCGAAACCGGGGGTTGCCATGGGTCTGGCGTGGACACCGACAGGGGGGGATCTTCTCTTCATAGAGGCGACCAGCATGCGGGGAAACAAAGGGTTGACCCTTACCGGGCAACTTGGGGATGTCATGAAGGAATCGGCAACGGCGGCCCTGAGTTTTATCCGTTCCAACGCGAAGGAACTGGGGATCAACAACGACTTCTTCGATACCCTGGATGTCCACATCCATGTCCCTGCGGGCGCCATCCAGAAGGACGGTCCTTCGGCGGGGGTAACGATTCTGACGGCACTCACCTCGATGCTCACCGGCAGGCCGATCAAGAAAGACCTCGCCATGACAGGCGAAATCACGCTGCGGGGAGTCGTCCTCCCCGTGGGGGGGATTAAGGAAAAAATCCTCGCCGCCCACCGGGCCGGGATTAAAACCATTATTCTCCCCAAGTGGAACATGAAAGATCTCGAAGACATACCGGAGAAGGTCCGGGGAGAGATTGCCTTCCACTTTGTCAGCGAGATGATGGATGTACTGAAGATAGCTCTCAGAAAGAAATAGTCTGTTCGCAGCACCATAGAACAACACACCAAACCCCTTCATCTTTTTCCCCCCATGAAGGACGGCGGAAATCCGGACAGGGAGGCATCCCATGGAAGGCTGGACCGAAGAGGAGCTCAGGAACAGAGACCTCATGGCCCCGTGCGGCCTGTACTGCGGAGCCTGCGGCGTCTACATCGCCACGAGAGACGGGAACGAGAAATTCAAGACGGTCATGGGGAACCTCTACGGGACGAAGCCGGAGGAAACGGAGTGCCTGGGATGCATGCAGCCGGACCCGCCGCGCACGCTCTACGGCTTCTGCGCGACCTGCCCCATAAGGGACTGCGTTAGATCGAAGGGTTTTTACTCCTGCCATCAATGCGACGAATGGCCCTGCTCCCTCATCGAGAAATTCCCTCTCGCTACCGGCGTGCGGGTCATGGAGCGGACAATCCCCCTCTGGCGGGCGCAGGCAGCCGTGCACGGCGATGAGGAGGGGAGCGTTGCATGGGCGCGGGGCGAGTGCGAACGCTACCACTGCCCCTCCTGCGGCAAGCCCCTTTTCCGCGGCGCGCAGCGGTGCAGGGCTTGCAAGGAACCGGTAGCCGACAGACTGGACGGATCACTCTGAGCAGAGGGGCTCATGAAAGGTGGCGCACGGATGACGGGTTACGGGATCACCCTTGAGTACGATGACCATGTCGCTATTGCGCGCTTCGAACGGCCCGATAAACGAAACGTCTTTGACGAGGTCATGTGGGGTGAATTCGAGAGTGTTATCAAGCTGTTGGAGGAGAACACCCCCCGTGTCGTTGTTCTGACGGGGGCGGGGAATGATTCGTTTTGCGCCGGGTTTGACGTCAGTCTCGATAATCCCCAGGTCGCCGGTCTCGTGGAAGCGGTGACACACCATGATCGGGCACCCATTGAACGGTTGATAGCACATATGCGTTCGATCGTTGACCGTCTGTGCGCCCTGCCGGTACCGATCATCGCCGCGCTGAACGGGAGCGCTTATGGCGGCGGGGCGGAACTGGCCGTTCGCTGTGATATGCGCATCATGGATCCGGACGCCGTCATCTGTTTTTCCGAGGTCCGCCTCGGCCTGATGCCCGACTGGGGCGGTGCCGCCGCCCTTCCACGCCTGGTGGGCCCGGCACGTGCCGCGGAGATGATCCTGACTGCCCGCACAGTGACCGCCCGGGAAGCCCTCTCCTGCGGACTGGTCAACCGCATAAGCTCCCCGGGGTGCGCCCTGGCCGAATCGGTTGACATGGCGCGGATGATTGCGGCCAACGGGCCCCGCGCCGTCCGTTCCGCCCTTGAGGTGATTCGTTCCACGAGCAATCCATCCCTGCACAACGCCCTCGCGCTGGAGATGGAGCGGGCAATCGCGCTGATAACAACCGGCGAGTGCGTCCACGGGATATCTGCCTTCCTGTCAAAGACAACACCGGATTTTCCGGACAGCACGGCAGAAACAACATGAAGGCCGTTCAGCTGGCGCACTACGGGAGGATCATATCATGAAAGTGTTCATCACCGGCGGTTCAGGTTTTGTGGGGAGCACCCTTACCAGAGAGCTTACCGGGAAGGGTCATGAGGTAACGATTCTCACTCGATCGATCAAGAAGGACCGGCGTCTCCCCGACGGCGCGTCATTTCTGGAGGGAGATCCCACGCATGAGGGGACCTGGCAGGAGCGGGTCGCCGATCATGATGCCGTCATCAACCTTGCCGGAGCATCGATCTTCGCCCGATGGACCGATGATTACAAACGCTCTCTTTTGGAGAGCCGGCTGCTCACCACCCGCCATATCGTTGCTGCCTTGGCGCCCCGTAAAGGGAAGGAAACGCACCTCATCAGCACGTCAGCCGTCGGATACTACGGGTTTCACGAAGACGAGTCCCTCGAAGAGACGGACCCGCCGGGATCGGATTTTCTGGCGACGTTGGCCGCCGACTGGGAGGGCGCGGCCCTGGAGGCCAAAAATCACGGGGTGCGCGTTGTTCTCTGCCGCTTCGGCATCGTGATGGGGAGAAAAGGCGGCGCCCTGGCGCAGATGGCAAGACCCTTCCGTTTCTGGATGGGAGCTCCCCTCGGCAGCGGCCGGCAGTGGTTTTCATGGATTCACGAACTGGACCTTGCCAGGGTCTTTCAATTTGTCCTTGAACACACGGAGCTGGACGGACCACTCAACTGCACGGCTCCGCATCCCGTCCGTAACAGCGAGATGACACGGATGATCGGAAACGCGCTGGGGAAACCGACCTTTCTTCCCCCGGTGCCGGCCTTTCTCATTCGATGGATACTGGGAGAATTCGGGAACGTTATCCTCGAGGGACAGCGGGTTTACCCGCGGAGGCTCCTGGACCAGGGTTTTTCCTTTGAATTTCCAACCATGGAGGAGGCCCTCATCGATCTTTTGAGATAATCTGACTGGACTCTATACGCGGTCCAACGGCGAATCCTGTTCCGTTCCATGGTGCATATCGTATGTGTTGCATATCGTGTGTTGCCGACGGGGCAATAATATGCTACGATGCCACATACAGTAAGCGCATCCTCTCACGCGGAACCGATATCACTGCTCACGCGGATGTTCAGCCCTTCCCTCTCCACGGATAAAGTTCCGACCTCTTTCGGCGACCCGCGTCGCTGCTATATGGTTTTCAGAACAGGCATACTGCCACCGAGGTGCTTCGATGAAAAAATATCCGCCAAAGAAGGACGATATTTCCATTGTGCTGTGCGGCGCCGCCGGACAGGGCATTCAGACGGTGGAAGAACTCCTGACGCACGCGTTCAAGCATGCCGGGTATAATCTGTTTTCCACCAAAGAGTATATGTCGCGGGTCCGCGGCGGGAGCAACTCAACCCAACTGCGGGTTTCATCGCGAAAGGTCCGGGCCTGTCTGGACAGGATCGACATCCTCTTTCCTCTGGACCGCGACGGCTTGCGGCATGTCGAACGCAGAATCACCCCTGAAACCATCATACTGGGAGAAAAGGAGGTCCTTCTTGAACCCGGAAGAGGTAAAAAGCTTAAGATTATTGATGTCCCCCTCCATAGCATCGCCTCCGAACTCGGGGGGACCATATACGTCAATATCATTGCAACCGGGATAATCGCGGCGCTCTTTGGCATCGACAAGGAGAGCATCATCGACGATCTACGGGAACGATTCTCCGAAGTGGAGAAGACGGTGATGTCGAACAATATTCGAGCAGTCACGCGCGGATATGAATTCGGCGGCGAGCTGATACGAACAAAGGCCGTCACCGTCATCATCAAAAAAGATCTTCGGGTCGCCGATCAGTTGATTATCAACGGCGGAGAGGCCGTTGGACTCGGGGCACTGACCGGGGGCTGCAATTTCATTGCATCGTACCCCATGACCCCGTCCACATCGGTTTTGGCATTTCTCGCCCGGCAGGCGGCGGAATTCGGCATCATCGCGGAGCAGGCTGAAGACGAGATAGCGGCCATGAATATGGCCATCGGCGCATGGTACGCGGGGGCGAGAGCGATGGTGACGACATCAGGGGGAGGATTCGCCCTCATGACCGAGGGCCTCAGCCTGGCGGGGGCCATGGAGTCGCCCATGGTCATTCACCTGGCCCAGAGACCGGGCCCGGCGACGGGTCTGCCGACCAGAACCGAACAGGGCGATCTGGAACTGGCTCTCTACGCGGGACATGGAGAATTTCCGCGGGTTATCTTCGCTCCGGGGACGATCGAAGAGGCGTTTGCCCTGACGGCGAAGGCCTTCAACCTGGCAGACCGGTATCAGGTTCCCGTCTTTATCCTGACCGATCAGTATCTCATTGATTCCTATTACAACATCAACAAGATCGATGTTTCTGGCTTGAAAATTGAACAGTATATAGCCCCCACCGAGAAAGACTACAAACGGTATGCCCTGACCGAAGACGGCGTCTCTCCACGGGGGATCCCCGGAAACGGAAGGGGGCTGGTGATTGTCGACAGCGATGAGCATGACGAGGAAGGGCATCTGACCGAAAACCACGATATCAGAATTCAGATGGTGGACAAACGCCTTCGGAAACGGTCCCTGCTGGCCCAGGAAGCGATTCTTCCCACCTGCACGGGGAAGAACAAGGGCTCGACCATGATCGTCTGCTGGGGCTCCATTCTGCCGATCGCGGAGGAAGCCGTCAAGAGTATGGGAAGAAAGGATATCTCACTTGTTCATTTCAGCCAGGTCTACCCGCTGCATCGCGACGCAACCAGAATACTGGGCAAGGCGGGCCGGCTGATAAGCGTCGAGGAAAACGCGACATCTCAATTTTCGCGCATACTCAAGATACACACGGGCATTGACATGGACACGAAGATTACCAAATACAACGGTCTTCCCTTTTCGGTTGAGGAATTGGAAGGAAGACTGCGAGAGGTTCTATAAGAAAGGGGGTTCGTATGGATACACAATCCCACGCTCTTGATACTATAGATATTGCCTGGTGTCCCGGCTGCGGCAATTTCGGCATTCTGAAAGCCATGGAGAGTGCCCTCTCCGAGATGGAAATCTCTTCGGACAATCTGGTCATAGTTTCCGGTATCGGCCAGGCGGCGAAGATCCCTCATTACATGCAATGCAATGCCTTCAACGGTCTTCATGGAAGAGCGCTCCCGGCAGCGGTAGCCATCAAGGCCTCCAATCCCGATCTTGTCGTTATCTCAGAGAGCGGTGACGGCGACATGTACGGCGAGGGGGGAAACCATTTTCTCGCTACCATCCGCAGGAATCCGGATATTACCAATATCGTTCACAATAATATGGTGTACGGCCTGACGAAAGGTCAGGCATCTCCCACGAGTCAGCGGGGATTCGTAACGCCGATCCAGATTGGCGGCGTCATACTTGAACCCTTCAACCCCATAGCCATCGCCGTGGCACTCGACGCCTCATTTGTGGCTCGTGCCTATATCGGCGATATCGATATGACAAAGGATATTATCAAGAAGGCGATATCGCACCGGGGATACGCCCTGGTCGATATATTTCAGCCATGCGTATCATTCAACAAAATCAATACCTACAAGTGGTTCAAGGAGCATACCTACTATATCGAAGATTCATACGATCCCACAGACAGGGTGCGGGCATTTGAAAAAGCCATCGATGCAACAAAATTTCCCCTTGGCGTTATATACGCCAACCGCAAGAAACCCATCTTTGAACAGAGCCTCGCTGCCTATGAGAAAGACACAACCCCTGTCATCAAGAGGGAAAGAAATCTCAAAATGGTTCAGGGGTTTATCGACAAGAAGATCACGCAATAACAAAATGTTACGCCCATTATCTCAAAACAGGTGTGAAGGAGGCCAGCTTTTTTAAAAGGCCTCCTTATCTGTTGCGCGCCGTCGCGGTCCGTTTCGCATCTCCGCTGAACACCGCATTGCCGGATCGCAAGGGATCTGTCCGCCTTCGCCATTCAAAAAAACCCTTTAGTATCTTTCAGGAACGGAGGGTGGCGAGGGGAATGAAAGACTATTGGCAATGTACTGGTACAGACAGGCGATAAACGTGCCTTGCCGAAAAGAAGCCCCGTTACACCAGGGACGGACTTTTTGCTTTCCTGCCCCGAGAGGGTCGATAGGACCTTCTTTTTTTGCCGGATTTTTCTCCTCTGGGTTCTCCATCTCCCTGAAGGGGATTCTGCCCTATCCATAGAGGAGTAATCTTCTGGTGTCGAGTAAGCGAGCGTAACGTGGAAAGCTCGCGCTTGGTAATGAAGGTCAGCGCTTTTCCCTTCCTTCCCATTCGTCCCGAACGTCCGGTCCGGTGGGTGTACTGTTCGCCGTCCCCCGGGAAATCCCAGTTTATCACATGGGAAACATTAGAGAAATCAAGTCCCCGGCCGGCCACATCGGTGGCTATGAGATACCGCACCTTGTTGTTCCGGTACTGCCGATAGATAGAGGAACGCTTTTCCTGACTCAAGCCTGCGTGGATATACTCGATATTCCTTATGTTTTTTTTCATGCTCCTGTAAAGCGCATCCACCTTGTGGCGTGCGTTGCAGAAGATGATCGCCTGCACAATATCTTCCTCTTCGAGATACCGCATCAGTTCCGTCTCTTTATTTTTCGGCGTCACATATTCAAAATAGTGTTCGATACTTTCAGGAGACGGCCTGTCGTCAATAAGAGAAATATGCTGAGGATTATTGAGTGTCTTGTCAACCAGTTTTTTTATGTCACTGTCCATTGTGGCGGCAAAGAGAAGTGTCTGGTGCTCCTGGAGTATGCAGGACATAATGAATTCCACGTCCTCCAGAAAGCCTATTTTCAGGAGCTCATCGGCCTCGTCCAGTATGACGCATTTGACCTGAGACAAGTTGACCGCCCCGTCATACATCAGATCAATCAGGCGGCCCGGCGTCGCGACAAGGATATGTACCCGGTGATTGAGTTTTGCCACCTGGATACTCTTACTGAACCCTCCGTACACCGCGAAGGGGACGATGTCGGTCTGGACCGCAATTTTATGAATCTCGTCCACGTACTGGAGGCACAACTCACGGGTGGGAACAATGACGAGCGCCTGAATGGCGTTGAGGGTTGGATCGACCTTTTGAATCAGTGGAATTGCGCAGGCCGCCGTCTTTCCTGAACCGGTTTCCGCAAGGGAGCAGAGGTCATGACCTGCGGCAATCACGGGATAGGACGCCGCCTGAATAGGAGTCATTTCATCGTATCCCATCTGCACTATCGATTCCAATATTTGAGGGGGGAGATGTAATTCGCTGAATTTCATGTATGGTTTCTCATCAGGACGTAGAATCTATACAGGAACGCCTTCTTTTTATCAAGACAATTAAACCGGCGGCAATATATTCCGTTCTTTTTCATAAACTGAACCGAGCCTCTTCTGAGTTCCTTGCATCGGAGATGCCTATATCTTCTATTAGATTGAGAAATTCACATGTTTCATGAAACATGGGAGCACATCGCAGATGTTTCATGGAACATCGTGGAACAACTCGACGCGTCGTCTGCAAGTAACTTTCACGGTGAATAAAAACCGCAGATTCTCAACTACGTGCGCTTTTTTCCACAGACGGTAATGGTACACATGGAATCAGCAAAGGGAATTGGTCTTATTTCAGATAAAACCGGTTAGGGTCGAAGACTCGCAGGAGTCTTAGTTCATCCCTGGTAGGAGGAGAAAGTTTTTCCAGAACTCCCGCGACTTTCAAATCCCATCCACAGTGTTCCCTGATATTCCTGACAGTCTCCTCCTCCGATGAAAAGTTTGGAGATATCGAGTATTTTGTCAGAGTGAACTCATTGTCATCATACAGCTTTTCAAAGACACCCATGGTAGAGACCAGCATCCGGACCCTGCCGCCGGGGGCCGTCACAAAGGGTACCTTCTCCAGAAAACGACGCCGCGACTGCTGCATAATCACTACGGTCTCGGCAGCGCCGGTGGCCACATCGTTCGCCCCCCCTGATCCGGTGACATAGACGGTATCTGAAACCCAATGGGAATTGATATTACCGAATTTATCTATCTGCCCGCCCCCGAGGACACCGATACATCTGTTCGTGGCACCACAGGTAAAGACACCCAGGGTATTCAACGTTTCAGTCAGCATTTTGCATGTGTTAAAGTTTCCGAAGTTGAGTAGAAAGGGCTCTCCGGGGCGGGGTGAATTTCCGAAATATCCCAGCTCCACAAGGAGCTCCACCCAATAATCCTCTTTTTCAAGTTTATATTTCGCCATCCAGGCGGCAAGGTTGGCCGTTCCCGCACCGGCCAGCATGGTTCTATGTTTTTGGAGTACTATGCGCTTCTCGATCTCTCGCGCGGCGATGACAACCATTTTCTCAATGTCATTCGGCTCTTTTTCTTGGAATGGGGTAACCTTGTCCTCTATCGTCTGCAACTGATCCTGCCAGGCATCCGGTCCGGCATTTTTCTTCAGCGCTTCTATCCGGTCTTCTCCCAGCTTGGCCACATAGTCGGCGAAGGAAGGGCATCCGAGCACCCATTCACTTATCCATTCATCCAAGGAACGGGGGTCCCTACACATCTCGTTGAATCGAGTCATAAAATCGTAATCTTCGGCATAGGCATCAAACTCCCGTACTCCCTGTCCCCAGACGCCTCCCGGGTGCGCTCCGTAGGGAACCACTGATACGGAATTCACCATATACCCGGGGATTTTTACCAAATGGGAATGCTCCCGTATGAAACAAGTAGACACCAGCTTCTCCACGGTAACCATCACCCCTCCCCTGCTGGCCTTTGCACCCCATAGTTCTTCACTGTATGGGGGCGTGAGGATAGTGTTTCCCTCTCGGTCTGCGGCTACCCCGTGGATAACAGAAATATCGGGATTCAGAGCCTTCAGGAGGCCGATCTTGCGGCCACTGCCGAAGGGGTCGTCGATCACCGTGAATGAATCCCTGTTAGCTTCAGTCATGGAACTTCCAATCAGCGACCGTGTGGGCATAACATCAACCCCCAGAGCACCGGCCATGAGCATAAGAGGAAAGGTAAGGATGGTCAGGTCTTCCAGTTCCACCTCTTTATTCACATAGGCTTTCTGGCAGACCGGATTCGGACTGTACCAGGGATAGACGTTCCCTGAAAAAGAGGTGATCACCTTCTTGATCAGGCCCAGGTGGAGAAGAATCGTGGCGGTGTCCCGGATACCCCTCATAATCAGCGTAAAATCAGGTTTTTGCCCGTAAAAACGCCTGGCAATTTCCCGGATGGCGGCTCCGGAGCAGCAGTGTGTTGTTCCGATATGTATCTTCGCCCCCGGCTTTATATATCGTTCAATCGCTTCTTGCAGGTCGATGACCTTGTTCTCGCCTCCTCCTTCCCGTATGGTAAACGTACCCTCAATAAAATCATTAAATTCTTCAGACACTTATTTCCCCTTTTCTCACTATTTCAAAAGAATTCTGCGAATAGAGATCATTCAAAGGCCGGACGCACATTCCTTCTTTCGATCCAACGCCCACAGCTGTCTTTTACCAAGCGGTTTTTGTCTCCCCACTGCCTACAGTATGCAATTATCATAATTATCCTGGCAGGCCTTTTCCTTCTTCCTCTCCTCAAGTCTCATTCTTCTGCGCGCTTTTGCCTCCCTGTTCCGGCGAATCTCTTCCTCCGTTTCCAGTATGAGAGGTGGAACTTCAATGGGTTTTGAATCGTCACCAAGGGCTACCATCGTCACATATGCCGAAGCGGTATGGCGGACATCGCCCGTCGCCAGGTTTTCCGTTTCCACTCTGACCCCCACCTCCATGGAGGTCCTTCCCACCATATTGAGACTCGCTTTCAGGGTCAAAAAATCACCTATAAACACCGGACTATGAAAATCAAGACGGTCAATCGAAGCCGTTACAACATTGGTCCGTGTGTGCCGCCTGGCTACGGCGCCCGCCACGGTATCGATCAGTTTCATTATTGATCCCCCATGAACATTGCCTGAGGGATTCGCATCAAGAGGATTCATAACCTGCGCCATTACAACCCTGCTTTTTTCTGTGGTTTTTCCTTCCATTGTAGCCCTCTTCTGAGTGTCCAATGAACCTCTGTTTCATTTTAATGCTATTTTTTTACCCTTCTTCTTTGATCCGGCGCGGGCGAGTTTGTCTTTCAGGATATCGCCAAGAGTGCCCATGGAAGCAGGTGTTTTTTGCAGATACGTATGATAATCGTCATTGTCGGATGTTTCAGACTCAGACGTTCCTTCTTCCTGAATCATCCTCAGAGAAAGCCGTCTTTTGTCAAAGTCAACCGCCTCAACCGTAACACCCAGAGATTGACCCTGCTCCAATACTTCACCGGGATGGTTGAGACGCTTCCCTCCCCCCAGTTTTGAGATATGGATCAATCCGTCGACCCCGGGCTCAAGGGTCACAAAAGCCCCGAATTTTGTCAGGCGCGCCACCGTTCCTCGATGGGAAGAGCCTGCGGGATATTTTTTTTCAACCTGATCCCATGGATCGGGGAGCGTTGCCTTGCGGCTTAACGCCACTCGATCCTTTTCCCAATCCAGGGTAAGGATCACCACTTCCAGTTCCTGACCAATGGACAGGACATCGTGAATATCATCAACCCGCCCCCACCCGATCTCCGAGATGGGGAGCAGGCCCTGAATACCACCGATATCAATAAAAGCACCGAATCCCTGAATAGCCGCGACCGTCCCTTTCATTCTCATCCCCTCACGCAGATGCGCCTTGAGCGCCTCCTTCTTCTCACGCTCCTCGGCTTCCACAATCACCCGGTTGGAGAGTATGACGTTTCGTCCTCCCTCGCTATATTCCGTAATCATGAAGCTCATCCGCTTCCCGACATACGCCGAGGAATCATCAATCCGTCGCAGCCCCATCTGGGAATAGGGGCAGAAGGCCAGCGTGCCGCCCGCTATCTTGACCTGGAATCCACCCTTTATCTCCCGTTCCACCAAGCCCTCAACGGGGATTCTGCTGCTCCAGGCATGGTCAAGATAGTTCCGGCCCGCCTCACCGGTGGTGATTTGCGTTGTAAAGAGCATTTCTCCGTGTCGAGACGACAGAAAATAGGCCGCGATCGTATCGCCGATCCTGAAGGGAAATTCCCCTTTTTCATCAAGAAGTTCCTTTTTATCCAGGGCGCCTTCGCTTTTGCCGCCGAGATCCAGAAAAACCCAGTCAGAGCCGATGTCAACGATCCGGGCTTCCACGCGTTCCCCCGGCTCCAGCCGCCCAGCACCGATCGAGTTTTCATTCAGAAGCTCTTCGAATGAAACACCTTCCTTCTTTTCCTCGTTTGTCATACCTTCTCTATCACCTCAAAAATATTTTACGCGGGTGCTTACTACATCCCCGTTTTTTTTAAAACAATAAAAATGACCGCCTTGAAAGATACGGGGTTGCGTCCTCATGCAACACAACCCCGTCAGCTCGCATATTCCCGTTCGGTTAACTATGTTAATCTTGATCCCCCTCCCCTTTTGAACAGTATATAGCCGCCCAGAGCTATGAGGAGGACGGGGAAGACATATTTCCCCCAGTTCTGGATGTGGGGGTAAAAATTCTTCATCACGAAAAATCCGACGCCCGCCGCGCCGATGATCCACGCGCCGAGATCCCTGACACGCTGTAGGAGCATGGTGACGGCTATCACGATGAAGAGGATGGGCCAGCTCTTATCGAATCCGTACACGCCGCTGTTGCTCAGGATCAAGAGTACTCCCAGTGCGATCAGGATAACGGCACCCATGACTCCTCGTGTCCTTCCTTCTCTTATCACGATACTCCCTCTTTAATATTTTATGGTGTGAGCGCTACTTTTTGATCAGTTCCATAAAGGGCTTGAACAGATCGATCGGTATAGGGAAAAGGGTCGTCGAATTGTTCTCCGCGGCTACGATTGTGAGCGTCTGGAGATAGCGGAGCTGCAGCGCTATGGGCTGTTCCGCCATCATCTTCCCTGCGTCGGTCAGCTTCTGCGCGGCCTGGAATTCGCCCTCCGCGGCGATGACCTTCGCCCTTCTCTCCCGTTCCGCCTCGGCCTGCTTCGCCATGGCCCGCTGCATCTCCTGGGGAAGATCGATATGCTTCACCTCAACGGTTGTTATCTTTATCCCCCACGGGTCAGTGCTTCGATCAAGTATCTCCTGGAGCTGCGTGTTGATCTTCTCCCGCTCGGCAAGGATTTCATCCAGTTCGACCTGCCCGCAAACACTCCTCAGGGTGGTCTGCGCGAGCTGAGAGGTGGCGTAGAGGAAGTTCTCTACCTCGACGACCGCGCTGTTGGCCTCCATGACCCTGAAGTAAATCACCGCGTTCACCTTTATGGAGACATTGTCCCGCGTTATCACATCCTGCGGGGGAACGTCCATTGTGATGATCCTCATATCCACCTTTACCATCCGATCAATGATGGGGATCAGTATGATGAGGCCGGGCCCTTTGGTGGCAATGATCCTTCCAAGGCGAAAGATCACCCCCCGCTCATACTCGTTGAGGATCCGTATCGCCGCTGCCAGAAACAACACCACTAGGACAACTACCGCTATTATTGTGTACATAATGAGCCCTCCTATTTTTTTTGTATTTTTTTCACTTCGAGTGTCAGTCCTCTAATGCCGACGACACGCACACCAACTCCTTCTTCGATCGGTTCACTGCTGAAGGCATTCCAGTATTCCCCCTTGATGAGGACTTTCCCGTCGTCATGCACGGGAGTCAAGGCAGTGCCTTCCCGGCCGATCATCCCCTCTACTCCCGTGAAAGTCTTCCCTCTCTGCGCCTTGACGGCAAGGGACACCACAACGATGAAAAAAAGTGACACCAGAAGCACCGTGGGTATCATGACGCTGAGCGAGAGCCTGAGGGCGGGAACCGAGGATTCGAAGAGCATTACCGAACCCAGGGCAAGGGAGATGACCCCCGCCACACTCAGCATGCCGTGGCTGACAATCTTTATCTCCGCGATAAAGAGGATGATGGCGAACAGTATCAGCGCAATGCCGGCATAATTCACCGGGAGGGTCTGCATGGCGAAGAAGGCGAGGATGAGTGAAATTCCCCCGACGACACCGGGGAGGATCGCCCCGGGATTGGAGAATTCAAAGTAGAGACCCGCAAGGCCGATCATGAGCAGGAGATAGGCGATATTCGGGTTGCTCAGCACAACCAGAACTCTGTCGCGCAATCCCATGTCCACGCGATTGATGACGGCCCCTTTCGTTTCGAGAGTCACATCCCCGGAGGGGAGCCTGATGGTCGTCCCGTCCAGTTGTACCAAGAGGTCATCCACATCGGAAGCGATGAGGTCGATGACATTCAAACTGAGGGCCTCTTCGGCCGAAACCGAGACGCTCTCCCTGACGGCCTGCTCCGCCCAGTCGGCGTTGCGCATCCGTTGCTCGGCTATCCCACGGGCATAGGCAACAGCGTCATTTTCCACCTTTTCCGCCATCGTTTCATCCATTTTCCCTCCAATGCCGATCGCCACCGGATGGGCTGCCCCGATGTTGGTCCCCGGAGCCATGGCGGCCACGGAAGCGGCCATGGTTATCATGACCCCCGCCGAGGCGGCACGGGCGCCGGACGGATGAACGAAAACAATGACCGGCAGCGGTGGTGTCAGAAACACCTTGACGATATCCCGCATCGCCAGATCCAGTCCTCCGGGAGTATCCAGCAGGATGATAACCCCGTGGGCGCCCTCCGTCCGAGACCTTTCAATGCCTTTGGTAATGTAATCCGCCACGGCAGGGGTAATGGCCGAATCGACCGTAATGACATCAAATACCTTCTTCTCTGCGTCGGCGGAGGCCGGTCCTCCTCCCATTGCGACAAGCACACCGATGAGTACCGCGACAACGGCTCTTCCGATTCTCTTTTTCATGAAACGTCCTTTCCTCTTCGCTCGGGACCCGTCTTTTCGGGACACGATCCCTGCGCGGGTCCGTGTCTCCTTTTCGGGGTTCTACCGCAACTCTTTCATGATCATCTGAACATCTTCCCAGGTCTGCTTCTTCGCCCCGGGATTTCGCAGAAGATAGGCGGGATGGTATGTGGGCATGAGCCGTATGTCATGATAGGAGTGAAACCGCCCTCGCAGAACCGAAATGGGTGTATCCGTCTTGAGGAGGGTTTGGGCCGCGAATTTGCCCAACGCGCATATCATCCGGGGCCTGATGGACTGGAGCTGCTTCACCAGAAAAGGCTCGCACGCGGTAATCTCATCCTGTTCGGGATTGCGGTTCTGGGGAGGGCGGCATTTCAATATATTGCATATGTATACCTGCTCCCTCGTGAGACCCATCGCCGTGATAATATCCGACAGGAGCTTTCCCGCCCTGCCCACAAAGGGCCGCCCCTGCCGATCTTCATCCCCTCCGGGAGCCTCTCCCACGAATACGAGGTCGGCATGGGGATCGCCCTCGCCGAAAACGATGTTCTTTCTCCCGCTGTGGAGCTTACACCGCGTGCAGTCTCCCAGATCAGCCCGGATATCCTCCAGTGTCTCTGATTTGTCGTGCATAGCCTCGTTATCCGGCTCACGGTCAATCGAAGGGAAGGAGAGCGCTCGAAGATCCCCCTTCAGAAACAGTCGCGATACTCCCTTTCCGAACTCTCTTTCCGCGACTATATGATCTTTCAAGGCGCCGGCCAACTCAAAAAGTTCTTTCCTCATGCCTCGTTCCGTGCCGTCCTGATGATTTCCACAACCCTGTCTAGGATCTTGTTTGCCACATCCTTTTTATCCATAAGGGGCAGATCTTCAATCCTTCCACTCCTATCGATGATTTTCACCATATTCGTGTCGTGCTGAAACCCCGAACCCGGGAGCCCCAACTCGTTCGCAACAATCAAATCCATCCCTTTGGCCTGTATCTTGGCCATCGCATTCTTGACGAGATCCTCCGTCTCCATGGCAAAGCCCACCAGGATGCGGTCGCCCTTTTCCCTTCCCACTTCGGAGATAATATCAGCGGTTCGTTCGAGATTGATGTTGAGCGGCTGGGCCCCCTTCTTTATTTTGGAGCCGGAAACCACCGAGGGACGATAATCGGCGACCGCGGCGGCCTTGACAATGACAGTCGCTTCTCCCATATGCCCCATTACGGCATCACGCATTTCTGAAGCGCTCGACACCCCGACGAACCGGACACCCCCCGGAACGGGAAGCGCGGTAGGACCGCTGATCAGCGTCACGTCGGCGCCCCTTCTCCGCGCCATGACAGCCAGCGCGTATCCCATCTTGCCGGACGAATGGTTCGATATGTATCGCACCGGGTCGATGGCCTCCCGGGTTGGCCCGGCCGTTATGAGCACCCGCTGCCCCTTCAGATCCTTTTCCGTCAGGATTGTCTCCACCTC
Organism: Syntrophaceae bacterium UBA6078; assembly: GCA_002428735.1. Lineage (GTDB taxonomy): Bacteria > Desulfobacterota > Syntrophia > Syntrophales > UBA2210 > UBA6078. Next base: position 5,578 of record DIXO01000002.1, on the reverse strand, counting down.
TTCAACAATATCGACGGGATCGGGCAATCTTCCCTCCCCTTCCGCCTTGCAGGCAAGTTCCCCCCGTCCGGCACCCATACAAACGTACCCCAGCGAAGAAAGCCTGTCCAGATTGGACCGCAAAACGGGATTATTGTACATATTGACGTTCATGGCCGGACAGATCAGCACCGGCGCCTTGGTGGCGGTCACAGTGGCGGAGAGGAGATCATCGGCGATCCCCGATGCTATCTTTCCGATCATATTGTAGGTTGCGGGAGCAATGACGATTATGTCGGCCTCCTGCGCCAGAGAGATGTGATGTATGTCCCAGTCCCCGGACAGGGAGAACATGTCCGTATACACAGGGTTGCCGGAAAGGGTCTGCAGGGTGAGAGGGGTGATGAACCGGGTCGCGTTCCGGGTCATGATCACCTTCACCTTTGCTCCCTGTTTCACACATTCCCTTGTCAGTACCGCCGATTTGTACGCCGCAATACCGCCGGTTATCCCAAGAATAATATTCTTATTTTTTAACATGGTGACATCCCCGTGGAAATTATCGCAAAATTGCTTGAAAAATATAGCAGTTATTATATATAAGGTCAACTCCTAAGAAACGAGGGCGTAGCAAGAAAAAGGGGGATGGATGAAGAAATATCAAAGAGTTATGATCCTCGCCGGATTGATCGTCCTAGCGGGTGTTGGGATATGGGCGTTTCTGACATATTTCGAGGGAGAAAACCCGGAGATCGTATTAAGCAGGGATATCGGTGCCATAGGCCAGAGGACGGCTTTCGACGTCACCTGCATCGATCGGAAGAGCGGCATTCGAAGCGCCTCCGTTTCCATACTGCAGGATGGGAAGACCACCGCCGTCGCTTCCGTCACCCTGCCGACACGGGGGAAAAGCCGGGAAACACTCTCAATCGACCTTCGCCCCGCGGATTTGAAACTGCATGACGGAGCGGCCACCGTCGTTATAGCGGTTATTGATTACTCACTCAGGAAAAATACGGGTTCGACCACCATTGAGGCGCTTATCGATACCACTCCCCCGTGGATATCCCCCGCGAGCGCGCGCCATTACATAAATCCCGGAGGAACGTGTGTGGTGGCCTACACCCTTTCCGAAACCGTGGTTCTCACCGGCGTGAAGGTCAATGACGATTTTTCCCCATCCTACGTCGATTCCACGGGGGGCATATCGCGATATATTTCCTACTTTGCCATTCCCATCATAGAAAGCGGGGGCAAGAACCCCTTGATACAGATACTGGCCGAGGACAAGGCCGGCAATACGGCATCCTTCCCCGTGACATATCACCTCAGGAGCAAACCATTCCGCCACGACCGGATGAATATCTCCCAGAGTTTTCTGGAGATGAAGATGCCGGAATTCCAGCAGCGGTATCAGACCCTGCAGGGAACTACCCTGATCGAGGCCTTCTCCTACGTGAACACACGAATGAGGGAGCAGGACGATGAAACTATCAAAGCAATCTGCAAAGAGAGCCGGCCGGAACAACTCTGGGAGGGAACCTTCCTGCGGATGAGCAACGCCGCCACCATGGCCCTGTTCGGAGACAAAAGGACCTATTACCACAACGATATGGAGATAAGCACCAGCGTCCACATGGGAGTAGATCTGGCCTCCACGCAGAACGCTCCCATCGAGGCTTCAAATGGAGGGATCGTCGCCTTCGCGGGGTATATCGGCATTTACGGGAACACGGTCATCATCGATCATGGCAGGGGAATATTCAGCCTCTACGGCCATCTTTCAGCGATACACGCGCAAAAGGGGCAGGCCGTCAAGAAGGGAGAGATCATCGGCAGGACGGGATTGACCGGTATGGCTGGAGGGGATCACCTTCACTTCAGCATGATCGTTGGCGGAAAATTTGTGAATCCCGTGGAATGGTGGGATCCACACTGGATACAGGACAACGTCACAAAAAAGCTTTCCGGTGAAGGATGACGCGCAGGGTCAAGATCTGGCGATGTCCCGGTGATTCACACGGGTCGTGTAATTCCCGTCTTTAAAATATCGGGCCAGCTGATTGAGTATAACAACGGATCGGTGTTTTCCCCCCGTACACCCCACGGCAATATTCAGGTACGATTTTCCCTCTTTTTCATAGAGCGGAACAAGAAATGTCATCATATCGAAGAGTCGTCTAAGAAACTCTCCGGTGTCTTCCCACCCCATAACATATGTCTCCACGGCCTTTTCATTGCCGTTGTGCTCACTCAGTTCCTCTATAAAATAGGGGTTGGGAAGAAAGCGCACGTCCATGACGATATCGGCATCAGGGGGCAGGCCGAAATGGTACCCGAATGATATGAGGTTGATTATCAGTTTTTTGGATTTTCCGGGAGCGAGATACAGCCTCTGCACGTGTTCCTTCAACTGGTGGACACTGTAACCCGATGTATCGATTATATGGCTGGCCATCCCCCTGAGTTCGCACAATTTATCCCGTTCCAGCTTGACGCTCTCCAGGATGGTCTTATTCTTCGAGAGGGGGTGGGTCCTCCTCGTCTCGCTGAATCTTCGAAGGAGGAGTTCGTCGCTCGTATCGAGAAAGAGTATTTCAATATTGTATTTCTTCTTCCTCAACCGGGTGAGAATCTCTATGTGCTTTTCAAGGAAATGCTTCTCGCGCAGGTCCATGACCAGGGCTATTTTGGAAATTTCCGATGAGACGCCGGTTTGCAGATCCAGAAATTTGGGGAGAAGCATGATGGGAAGGTTATCGACACAGAAGAAACCGATATCTTCCAGAGCCTTCAGGGCAGTGCTCTTTCCCGAACCGGACAGGCCGGTTATGATGACGATACGAAGGTTCTTCATGGCGCCCCTGCCCTGATCGTCCCGTGTTCCCTCGCAGACACGACGCTGTGACCCGGTTCTTCGTTTTCGAAGGATTCCGGATATGGGAAAGGCTGTCTACATTACATATAGGACCGGTCTTTCTCGACGATAAGATCGTATATCTTTTCCGACGATTCAGCCGCAAGGAGTGATTCTCTGAAAGAGACATCCTTCAGCATTCGCGATATTTTCGCCAACGCTTTCAGGTGCTGCCCCGCCGAATTCTCCGGAGCCATGAGGAGAAAAAATATATGCACCGGTCCACCGTCCAGGGAATCAAAATCAACCCCCGCGTTGCTTCTTCCAAATGAAACCACGAGACTGTCAAGCCCTTCCATTTTTCCATGGGGTATGGCGATGCCGTCCCCAATCCCCGTGCTTCCCAGTTTCTCCCGCTCCATCAGTACGCTGATCATGGATTCTCGGTTGATGCTCATATCATGGCGCAGAAAAACTTCGGACAACTCGGCGAGGACCTCTTTTTTGGTCCTGGATTTCAGATCGTCGATGACAAAATCTTCTCTCAGCATTTCCTGGATCTGCACCATGGCCTCACCCCCCATGTTCAGCTGTTGGTTTCAATCAGGAGATACTTTCCGTCATCGCGACGGTACAGAATGCTCACTTTTTCGGAAGAAGAATCTCTGTACACGATGAACCGGTCTTTCGATTCATCCATTTTCATAACCGCGTCGTCCAGAAACATTGATTCAAGGATGATTTTTGTCGTTTTCGCCACCCGTGGGGAGCCGTCATCCTCCTCGACAGCCCCCGCATCCACGGGAATCGCCTCGGCTACCCGGGAAGAAACATCCTTGTGGTTCCGCACCTTCTGTCTGTATTTCTTTATCTGCCGTTCCACCTTGTCAATGACAGTATCAATGGCAAGGGTCATCTCCTTCGCCTCTTCCCTGCCCTGCAGGTTGATGCTCTTGGCGGACAGGTTGATTTCAGCGATATTTCTGAATTTTTCCACAGCCAGGACCACACTGGCCGTCACCGGCTTATCAATATACCGTTCAATTCTGGCAAGTTTTTTCTCCACATACTCTTTCAACCATTCCCCGGTTTCCATGTTCCGGAAGGTAAAAGAAATTTCCATCACACCCCTCCTCTTCATACGTTTCAATCTGTCAGAACTTCAATCGAACTCGCTCGTATATGTGAGCCGGCCGCAAAAGTCAACCCGTATTTCATTGTGGATCAGAAGTATTTCCGTCTCTTGGACGCCGGCAATATCCCCAGCATGTCCCGGTATTTTGCGACTGTTCTCCGCGCGATGGATATATTCGAAGCTGCGAGCATATCCACTATGGTACTGTCATTATAGGGCTTCTTGTTGTCCTCACGGCTGATGATCTCCCGTATCTTTTCCTTGACGCTCTGGGATGCGATCTGTTCATCCCCCATCCGGTTGATGCCGCTGTTAAAGAAATACTTGAGCTCGAATATGCCCCGGGGGGTATGCATGTACTTATTCGTCGTAACCCTGCTGATCGTTGATTCGTGCATCTCGACATCGTCTGCAATATCCCGCAGAACCATGGGCTTCAAATAGCTGATGCCTTTATCAAAAAAATCGATCTGGTGATTCAGGATACTCTCTGCGACCCGATAAATCGTCTTCTGCCGCTGTTCTATACTCTTTATCAGCCAGGTGGCGGATTGCAGCTTTTCCTTGATATACTCCTTGCTGTTATCCCCATCGCTGGTCCTGAGTCCGCCGAGAATCTCCTTGTAAAAGTTGCTCACCCTGAGCCGGGGCAGGCCGTCGTCATTCAGGGTAATGCGGTACCGGTCGCCGACCTTATACACGAACACATCGGGAATGATATACTGGGGGCTTTCTTCGTTATAGGGAAGTCCCGGTTTGGGGTTCAAGGTGCCTATCAGAAGCGCGGCCTCTTTCACTTCGCTGAGGGGAACCTTCTCCTTGCTGGCGATGCTCTGATAGTTTCTGGTCTCAAGCTCCTTGAGGTAATTCTTTATGATCTTTTCCGGCAGCGGTGTTTCGACGGCCAGAAATCCGATCTGCAAAAGCAGGCACTCCTGCAGATCCCGCGCGGCAACACCGGGGGGGTCGAATTCCTGAACCTTGGCCAGAACGTCTTCAACAAAGACCGGCGCCATGTTCTCCAGGGCGGCGATCTCCTCGATGGTCGCCCTTAGATATCCGTCACCGTTCAGGTTGCCGATGATCTGCTCGCCCACCCGCCGTTCCGTATCGGTCAAATGGGACAGGTTGAGCTGCCAGAGCAGATGATCGGTCAGAGATTTTGTCTTGGTAAGCATGTTCTCGAAGGGCGCCACATCCGTGTCGTCGCGCCCCTGATGAGGCACACCCATGGGGCCGAAATCTTCGAGATAGCTGTCCCAGTCAAACTCCTCTTTTCCATCCCCTTCGCCGGTAACCTCCTTTGAAACGGTTTCAATCTTTATGTCATCAACCTCGGGGGCCGCTTCGGTCTCCGGATCACCCTCAACCGTTCGATCCTCAAGGAGGGGGTTTTCTTCCAGTTCCTGGTTGATGGCATCCACCAGTTCCATCCGGGAAAGCTGAAGAAGTTTGATCGACTGCTGCAGCTGCGGGGTCATGACCAGTTGCTGCGTCAGTTTGAGATTCTGTTTCAGTTCAAAAGCCATCGTCCCGCCTGCTTTTCATTCTCACAGAGAATCATTCCACCCCGGATGGATACCTCTAACAGGTTGTTGAAAAACTTT
>DIXO01000079.1 GCA_002428735.1 Syntrophaceae bacterium UBA6078 | reverse complement strand
GCTGCTTCAGTCTACGACTTCCGCAGCCTTTCTGACCGATACAAAGCGGACAACTCATGTGCTACAAACCCGGACAGTTCTATTTGCTCTTGACAGGTTTTATTGTCAGAACGTTCATCTCCGGATAGACTACGGTGGCATGGTACACCAGGACAGGTAAGAAAGTAAATGCATAAAAACAAAGCCCACCATTGATCCCCATCGATCTGCCGCGCCCGGCATTTTGGTTGACACTCAGCGCACAATTGAGGTAGTGAAGCCGGGAGCATGAAAGATGGGATGGCACAGCGGATGAACATACAAAATCTGATGGTCACGGGTGGGTGCGGCTTCATCGGGAGCAACTTCATACGATACCTCCTTGAGCGGGTCGATTTCACGGGGAGGATCATCAACGTGGACAAGCTCACCTACGCGGGAAATCCTTATAATCTCAAGGGTATTGAGAAAGAGTGTCCGGACCGGTATTTCTTCGAGCGGGCGGATATCTGCGATCGCCGGCGGATGGACGAGATATTCTCTCGGTATGGGATCGAAGCGGTGTGCCACTTCGCCGCCGAATCGCACGTGGATCGGTCGATCAAAAACCCCGAATCTTTCATCCACACGAATATCGTGGGCACCTTCAACCTGCTGGAGGCAGCCCGGGCCCAGGCGGGAGCATTCGCCCTCTTCCATCATATCAGCACGGACGAGGTCTACGGAAGCCTCGGCCCCGATGCGCCGGGGTTCACCGAGACCACCCCCTACCGCCCCAACAGCCCTTACTCCGCCGCGAAGGCATCGTCGGATCACCTGGTGAGATCCTACAGTACAACCTACGGGCTTCCCGTAACGGTCTCCAACTGCTCGAACAATTACGGTCCCTACCAGTTCCCCGAAAAGCTGATCCCGCTGATCGTCCTGAACGCGAAAGAAGGGGAGAAATTACCCGTCTACGGCGACGGGAAAAACGTCAGGGACTGGCTCTACGTTCAAGACCACTGCGACGCCATCTGGACCATCATGCGGTCGGGTAAACGGGGCGAAACGTACAACATCGGCGGCAACATGGAGATGGAAAACATCGCCATCGTGGAAATGATCTGCCGGATCCTCGATGAGCGAGATGCACTCCCCACGGGGATTCCCCGGCGGGAACTCATCTCCTTCGTCAAGGACAGGCCCGGCCACGACCGGCGTTACGCCATCGATTTCACGAAACTGCGCGAAGAACTGGGCTGGAACCCCTCTGAATCATTCGAGTCGGGGATCAGGAAGACCATATCCTGGTATCTGGACAACACGGAGTGGGTGCGGCGCGTCAGGAACAATGAGTACCAGTCCTGGATATCGGAGCAGTACGGCAACGAGCGGGGGATATCCGAACCATAGCGGCAGCCTTTACCGCCCGTCCCGCGTCGTATCTTCCACGATAAAAGGAGCGGAACGCACCCCGATGCTCCCCTTTCGCACCCAGACACGGCACATCTTGACCGATGTCCCCTCCGAGCTCACCAGATTCGGCAACTCCTCCACCCCGGCCACATCGGCCGCGGCAAATTCATAGTACGATATGTTCGCGCTGAAGGGGTCCTGAATGAGGATAATCTTGTCATCGGCGTACGGATGCTTCTCAGGAGCACCCATGAAGGAGACGTGGTTTTCTCTGAAATCCGGGGGCTTGTATGTATCCACTTCAAACCGTTCGGCATGTTTCAGCAGATTCTTTACTGTCATCGGTTCCTCCTTTTTCTTCATAGCTAAATGATTTGTCCCGATTTTGTCAAGCCCCCAGTTTCTGTTTGATGGAAGGCCCGCCCTGTGCTAGAAACCGTCCCATGATGATGCGCATCGGGCTCACAGGCGGAATCGGAAGCGGAAAGTCAACCGTGGCAGATCTGTTCCGGAAGAGGGGGGCTCAGATCATCGACCTCGATCTCCTCGCGCGCGAAGTAGTGGAACCGGGGAGAGCGGCCTGGCGGGGGATCGTCGAGCACTTCGGAAAGGAAATCCTGGATGGGGAAGGCACGATCGACCGCGAGGCTCTGGGGAGGATCGTTTTCCGGGACAGGGCGGAGCGGGAAGAGCTGAATCGCATCGTGCACCCCGCCGTCTCCCATGAATTACGACGCCGACTTGATAAGATCAAACGAAAAGATAAGGATGCCATCGTCATATTGGACAGCCCTCTCCTGATAGAGGTGGGGCGGCACAAAAAGATGGATGTGGTGATCCTTGTCTACGCCTCCCCTGAGACGCAGATACAACGGATCATGAAGAGAAACGGGTACACACGACAGGAGGCGCAGGACCGTCTCCGGTCTCAGATGCCTCTTGACGAGAAGATTCCCTTCGCCGATTACGTCATACACAACGAAGGAGAACCTGACAAAACGGAGGCGGCCGTTGAGGAGGTCTGGGAGAAACTTTTGCAAAAAAACAGGGAGATGAACCGATGACTGGCGAAAATGTGCTGACTGATTTCAACGCCGAGGTGTCACAACCGCGGATTGATCCATCAACCTATGTCCATCCCATGGCCTCGGTCATGGGAAATGTCATCCTCGGGAAAAACATCATGGTATCGCCTATGGCGTCCATTCGCGGCGACGAGGGGCAGCCACTCTCTATCGGAGATGACTCGAATGTCCAGGACGGGGTGGTGATACACGCCCTTGAAACGGAGATGAACGGGGCACCTGTTGAGGCACATCTGTGTGCGGTCGATGGAAAGCGGTACGCCGTCTATGTGGGAAAGCGGGTCTCTCTTGCCCACCAGGTCCAGATACACGGCCCCGCGGTGGTGCAGGACGACACCTTCGTGGGGATGCAGACCCTGATCTTCAAATCGCGGGTGGGAACGGGATGCGTGGTTGAGCCCCGCTGCCTCCTGATGGGGGTTACCGTCCCGGACCGCCGGTATGTGCCCGCGGGCTCAATCGTCAAGACCCAGGACGACGCCGACAGGCTCCCGGAAATCACGGAAGACTATCCCATGAAGGATATGAACCGGGGCGTTATCCATGTGAATACCGCTCTGGCGCGGGGATACCTGGCCCGGAAATGAGCCGGAGGGACTACAGCCGCCCGGCCTCTTTCAGCGCCTCCCGGAAGGTTTGATAAAATGCCTCGTTGTCGGCAATGCCGCGCCCGATGATGGCGTCCGCCTCGTCCATATGCTCCCGGTTGATGACAAGATTAACGCTTCTGGAGAAGGCGGCCATGTTATCCATGGTGCGGATGGTCTCGCTCAGAAGGATCACAAAGATATTTCTCCGGACACCCATGGGGAAGCGCCGCAGGTGGTCCAGGATGACGTCCGTATCAGAGTTTTCACCCACCGCGATGAGATCATACCCGTGAAACCGCATACTCTTCAGAGCGTCGGAGGCGGTGCCGGCCTTCGTTACGTGATACCCCATCTTTTTCAGGGCCGATTCAAGCCGGTCCCGGATGCCAGGATCAGTCTCACAGAGAAGGGCCGTTTTGCCGCCCTCCCCGACATAATCAAACGGTTTCTCAGACACTTCGTATGAATCAGTTCCCGCGGAATCGGGGAATGTGTCTTTCACGCCCATGCAGCCCTCCCTACCAGTCCACCTCAAGCTTCTCTATCTCGGTCGTGGCCTCGCCCTTCGAACTCTTGATCGAATCAATGCCGCGTCCAACAACCCCCCGGGTCGTGGCGTATGACAGGGCCGTCTCCTCGGTAATGACCCCCTCCCGGTAGAGGCCGATGATGTAATTGTCGAAGGTCACCATGCCAAAGGCCTGCCCCGCCTCGATGATCTCCTGAAAGGTCCTTCCCTCCCTTTCTCCGTGAAGGATGGCATCCCTGACCCGCAGATTGGTTTTCAGAATCTCAAAGGCGGCGACCCTCCCGCCGCCTATCCGGGGAAGAAGCCGCTGGCAGACAATCCAGCGGATCGTGTCGGCGAGGCGCGCCCTGATCTGCGTCTCTTCCTCCAGAGGGAACATGCCCACGATGCGGTTGATCGTCTGCCCCGCGTTCATGGTATGGAGGGAACTGAAGACGAGATGCCCGGTCTCCGCCGCGGCGAGACCGATTTCCATGGTTTCCCGGTCGCGCATCTCTCCCACCAGGATTACCTTGGGCGCCTGTCTCAGCGCGGCGCGAAGCCCGCTCGCGAAGCTGACAAAATCAATGCCGAGTTCGCGCTGATTAAAAGTCGCCCGCTTGTGAGGATGTTTGTATTCTATCGGGTCTTCAAGGGTTATAACGTGCACGGGAAGTTTCTCATTTATTTCATTCAGCACAGCCGCCAGCGATGTGGTCTTCCCGGTTCCGGTGGCGCCCACAAAGAGGACAAAACCGTTTTTCTCGCCGGACACTTCCTGGAGCGCCTTCGGAAGGCCGAGTTCTTCGCAGGTGGGGATCCGGTCTTCCAGTTTTCTCAGGACGGTGGAAAAGGTGTCACCCCGGGAGAATATGTTGACCCTGAACCGGGCCTTTCCCGGCAGTTCATAAGAGGCGTCACAGGAACCCTCGGTAACCAAGGTAAGCAGAAGGGGCCGGTTCCGATTGATGAGATTCAGGGCGAATATCTCCGCCTGAAAGGGGGTGATCTCAGCCGGAGAGAAATCCGTCTCAACGGTTTTCAGCTCGCCCGAGCTTTCCACCTGAAGCGGTTTCCCCACCGTGATGTTCAGGTCCGAGATGTCCTGATGGGAATCGAGCATACGGGCAAGGAGGTATTCAATTTCCTGTTTTCTCATGACTGTCGTTCCTTGTTGACGGACATGTTCACCAGCGGAGCTTCGAGCGAAACGCGGATCCCTTCAGGCCTATACCTCCGTAAAATCGGCCGGCGGCACCTTCAATAAGGGCCTGAATTTCGCCTTGTCGTTGGCCTTCATGTAGGCCTCCTCGCTGCTGATCCATCCCTTCTGGAGAAGCTCCATAATGGAATCGTCAAGAAGCTGCATACCGTATTTTCTCCCCGTCTGTATCATGGAAGGGATCTGGTAGGTCTTCGATTCCCTGATGAGATTGCGTACCGCCGGGGTGGCGATCATGATTTCAAGGGCCGGACAGCGGCCCACCTTATCCACACGTTTGAAGAGCACCTGCGCAAGGACGGCGCGAATGCCATCCGCGAGGGTTGATCGTACCTGCATCTGTTCGTTGGCGGGGAATACCTCTATGAGGCGGTCGATCGTCTTCGCCGCGCTCGATGTATGAACGGTCCCGAAGACGAGATGTCCCGTCGATGCCGCTTCGATGGCGAGAGAGATTGTTTCAAGGTCTCTGAGCTCGCCCACCAGTATGATATCGGGGTCTTCCCTCAGGGCGCCGCGGAGGGCGGATGCGAAGGATACGGTGTGCAGCCCCACCTCTCTCTGATTGACAATGCATTCTTTGTTCTGATGCACAAATTCGATGGGATCCTCAATGGTAATGATATGATCCTTGCGCGTGCGGTTCGCCTCATCGATAATGGCGGCCAGCGTCGTGGACTTACCGCTGCCCGTCGGTCCCGTCACAAGGACGAGTCCCCGCGGAAGAGAGGCAAGCTTTGCCGTAACAGAGGGGAGCCCCAGCTGCCCTGTTGTGAGAATCTTGCTGGGGATTTCCCTGAAGACGGCGGCCACACCCAGCCTCTGCTGGAAGAAATTGGATCGATACCGCGCGAGGGTTGGTATCTCGTACGCAAAATCCACATCCCCCGTCTCTTCGAATTCCTTGATCTTATGCTCCGGCGTTATTTCATAGAGCATGGCCTTCAGCGCGTCGTTTTCCAGAGGAGGGTATTTTACCCGTTCTATCTCACCACGAATCCTCAGAGCGGGCTGCTGCCCGGCAACGAGATGGAGATCCGACGCGCCCTGTTCATGCATCAGTTTGAAAAAAGCGTCTATCTTTGCCATATTTCCTCCCCTCCCCCCTCTATCGGCACGACAGGGGCAAAGCTATAGAAAAAAAGCGGCCCTCGTCAAGGAAAAAGAAATTCATCTCAGAAATCCATATCTTCAGGGATACGGAACGGCCGATCCCCTGTGCCATACGGGGGAGGAACAATCCACGGGGGCCGTCTTTCCCTATTCAACCCGCTTGAATATGAGCGTAAAGATCGCCCCTGTCGGCTCATTGTTCCGGACATGGACATGCCCCCCGTAGGTCTCCATGACCCGCCTCACAATGTGGAGTCCGAGACCGGTATGTCCGGTTTCACCGTATATGAATCCCTCCTCAAAGATCTTCTCCCGGATCTCGCCGGGGATGCCTGATCCGTTGTCGGCAATGAGCACCTCGCACGCATCCTCCCGCCGGTTGATAGTCACCTCGAATGTGTCGGCCTTTCCGTGGATAACGGCATTGCGCACGACGTTGTCTATAACGGAAAACAGAGAGCTGTCCGCCATGACCAGAGCCTTGCCGGTGATGGTGAAATCAAGAAACGGATACCCCTCGGCCACCTCGCGGACAACATTCCGTATGTCGCAGGCCTTCAGTTCCTTGTGCAGGGCGATAAAGGATTCGAGCTCTCTCATGCGCCGGATGAGGGCCATACTCTTTCTGACGCGCTCCGAGGCCTCTCTCAGGAGATCCTCCTCCGGGGAGCGCTCATACAGTTCCAGGGCTTTCTGTGTGACCAGGAGATCGTTCGTCAGGTCATGGCGGAGTATCTGATTGATGAGGGCAAGGTGCTCCCGGTACGCCCGTATCTCCTCCTCCGCCTGCTTGCGGGGGGTGATATCCCGCGCCACACCGCGGAACCCTGCCGGTTTCTCTGCCTCGTCCCTCATCAGCGAAACGGACAGTTCGAGGGTTGCTCCGGTGCCATCTTTTTTGACGATTCCAAAATCAACGAGGGAGGCGGGGGTACCCGTCCGGTATACCTCATTGAATATTCTGAAAAGCTGCTCCGCGGTTTCGGGGGAGGTGCATGCCCGGTAATCCATTCCCATCAGTGCGTCCGCCGGAATCCCCGTTATCCTGGACAGGGCATCGTTGAAGAAGGTAACCCTCCCGGAGAGGTCAACCTCCCAGTACCCATCATCGATCTCCTCGATGATGCGGTGGTCACGCTCAACGATCATACCCTGCGGGCTTTTTCCCATTGGTCCTCAAAAAAATCGTTTTTTCAGACATCTCAGTTGAAAATACCTACCATATTTCCCGGGGGAACAGTACACGAAAAGACCTTGATCCACCACCAAAAAAA
>DIXO01000067.1 GCA_002428735.1 Syntrophaceae bacterium UBA6078 | reverse complement strand
CAAAGCGGACAACTCATGTGCTACAAATCCGGACAGTTCTATTTGCTCTTGACACCACTTTTGACAGCAGAAACAAAAAATACTTGACAGCAATCAAATACCCGGTATATAGGCCAAGTCAGAAAAAGCATAAAGGCATGAGCAGGTCGGCAGGGGCTATGAAGCGTCGCATACACATCGAAACATGCAAGCAACTCTGGTGGTGGACCATCATAGAAGGGTCCGCCGGTTCGACTTCCCATGACTGATTAGCAACGCGAATAGAGTGTCATAAAGGGATCGGAGGCAGGACTCGCTGCCCACGATCCCTTTTTTGTACGAAAAAGGGGCGTGGAGAAATCCATAGCCCCTTTTTTATGCGCCGGCAGTTTTCATAAAACCGCCCCTCACGGTCGAATGCATACGGCCGTGTCAGGGATGAAAGAGAGATGATATCCATGCAGAAGCAACAGAAGAACGAAAAACGATGGCTCATGGAACCAATGCCGGACAAGGCAGGCCATTTCGGGCCGCACGGCGGACGGTACGTGGCGGAAACACTCATGGCGGCCCTCATTACACTGGAAGAGGCGTACCTGAAGATTTCCCGTGAACCCGCTTTCAGAAAGGAGCTTGATCTGCTGCTCGCCGACTACGCCGGGCGGCCGACTCCCCTGTATCATGCCCGCCGTTTGAGCGAGCATCTCGGCGGCGCCCGGATCTACCTCAAGCGGGAGGATCTGGTCCATACGGGCGCTCACAAGATCAACAACACGCTGGGGCAGGGATTGCTGGCGCGATGGATGGGAAAGAAGAAGATCATCGCCGAAACAGGCGCCGGCCAGCACGGTGTCGCCACGGCGACGGTAGCGGCCCTCTTCGGCATGGAGTGCAGAGTCTTCATGGGCGTTGAAGACATCCGGCGGCAGGCCCCCAATGTGCACCGTATGAAGCTCCTCGGGGCGGAAGTCGTGCCGGTCGATTCGGGGACCGGAACCCTGAAGGACGCCATGAATGAGGCCATGCGGTACTGGGTAGGGGCGGTAACAGACACCCATTACGTGATCGGATCGGTGGCCGGCCCCCACCCGTACCCCCTGATGGTGCGGGATTTTCAGACGGTGATCGGCGAGGAGGTGAGAGGCCAGATACTGGAATCCCTGGGCCGCCTTCCCGATATGCTGGTTGCCTGCGTGGGGGGCGGAAGCAATGCCATGGGACTCTTCTACCCCTTTCTCGACACACCGGTGGAGCTGGTGGGGGTCGAGGCGGCAGGCACCGGCATCGCCTCGGGGAAACACGCCGCCACATTGTGCGAAGGCTCGCTCGGCGTCCTGCACGGATCGAAATCCTACGTCCTTCAGGACAGGAACGGCCAGATCATGGAGGCCCATTCCATCTCGGCAGGGCTCGACTACCCCGGCGTGGGGCCTGAGCATTCCTTTCTGAAAGACTCCGGGAGAGCCCGCTATGTTTCCATTGATGACGACGAGGCCATGGAGGCCTTTCACGCCCTGTGCCGGCTGGAAGGAATCATCCCCGCCCTGGAGAGTTCCCACGCCGTCGCCTTCTGCCTGAAGGAGGCGCCCGCTCTGCCGCGGGACACGGTCATCGTGGTGAATCTTTCCGGACGGGGCGACAAGGATCTGGGCATTGTGTCCGATTACGAAGCCGGGAAAGGAGGGGCGCACCGATGAACAGACTGGATAAGAAATTTTCAGAGCTGAAAATCAAGGGAGAAAAGGCCCTCGTGGGATTTGTCGCGGTGGGAGATCCCACCCTGCGGGATTCTCTCCGCCTCATCACGGCCATGTGCCGCGCCGGACTCGATATCCTGGAACTGGGAATCCCCTTTTCCGACCCCACGGCCGACGGTCCCGTCATCCAGCGCGCGGCGGCCCGGGCCCTGAAAGAAGGAACGAGCCTCACGCGCGCCATGGAGATGACGAAGGCCCTGCGGGAGAGAACCGATATTCCCATTATCCTCTTCAGCTACTACAACCCCATCTTCGCGTACGGTCTCGAGTCCTTTTACCGCGATTCCCTCGCGGCGGGCGCCGACGGGGTGCTCATCGTCGACCTCCCCCATGAAGAATCGCGCGAGCTGACGGAATACTGGGAAAAAGCAAATGATTTCTCACTCATTCGCCTCGTGGCGCCTACCACGCCGAAGGAACGGATGAAACACATCGCGGCGCACGCGTCCGGTTTTCTCTATCTGGTATCGAAAACCGGGGTCACGGGAAGCGGCGGGCTGGACGCGGGGGATGTGAGAAATCATATAGTGGATCTGCGCTCCGTTACCCGGCTCCCCATCTGCGTCGGCTTCGGCATCTCAACCCCCGAAGACGCGAAAATCCTGGCGCCCCATGCCGACGGGATCGTCATAGGAAGCGCCTTCGAGCGGACGATAGAAGAACACCTGAGCGGCCCGGACCTGGCGAACCGACTGGCGGAGCAGGTGAAAGACTTCAAGGAGGCGCTGAAACCGGAACCACTGAAACATACACAAAAACAGAGATAAAAAGGAGGAACCATCATGATTACGGCAGTTGTTCTTTTCAAAGCGGAAAAGGGGAAGATCCCGAAGCTCGCCACCCAGCTGGGGGCGATTGAAGAGGTGGTGGAGGTGCTCTCCATCACGGGAGAATACGACCTCATGGCCAAGATTCAGGTCCGGGAATACGAGCATCTTTCCGATATCGTCACAGACAAGATTCAGAATACGGAGGGCGTCACGGGGACGCGGACCATGATGGCCTTCAAGACCTACAAGTTCCATGAACTGGAGGAAGGAGCCCCTGCGGCGATGATGGTCCCCCAGTCGGCCGAGGAAGCGGCCGCGGTGATCGAGAACGGGAGAGGGACGATCAAGCCGATCCTCTCGAAGCTGACCGAGAACTTCGATCTGGAAAAAAGCGAAATCTTCAGCGTCATCGACGCGATCAACGAGGGCAACCTGTCGGACGTGCAGATCGCCGGATTTCTGGTGGGCCTCCTGAGCAAGGGACCCAGCATTCGGGAGGTGGCCTACATCGCGCAGGCGATGCGGAAGAACTGCATCCCCATGCACGTGGCCGTCGATTCTGAACTGACGGACACCTGCGGAACCGGCGGCGGCCTCACCACCTTCAACGTGAGCAGCGCCAACGCGATTCTCACGGCAGCCGCGGGGGTCCCGGTGGCAAAACACGGCAGCCGGTCCATCTCTTCCCCGTCGGGGAGCGCCGATGTCATGGAGGCGCTGGGCGTCAAAATCGACCTGAACCCGGAACAGGCCTCCCGCCTTATCGAGAACGTCGGGATCAGTTTCATATACGCGCCGAATTTTCATCCCGTCATGCTCAAGGTGTTCGGCCCCGAAAATCAGCTCGGCATCAAGACGATCTTCTTTACCATCATCGGCCCTCTCATCAACCCCACCGGAGCCCGCAATCATACGATCGGCGTATACAAACCGGAACTGGTCAATATGATGGCAAGCGTAGTGGCCGAGATGGATTTCAATCACGTCATCGTGGCCCACGGGCTGGACGGTCTGGACGAAATATCCCTCCTCGGCAAGACGTCCATGGCGGAGATCAGAGGGAGGGAGATTACCTATTATGAAGTGTCTCCCGAGGATTTCGGCATGAAGCGCTGCGCCCTGCAGGATATCGCCGGGGGATCGCCTGAGTTCAACGCCGGGGTGATCCGGAATATCTTCTCGGGTGCGGATCAGGGTCCCCGGCGGAATTTTCTCGTTCTGAACAACGCGGCCACCCTGTATGTGAGCGGAAAGGCTTCGAGCATTCGGGACGGGATCGACCTGTCCCGTTCTCTGCTTGATTCCGGAGCCGCCACGCGCAAACTTGAGGAACTGGTGGAAAAATCCAATGCCCTTTGATACGGTGCGTCCATGACACAAACCACGCTTCCCCCCGGAGAGGGACGGTCGGTATCCCTCTCCGCGTCCATACGTTCCCGGCAGATCGAAGGGATCTTCCCCGTGATCTCGGAGATCAAGGTCCGTTCCGACAAGGAAGGGGATCTTCTGCGGGGACGCGACCCGGCGGCGCTCGCGCGGGAAATGGCGGGCTGCCCAGTGGCGGGAATCAGCGTGGTGACGGAGCCTACGCACTTCGGCGGCAGCATGGATCTGCTCACCACGGTGGCGGCCGCGGTCCCCCTCCCCGTGCTCCACAAGGACTTCATCACCTCGAAGCGGCAGATCGATGAATCAGCCGCTGCCGGAGCCGCCGCCATTCTCCTCATCACGGCCATGCTGGAGATCGACCAACTGGCGCGGCTTATCGACTACGGCAGGGAACGCGGCCTTGAAACCCTCGTGGAAGCCCACGACAGAAAAGAGATGGAGAAGATCCGACAGCTCCCCTTTGATCTCATGGGGATCAACAACCGGGACATCACCATCTTTGAGATCGACGACAGCGATGTGGGGAGAACGGAGGACCTCGCCCGCTTCCGCACGGGCGACCGCCTGCTGATCAGCGAAAGCGCCATCAGCTCGGCCAAAGACGCGAAACGGGCCGGCGCGAGCGGGGCCGACGCGGTCCTGGTGGGCACCGCGGCATTGAAGGCCTCCTCCGTTCAGAAATTCCTGTATGAACTTACAGCGGTAGGGTGGCCGCCATGACACGCGTCAAGATCTGCGGAATGACCACGACAGAAGACATCCGCCTCTGCGTCGAGGCGGGCGTCAATGCCCTTGGCTTTGTCGTGGAATACCCCATCGACGTCCCCTGGAATCTCGACAAGGAAAAGGCCCGGGAGCTGATGAGAGCCGTCCCCCCCTTCGTCTCCCGGGTGATCGTGGTGGGGGATGATCCCGGGCACATCGTCGAGCTCGCGAAATATCTGAGGCCCCACGCGGTCCAACTCCACGGGAAGGAACCGCTTTCCGTGACGGCAGAGATCGTATCCTCCCTCAAGGCGCTTTGCATCCCCGTGATCAAGGCCCTGCGGTTTTCCGCGGAAACGGGACGGTGCGCCTTCTCGTCGGACGCCCCGCTCGACGCGGCCCGCCTCATCGAAAACACCGGCGTGGATGCCCTCCTTCTGGATTCGGTGAGTGAAGCCCGGCCCGCCGGAACGGGCCGGAGCATCGACTGGGAGATCGCGCGGGAGATTCGCGCTGCCGTCAATCTGCCCCTGATTCTCGCGGGCGGATTGCATCCGGGAAACGTGGGCGAGGCCGTCGCCGCCGTTGATCCCTATGGTGTGGACGCCATCAGCGGCGTGGAAGATCCCGTGGGGAGAAAAGACCCCCGAAAGGTGCGGGCCTTCGTCGAAGCCGTGCACGGGAAGACTTCATTGGTGTAAACCGCGGCGCTCCCTGACTCCTGCGCAGAGACCCGCCCCGCAGCGCCCTCCTCCCCCTCCGTCTGAGCTTGTAACACCACTCCGTATATGCTAGAAGTCTCGTGAACAGCCGTCGTAGCGTCCGCGACGCGCGGTAAGCGAATGGTCTGAAGGGGAGTCAATCTTGTTTAAATCTGGGTTTATCGGCATCATCGGAAAACCGAACACGGGAAAGTCCACGCTCATGAATCTCGTGGTGGGCGAAAAGGTGGCGATCAGTTCCCACAAGCCTCAGACGACCAGAAACAGGATCATGGGGATCAAAACCACCGGGACCGCTCAGTTTATCTTTCTGGACACCCCCGGGATACACGAGGCGCGAACCCCCCTCAACCGGCAGATGGTATCGACGGCGATGCGCGTCCTGGGCGACGTGAACGTGCTGCTCCTCCTCGCCGATGCGGGGACGCCCACAGGCCGGGACGACGACTTTATCATCCGATCCCTCAGGGACATATCCATCCCCGTCATCCTCGTGATCAACAAGATCGACCTCATGGGCAAGGAAAAGCTCCTCCCCCTGATTGATGAGTTGCGGGGCCTCTACCCCTTTGAAGAGATCGTCCCCGTCTCCGCCTTGAAGGGTTTCAACGTGGACCGGCTCCTCGGCGTCATCGAAAAGATCCTCCCCGAAGGGCCGCTCTATTTTCCCGAAGAAATGATAACGGATCGCCCCGAACGCTTCCTCGCAGCCGAGATGATCCGGGAACGAATAACCATCCTGACCCACAAGGAGGTCCCCTACTCGACCGCCGTCGTAATCGAGTCCTTCAAGGAAGATACAGCGAAGGGGCTCTTGCGGATACAGGCAACGATACATGTGGAAAAGGACTCCCAGAAGGGAATCATCATCGGCAGGAAGGGGTCCATGCTGAAAAGGATCGGGACGGGGGCGCGACAGGAGATGGAACGCTTTTTTAACACCAGGGTATACCTCGAACTCTTCGTGAGGGTGCAGAAGGACTGGGCCCAGGATGCGAGGATGCTGGGGGAATTCGGATATCCGAATGAATAGGGGAAGACGGAGATGAAACCCGTTGTCGCAATCGTGGGCAGGCCCAATGTGGGCAAATCGACCCTCTTCAACCGTCTGTCCGAGACCAAGAAGGTCATCGTCATCGACCAGCCCGGCGCCACGCGGGACCGGAATTACGCCGATTCCAACTGGAATGGCAAGACCTTCATGATCATCGACACGGGTGGTTTCGAGCCCGTTACCAGTGAACGGATGCTCATACAGATGCGCGAACAGACGACCCTGGCCATCGAGGAGGCCGACGCCATCATCTTTCTCATGGACGGGCAGGAAGGACTCACCCCCGCTGATACCGAGATCGCCCAGATCCTCAGAAAAACCAGGAAGCCCGTCTTTTACACCGTCAACAAGATCGACAGCATGAAAAAGGAGGCTCTAGCCTTCGATTTCTACCGTCTGGGCATCGACCAGGTCTATTCCATATCATCCCAGCACGGCCTGGGCGTGGGCGATCTCCTGGACGACGTGGTGGAATATCTCCCGGAAATCCCCCTGGAGGAAGACCCGGAGGACCGGATACGGATAGCCGTTATCGGCAAGCCCAACGTCGGGAAATCGTCACTGGTCAACCGGATCCTCGGCTATGAACGCACCATCGTCAACCCCACGCCGGGGACCACCCGGGATGCCATTGACACCGCTTTTGATCTGAGCGGACGGAAATACCTCTTCATCGACACCGCCGGGATACGGAAGAAGAGCAAGGTGAGCCAACAGCTTGAGAAATACAGCGTTCTCGAAGCGATCAAGGCCCTGAGCCGATGCGATATCGCCCTCATGCTGATAGACGCCGAGGAAGGCGTCACCGATCAGGATACCAAGATAGCGGGCCTGGCCTATGAGAGAGGGGTCGCCTGCATCATCATCCTCAACAAATGGGACCTGATCGAAAAGGATAACTCCACCATCGGCGCCTACGTGGGGCGTGTCAAGGACAGTCTCAAATATCTGGATTTCGCCCCCATCATCTCCATATCGGCGCTCTCCGGACAGCGGGTGACCAAGGTATTCGACCTCATCAACACCGTCTATGATCAGTACACGCAACGGACAGCCACGTCCATCCTGAACGAGAAACTGGCCGACTTTACGGCGAAACGTCCGCCGCCGCGCTACCGGAATCGGCCCAACAAGATACACTACGCGACGCAGATATCGGTCAAGCCCCCCACCTTTGTGTTCTTCGTCCGGGAACCGAAGGGAATGCACTTTTCCTACGAGCGGTATCTGGCCAACAGGATCCATGAGGAACTGGGGTTCGAACATACCCCGATCAGGATTGTATTCAGGAAAAAGGGAAAGGACCGAAGCTGAGGGAGGGACAGATGAACCCTGCGCGCTCATTGCTGTTTGCCCTGGCCATGCTGCTTTGTGCAGGCATTCCCTGCTGCCCGGATGCGGCAGCGGACAATGATACCATACGGATAGGAATCTATCTTCCCATGACCGGCCCCCTGTCAGCCCAGGGACAGGCCGAATACGCCGGGATCATGGCCGCGCACCGGATGAAGCCCGAAGTCCTGGGGAAAACGGTGGAGCTGTTCCTGGCGGACACGGGAGCGGAACAGACGGGAACGGCGGGGGCCGCCACCCGCCTGATCAGTGAACAAAGGGTCCACGCCATGATCGGAGAAGCGTCGGTGGGCGACGGGTTTGCCGGCATAGCCGTGGCTGAAAAGGCCCGAATCCCCACCATCGTCCCCGTGTCGGCGCGCCCGCCGGGGGTGCAAACCTCGCAATACACGTTTCATACGGGTCTCACCAACCTCGTCCAGGGCGAGGCCGCAGCCCGATACGCATCCTCCCGTCTCAAAGCGAGAAAAGCGGCCGTCCTCATGAATATCGACCGGGATTATTCAATAGACCTTGCCAACCTGTTCGTGAAAAGCTTTACCGCTGCCGGGGGAAAGATCGTTTCAGTGGCGTACTGCCGAACAAGCGATGAGATCTTTACCACCCAGCTCTCCGCCATCATGGCGACCAAGGCCGATGTCCTCTACCTCCCGGTCTCTTCCGGCGAGCTTGCCCGCCTGTGCAGGCAGTCCGTCGATATGGGAATCAACGCCCACAATATCTCTTCCCGAAACGCCCATGCGCCCGGGCTGACCACTGCCGGAGGCGAATATGTGGAAGGGGTGATACTCACCAGTGATTTTGAGAGGGACGACGCGCCCGGTGAGGCCGCCATACTCCTCGACACCTATGAGAAGGAGAGCGGCGCCCCGGCCGGGCGGTTCGACGCGCTGGGAGCGGACGCGTATCTGCTCCTGACAGACGCCATGGAAAGGGCCGGCTCCACGGAGGGACCGAAGATACGGCAGGCCATCGCGGCGACCAGGGGATTCAGAGGAATATCCGGCGCCATGGACATGGACAAAGAGGGCAACGCAGTCAGGGGCGTTGTCATGGTGCAGATCAAGGGAGGCCGGTTCCGCCATCTGGAAACGCTTGCCCCCGGCGTTGAGGATACCGCGGTGAAGGGGGAGAAGGCGCAAACAATGTTACCGGCGGAGAGGTAATAATCGTCCATGCGGACACGGACCTTTTACAATACCGACCCCGATTTCGGAAAGCCGCTCTACGAGCTGCCTCCGGAGAAAAAGGAACGGATGCGCACGCGGCTCGCCTTTCTCTACGGCGAAAAAGAGGCCGCTCGCTTCATGCCGGAGATGGAGCGCATCCTGAAAGTCCATTACGCCCACAAACCCCCGGAGATGATCGAGAAGGAACAGCATTACGATCCCCGCCGGCGCTTTTCCGAAAAGGATCTGATCCTCATCACCTACGGCGACATCGTGAAACGGGACGGAAAAACGACCCTCTCCACCCTCAACGATTTTGTCCATATCTTTGACGAGGGGACGATTAACACCCTCCATATCCTTCCCTTCTTCCCCTACTCCTCCGACCGGGGTTTCTCCGTCGTCGATTTCAAGAGAGTCAACCCCGAGCTGGGAGACTGGCATGATATCCGCAACGCCAAAGAGCTCTACAACCTCATGTTCGATTCCGTTCTGAACCATGTCTCATCCCGGAGCGAACTGTTCCGGGAGTTTATCAAAGGCAACCCCCGTTACCTCAATTTCTTCATCGCCTACGATTCTCCCGAGGGCCTGACCCCCGAGGATCGCGGCAAGATATTCCGTCCCCGCACCTCCGATCTCCTCACCCCGTTCCAGACTTACAACGGCCTCAAGTGGCTGTGGACCACCTTCTCGCCGGATCAGATCGATCTGAATTACCGGAATCCGGACGTGCTGATGCACATCCTCGATGGTCTTCTCTTTTACATACGCCAGGGCGCGGACCTGCTTCGCCTGGATGCCGTGACCTACCTGTGGGCCGAACCCGGAACGACCAGCGTCCACCTCCCCCAGACCCACGAGATCGTAAAAATCCTGCGGGACACGGTCGATTCCGTGGCCTCGGGGGTGGCGCTTGTCACGGAAACCAACGTGCCGCACGAATACAACGTCTCCTATCTCGGCGACGGCACCGACGAGGCCCACATGATCTACAACTTTGCCCTCCCGCCCCTGGTCCTTTTGACCTTCTACCGGGGGGACGCCACGGTACTCTCGCGGTGGGCGGACACACTGGAAACCCCTTCCCCCCTGTCGACGTACTTAAACATCCTCGACACCCATGACGGGATCGGCCTCATGGGGGCGCGGGGAATCCTTTCCGGCAAAGAGACCAATTATATCCTTCGGGAAGCGCAGAACCGGGGCGCGTATATCACATACCGGATGACAGACGGCACACGGGAAGAGCCATACGAAATCAATGCCACGTGGTGGAGCGCCGTCAATGGGGACGACGGGGAGGGGGGTATGGAACTCCAGGTGAAACGATACATCGCCTCCCGGAGCATCGCCCTCGTCCTGAAGGGGATTCCGGGGGTCTATGTTCACGGGGCCATCGGAACGTCAAGCAATCACGATCTGGTCCGTTCAACGGGTATCAATCGGGATGTCAACCGCGGAATGATCGACAGCGCCGCCATGAAAGGGGAACCCAGAGATCCCCGGTGCCGGCTTTCCCTTGTCACGCGCCGGGGAAATCACCTCTACGCCATCCGTACAGCCCACCGGGCGTTCCACCCCCGGGGCGCCCAGCGGGTTCTCTCCATCGCCCCTCAAATCTTCTCCTCCCTGCGCATCTCACCCGAAGGGGACGAGCGGGTCCTCACCCTGGTCAACGTGACCGGCCGGGATTGCCCGGTGGAGATATCTACCGATTCCTTTGATATCGACAAGACCGACTGGATCGATCTCGTCTCCGGAAAAGAGGTTCGGGCTCAGGGAGGACGGATGAACTTCCTCCTCAAACCTTACGATATTCTATGGCTGAAGTAAAAAGGGCGAAAGATTTCCCGCAGCCATGCCCGCCGAAACACGCGCCTCATGCCTCCTGATGAGGAAGAACGGGGCGTAATTTCTTTCTGAGAAAATACATGGCAACGAGCATAGCGGCGCCCGCGACGGTCGGCCCCCACCCATGCATGACGGCGAGGACGGCTATAACCAGCCAGAGAAGCATGTCAATGGCATGGAAGGGGAAAACCCTCCGGCCGCCGAAGAGATTCGAAAAGGCAAGGACAAACACCAAGCCGGAAACGGAAGCGCGGAGGAACCCTGGTAAACCCGCCTGAGCCAGCATGCCGGGATATATGATGAAGAGAAACGGAATGACGTAGGTGACCGCTCCCAGCCTCAGGGCGTATTTTGCCGCATCTCCCCAGCGCGCCTCGGCGATTCCCGCTCCCACGAAAACGGCGATACAGACCGGCGGCGTTATGACCGAAAGGGTCGCGTAATAGAAAACAAACATGTGCGCCACGAGCGGAACTACCCCCATCTTGATCAATGCCGGGGCCAGCACGGCCGCCACCAGAACGTAGGCGGCAGTCGTGGGAATGCCCATCCCCATGATCATGCATACCACCGCCACGATCAGGGTAATGAGAAAGAGCCGTTCCCCCCCCACGTTGATGATGAGCGTGGAGAGCGTGACGCCCAACCCCGTCATATTGATGCACGAAACCATTATCTGCGCGCCCGCCAGCAATATGCCGATAATCAAAAGACCTCTCGACGCGTCGAGGGCGGCCTTGTTCAAATCTCCGAGCACCGTCATCAGATCCGACAGGGTTCGAATGTACGTGAGGGGGAAGGTGACCAGGGCGCCTACGGTGCCGTAAAAAGCCGCGGTTGTAATGGAATTGCCGTTAAATATCGCGAAAAGCAGGGCCCCGATGGCGGTCCCGATGGGCAGGATTCTCTTCCAATGAAGGATATTCTTCCATACCGGCACTTCATCGACGGGGACGCTCCCCAGACTTCCCTCCGTCGCCATGACGTGGATGGTCATGAACACGCCCAGGTAAAACAGGAAGGCGGGAAGGGCCGCCGAAACGACAATGCGGAGATAGTCCACCCCGATAATCTCGGCCATGATGAATGCCGCCGCTCCCATGATCGGGGGGGCCAACTGGCCTCCGGTGGACGCAACCGCCTCAGTACCGGCGGCCATGGGGGGAGGGTATCCCAGCCGCTTCATGAGAGGGATGGTAAAATTCCCCGTCGTTGCCACATTGGCCACAGCGCTTCCGCTTACCATCCCGAAAAGTCCCGAGGCGATCGTGGCGATTTTGGCTCCTCCGCCCGGCGCCCGCCCTCCCAGACGCATGGCGATGTCGATAAATGTCCGTCCTCCGCCGGTATTCAGGAGAACCGCGCCGAACATGGTAAATGCGGCAATCACCGTGGCCGCCACCCCTGTCAGCATACCCCAGATTCCGAGATCGCTGAGAAAAAGTGTTTCCGTCAGAAAATAGATATCAAACCCGCGATGGCCGAGAGTGCCCGGGATATGCTGGCCCAAAAGGGTGTACCCTATGATGAGAACGACGATTGACGGGAAAATGATGCCGATCGCCCGGCGCGAGAGTTCAAGAATGGTAATGACCAGGCACGCCGTCATGAGGATGTCCCGTGTTTCCGCCAGTGGCAGCGTCCCCAGACTGCCCATGATGTTTTCGTAGTTGGCAATGACATACATGCACGAGATAAAAGCGATGATTCCCATGCATACATCGATAACCAGCCCGAAGGGCCTCAGACGGGTTCCGCCCCACAGGGGATACATGAACAGACCAAGGGTAATGAGAATTGCCACAAAAATGGCCCGGTGGATGATGCTTTCAAACGGCCCCGTGGCGCATGTGTAGAACACAAACACAAAAAGCAGGATCGACAGAGCGTTGATTCCCTTCTGCCGCCAACTCAAAACCTCGGTCTCGTCCGTCATATCATCCTCTCAAAATCGTTTTGGAGCTTACAAGGAGCGCAGCCATGAAAGTCGATCCCGCGCACTCCGTGCGCGGGCGCAGGTGATTAACCGGCTTCCCCCTGGGCAGAGGGTTGCCCGGGACACGCCCCGGACAACCCTTTACACCAGTAAGGTATATTCCCTTCCCGTGGCCTCTTCTTCTATTTCGCGATCAACTTTTCGGGAATGGTGTAGCCCTTTTCCTTGAAGTATTTGATCGCGCCGGGATGCAGCGGCGACGAAGAGTACTTCAGCGTCAGATCTATGAAATCCGCGCCTTTGACCGTGGCAAAGGCTGCCGCCTGCTGGGTCTTGTCTTCGCAGATAGCCTTGACGATCTTGTAGGCGGTTTCTTCATCCATATCTAATCCGGCCGCACAACCCACGGCGAAACCCCAGGTCTTATAGGCGCCCATACCTTTGGCCGCCGCGTCTTTGGGCACATCGACAACCACGAGATCCGGGAAATTCTTCTCGACGATCGCCGCCTGCTCAGGATCAAGCGAAATAAGATCAATCGGGGTCAGGGTAGAGATGTCGCGCGACGAGGCGTCCAGAGCCAGGCCCGCTCCCGATTTAACGTATCCGATAACGCGGTTATCCTTGACGGCGGTGACAATGTCTCCGGTGGAACCGGGAACCCATTCCGGCTGAATATTCAAGGCCTTAAGAACAGCCTGGGTGGTCTGCTCCGATGCTGACCCCTTGATCCCCGCGTTGAATCGTTTCCCGTTGAGATCGGACAGTTTTTTGACGTTGGCATCCTTCCGCACCACCACATTCTGGGGCGCCACGACATAGACCCAGAGAATCTTTGTCTTCACCGGTTTGTCTTTGTACAGCGCCATTCCGTAATAGGCCTGCGCCTGGGTGTTTGTCGTTATCATGCCGATGTCGATCTGGTTTCTCGAAAACCGGCGCAGGTTGTCAGCCGTTGCTCCCGTTTCGACAGCAGACGCTTCGATTCCCGGGACATTCTTATTGATGACCTGGGTTGCGGCAACAAAGTAGCCGTAATGGCTCGACGAGGCGGAGGTGGTTCCCACCAGTATCTTTTTAGCCGCGAACGAGGTCCCTGTCAGTAATACCACACACGCAAGAACACAGATGACACATAATACTCTACCATACGCTTTGCTTCTCATAATTTTAACTCCTTTCCCTTGGCTAGTCGGTTCGTTTATATCAGAAGCCCCCCTTGCTGCTGGAACACCCGGCGCTTCCATCTCAATGCGATGTGACACCAACAACTCGTGTATCCCGGAGGCGGCATTGTAACACCTCCTCAATCAGAGACCAATTGAAATTCTTCTATTGCGCGGCGCCGATCTCTTTCAGGCGCGCATACTCCTCCTGGGTCATGCCGAGAAGGTCCCTCAGGACCTGCTCCGTATGTTGACCGTGGAGCGGGGCGGCTGATCGGAGGGTCGGTTTCCTGTTTGTGAATTTGATGGGACAGGACACCACATTCATCTTCCCCTCCAAGGGATGGTCGATCTCGGCAATCATCCCACGGGCATGGGCGATATGTTCATCGGTGCAGATCTGATCCACATCGAGTATGGGAGAGCAGGGAACGCTCGCTTCCATCAGGAGGGAGATGATATCGGCCGCCATATGCTGTGATGTCCACTCGTTCACGATCTCTTCAAGACGAACGACATGTTGAACCCGATCCCGGTTGGTCAGAAAGTCGGGATCAGCAATCAAGTCCTCCCGGCCGATCACCGTGCAAAACCGTTTCCAGACATCTTCACCTCCGACACCGATAACAACCCAGCCGTCCGCGGCCTTGAAAGAGTCATAGGGAGCGATGAACTCATAGCGGTTACCGACCCGCTGAGGAACGCGGCCTTCAGACAGATAGATCTGGATCAGAGTCTCCATGGCGCTGACGATCGAATCCACAAGAGATACATCGATCCTCTCTCCGATTCCCGTCTGTTCCCTTCCTCTCAACGATGCCAGGATGCCGATGCAGGCGTTCAAACCGGCAACAATATCGGCCATAGCCGTTCCGGTTCTGGTGGGAGGAGAATCCGGCCAGCCGGAAACACTCATCAGTCCTCCCATTGCCTGCCCGATAATATCGTACCCGGGACGATCCCGGTACGGCCCATACTGTCCAAACCCTGAAATCGAGGCAAAGATGATACGCGGATTCATTTCCCGGACGGCATCATAGCTAAACCCCAGTTTCTCCATGGTGCCCGGTTTGAAATTTTCAAG
The DNA here is from genome assembly GCA_002428735.1 of Syntrophaceae bacterium UBA6078. Lineage (GTDB taxonomy): Bacteria > Desulfobacterota > Syntrophia > Syntrophales > UBA2210 > UBA6078. The sequence goes on along the minus strand of DIXO01000067.1, from coordinate 92,922 downwards.
CAACACGTCCGATTTCTTCAAAAGATTTTTAAGAATTTCTCTGGCTTCCGGTTTTTTCAAATCCAGAATGATGCTCTGTTTGTTCCGATTGAGATTGTCGAAATAGGCGCTGGAGCCCTTGAAGAAGGGAGGATATCCCCGGGAATCATCCCCTTTGCCGGGGGTCTCCACCTTGATCACCTCCGCCCCCATGTCAGCGAGGAGCATGGAACAAAAGGGGCCGGCGAGAACCCTGGTCATATCTATAACCCGCAAACCATCCAGGGCCCCTTTTGTGTCACTTTCTTTAAGACCGGTCATTGTTGTCATATGCCTCCTCAGAGTCTATCGTACAATATAATCATCAAGAAACATGCCAGAACAAACAACCTGAATTTATTGTAGTTTTTAAAAATCTCGCCATATTTTCTTATAGAATTCTATTATTTTAGAACCCACCCAGTCCATTATCCTTGACTCTCAATTTCTAAAGTACTAGAATTCTAAAACATAAACAAGCGCTTACCTTCAGACAAGTTAACAATATCGGAACCTTTCCACGTGGCACGCTTCTTGTTCTATATGAAGATCACCGTGCATGGGGAAAGGAGACAGGGATTATCTCCTCTCCCGCAACGCGAACAAAATACACAAAGGAGGTTCTCATATGGCCACGGAATATGATTACTGGAAGATATTTCCCCGGATGCCCCGAAAGGTAACCATTGGCGATATTACGGTGCGGGACGGCTTCCAGCACGAGGAAAAGTTCATCTCAACCAACGCCAAGATCTATTACGCGCAGGAGCTGATCCTGGCGGGGGCGAAGGAGATCGAGGTCATCAACCTGGGAAGCCCGCGGAACATACCTCAGTTCAGAGATGCCGAGCAGGTCATATCCGCCTTGAGAGGCAAGGAATTTCAGAAACGCTGCGAAAAAGCGGGAATCAAGTATACAGATGTCGTCATCACCGCCGTGACCATCCGGGAGAGCGCCGTCGACCGGGCCATAGAGCTCAAACAACAGGGAATCGGCCCTGACCGTATCCTCATGATGGTCTCCACGGATCCGGAACATCACTACGCCAACTCCGGCACCACCCTCTCCCAGTACTGGCGCGAAGCGGAACGGTGTATTCAAAAAGCGACGGACGCGGGAATCAAGATGTGCGGGACGGTGAGCACCATATGGGGGAGCCCCATTACCGGCGCCACACGCCTCGAGGATGCCGTGGAATTCTCGAAACGCTTCCTCTCCATCGGCGCCCACGACATCGAACACGCGGATCATGATGGATCGGCCTCCGCCGATCAGGTGTATCGCTATTTTTCCATGGTCCTGGACGCCCTGCCCGATCCGGAAGCGCATCTCTGCCACCTGCACGAGACAAAGCGGGTAGCCTCCGCGTCGGTTCTCGCCGCGCTCCAGGCGGGTATCTGCCGGTTCGAGGGCACACTGGGCGGTCTGGGAGGACAGCCTGCCAATTTTCTTGACGACTGCCCCGTCAGAGGCACGGGTGACTATTACTACAAAGATCCCCGCTACGTGGGCCTTATTACCCTGGAGGATCTCGTCGTGATGATCGATGAAATGGGGATCGAACACGGATATGACGTGGACCGCCTTCTCCATATCGGCGCTCAGATGGAAAAAACGATCGGGCGGAGACTGCGGTCGGACGCCGTCTACAATGGACGAACGCTGAAGGAGGGACATCCCGAATTCGGCCGTCCCGGTCTCAGGAAACTGATCCGGAAATTAGAAGAAAACCCGGGACAGCTGATTCCTGCGGAATGGCCCCGCCAGGCGGTCCTTCCGGAAAAGTGGGGTCCCGCGGCCTGGAAATAACAAGGAAAAGCTGAAGGGGGATCCGGCAATGACCGCTTTCTCTCCCCCATCTCCCGAAACCCGCCGCCTCCCCTTCACGCTTTTCACATACATAAAAAGGTGTTTTTATACGGCATAATGACACATTGCCTCATGACGCGCCCTTCCCTCTCGTCAGCGGGTGCAGACATGGAGGAGGCGCAACATGTTTTCCCTGGAATTTGACGTTAACGCACTTCAGAAGATCCCCCTCTTCGACACCATCATCAATTCCCTTCATGACGGCATTCTGATTACCGATCACAAAGGATATATCAAATATGTCAATTCTTCCTATATCCGGTTGACGGGCGTCGACCGAAAAGACATCCTCAACAGGAAGGTCCAGGATGTGCGCAAAGGGGCGCGGCTGCCGGAGGTCTTGCGGACCGGCACGGCCCTTCTCGGGGTAAGGAGAAAGGTTAACAACATAGAATATATAGCCGACATCAACCCCATCATCGTCAAAGGCACGGTGGCAGGAGCCATCTCCGTTGTCCGCGATATTACGGAAGTGGTAGCCATGACCAACAAGCTCGAAGATTATACATCGCGGGTCATGGAACTGCGCAACAAGGTCAGGGAAATTCACCGGGCCCACTACCGTTTTGAAGACATTATCAGTACCAGTGGGGAAATGGAGCGAGTCAAGGATATGGCGCAGCGGGTAGCCGCCAGCGACATGCCCATATTGATTCTGGGAGAGAGCGGATCGGGAAAGGAACTGTTCGGGCACGCGATTCATAACGCGGGTCCCCGGTCCACACTCCCCTTTGTTCCCATCAATTGCGCCGCCTTTTCCCCCCAGTTGCTTTCAAGCGAACTGTTCGGCTACGAAGAGGGGGCCTTTACGGGAGCCGTAAAGGGGGGAAAGCTGGGTCTCTTTGAAATAGCCAACGGCGGGACCCTCTTTCTGGATGAAATAGGGGACATGGAATACGAACTCCAATCCAAACTCTTGAGAGTGCTGGAAACGGGCGAATTCATGCGAATCGGCGGCACGAAACCCATCAAGGTAGATGTACGGATCATCTCAGCCACGAACCGGAACATTGCCAATCTGATCCATGAGATGAAATTCAGAGAGGACCTCTATTATCGGCTGAACGTCATCTCCCTCGAGATACCCCCGCTCCGCAAGAGACTGCAGGACATCCCTCCCCTGGTCGAACATTTTCTGGATGTGACGGGAAAGAAGATGGGGAAGAAATATACCGCGTCGAATGCGACGATCGAAATCCTCAACCAATACCACTACCCCGGCAATATCCGGGAATTGTTCAATATCCTCGAGTTCGCCGCGAACACGAGCGAGACGGAGGAAATCATGCCGAAGGACCTTCCCATCTTTTCGAAGATCCGACCGCAACCCTCCCATCGCCGCTCCCTCTCCCACGCAACACGCTCCTCCGAAAAAGAGGCCATCGCGGAGGCGCTCAAAAGCTTTGGAAAATCACTCGAAGGCAAACGCAAGGCCGCCAGCCACCTCGGCATCTCTCTGGCGACTCTCTATAACAAGATTCGGCAATACGACCTCTGAAGGGCTCGCGTTGTAATCGCCACCACCCCATTTTCCCCAATTCATCATGAATCCCTTTCTTTGACATTCCGGGCCGCAATGGCTATAGTATGTGCAATTTCAAGCAACGGAGAATAAGAACCATCTATGACATCACAGGACACCGAAGACCTGTCCGGCAGGCGCAGAAAGCCCGAGATCGACATACGGGAGATGGAGATCGAGGATCTCGCGGCAGTCTTTCAGTTGGGAGAAAAACTCTTTCGGGCCAGCGAGGTCCCCATTCTGTACCGCAGTTGGGAGGAATTCGAGGTTCTCGACTCATTCGTCAGGGATATGGGGTACGCCTACGTGGCTGATCTGGACGGCGAAATCGTGGGATTTGCCCTCGGCTCCGTCGTCACCAAGCGGAAATCCGCGTGGAAGTATGGCTATCTCGCGTGGCTCGGCGTCAAGCCGGAATTTCAGCGTTTCGGCATCGCCACCAGGCTCTTCAGGGAGATGAGGGACACCATGCTGGAAGACGGCGTCAGGATCGTCTTTATCGATACCGAGGCCGACAACGTCGAGGCTCTGAAGTTCTTCGCCCGCATGGGCTTCGGTAAACCGGAGGAACACCTCTACCTCTCGCTGAACGTGGATGACGAACTGAGGAAAACGAGGATAAAAAACGGGAACGGCAGACACAAAAAAAATGGTCGCGATTAAAAAACAGAAAATCCGTCACCTCCTCCAGGAGATCATCGATATCTACAGCCCTTCGGGCAAGGAGGAGGAAGTCCTCGATTTTGTCTGCGCCTATCTGGCAAAGGAACATATCCCCGTCATCCGGCAGGAGGTCGACGAGAGCCGCTACAATATCGTTGTCGTCCCCCAGGATGCCGACCCCCAGTTGGTTCTCTTGGGGCATCTCGACACCGTGACCGCCTCCGATCTCGACCATTACTGGTTCGTCAGGAAAGGGAACACCGTTTCGGGCCTCGGAAGCGCCGACATGAAGGGTGGCTGCGCCGCCATGATCGAAGCCTACATCGCCGCCTGGCACGAAACGGGGAAGGCCACTCCCGCCGCTCTGGCCTTGGTCGTGGGCGAAGAGGAGACCGGCGACGGAGCCGCGGCCTTCGTCAAGGATTACCATTTCCCCTGGGCCATTATCGGCGAGCCCACGGAACTGAATCCCTGCCTCAGCCATTACGGATATCTGGAAGTACAGGTGTCATCGCGGGGCAAACGGCGCCACGCCTCGCTGGCGGACAAGGAACTCAATCCCGTGGACGCCCTGCTCCGGTTTCTCCTGGACCTCTCCACCTATTTCGAAGAGCGCTATCCCAAGATCATCTACAACATTCGCGACCTCTCCAGCTCCCGCTCCGGTTTTGCCGTCCCTGAAAAATGCGATGTCTGGATCGACCTGCATCATCCCCCGGACGCACCGACCGGCGAAATCGCCTGGGATCTGGAGGAATTCATCGACCGGTTTCAGCAGGATCAGAGCCACCTCGATCTGACCATGCGGTTTCACACCATCCAGGCGGGATTCGAGATTCCAGAAAAAGGGGACCTCGTCACGTCGCTGAAAAAATCATACGGGGAAGAAGACCTTCCCTGGACCCCCTCCTCATTCAGGAGCCATTCCGACGCCAACAGCCTCTGGGAAAACGGTCTGAAACCGATCACCCTCGGGCCGGGCAGCCTCGACCAAGCCCACACCGCTACGGAGTCGATCCCCTTCGACCAGGTTTGCAAGGCTGCTGAGCTGTACCACGCCATCATCAAAAAAATGTGATCCCCTCCCCCGCCGCACCGGTCCGCACATCCGGATTGTCATACTACCGAAATTAGGATAATGTAGCTCCCGTTGCGACAAACATCCCGGCGAGGAGGCATTCATGGAGGACTACGAAAAGCTCGGAGCGTTCTATATCGGGAAGCGGTACGACTTGGCGGCGCGCACCCGCCGGGACGATCTTGTTCTGTACGATTCGAAGGATCTCACCACTCACGCGGTCATCATCGGCATGACGGGAAGCGGCAAGACCGGCCTCGGCATCGGCCTCATCGAAGAGGCCCTCATCGACAACATACCGGTCATCGCCATCGATCCCAAGGGGGATCTGCCCAACCTCCTCCTGACCTTCCCCGGACTGGGCGCGAGCGACTTTCGCCCCTGGGTGAACGAACAGGAAGCGGTGAAGAAAGGACTCACGGCGGACCAGTTCGCCTCCGGCCAGGCCGCCCTCTGGAAAAAAGGACTGGCCGGCTGGGGCCAGGAACCCGAGCGGATCAGCCGTTTGAAGGCGGCGGCCGATTTCGCCGTCTACACGCCGGGAAGCCGCGCCGGGCTGCCCGTCAATATCCTCCGTTCCTTCTCGCCGCCCCCGGAGGCCATCCGCAATGACCCGGACCTCTTCAACGAGCGGATTCAGACCACGGCAACGGGCCTGCTCGCCCTCCTGTCCATGGAAGCGGACCCCCTCGCCAGCCGCGAGCATATCCTGATTTCGAACATCATGAAGTCCCTGTGGAGTGAGGGGAAAACCCTCGATCTGGCGGGATTGATTCGCGCCATCCAGACGCCGCCCTTCGAGCGGATCGGCATCATGGACCTGGAAAGTTTCTATCCGTCCAAAGACCGCTTCGCGCTGGCCATGCGCCTCAACAATCTCCTCGCCACCCCCGGATTCGAGGCATGGCTCGAAGGGGAGCCCCTCGATGTGGGGCGCCTGCTCCACACGCCCGCGGGAAAACCGCGCGCCTCCATCTTCACCATCAGCCACCTGTCCGACCAGGAACGGATGTTTTTCGTCTCCATGCTCCTCAATGAAATCGTTGGATGGATGCGCGTCCAAACGGGGACGACCAGCCTCCGGGCGATTCTCTACATGGACGAGATCTTCGGGTACTTTCCCCCCATCCAGAACCCGCCGTCCAAGACGCCCCTTCTGACCCTCCTCAAACAGGCCCGCGCCTTCGGCCTGGGGGTGGTCCTTTCCACCCAGAACCCCGTCGATCTCGATTACAAGGGGCTCTCGAATACGGGGACCTGGTTTATCGGCCGCCTTCAGACCGAGCGGGACAAGGAACGGGTCCTGGCCGGGCTTGAAGGGGCGGCGGCCGGCACGGGATTCGATCGGGGACGGATGGAAGAGATCCTGGCCGGGCTGGGCCAGCGGATCTTTCTTCTGCACAATGTGCATGAAACGGAGCCGGTGATTTTCGAGACGCGCTGGGTTCTCTCCTACCTCCCCGGCCCCATGTCGCGGGAACAGATCAAAAAACTGACAGCGGCCCGACCAGATGGGACGGCAGGCGAAGCGGCAACGGCACAGACCGAAAGCCACGCCATCCTGGGCGACACATCGACCGCTCCTTCTCTGACGCCGCCGGGAATCGAAACCTACTATATGCCCGCGTCCGGCGGGGGCCGGGACATCATCTATTACCCCGCCGTGATGGGTTCTCTCGATATCCATTATGCGAGCCCGAAGCACCTGATCGACATCGCCAGAACGGTCACGATCGCCGCGGAGCTCTCCGACGGGCCGGTGGCGGTTGACTGGGATCAGGCCGCTGAAATCGACGCCGCCCCCGCTGATTTCCTCACCACCCCCCTGCCGGGGGTCCGGTTTGCCGAGCTCCCCGCCGCCGCGCGCCGGGCCGACGCCTATGGAAAGTGGAACAAGGATCTCCTGCGCTGGACCTCGCAGAACAGGTCGCTTACGCTCTACTATTCGCGGCGCTTCAAAATGACCAGCGAGATCGACGAAACCGAGGGCGACTTCCGAGCCCGCCTCGCCCAGTCCGCCCGTGAGCGGCGGGACCTGGAAGCGGAGAAGCTTCGCAAGGCATACGGCTCCAAATTCATGACCCTGAAAAACCGCCTCATGACGGCCGAACAGGCCATCGCCCGCGAACAGGAACAGGCCAAATCAAAGAAAATGGAAACCGCCATCTCCTTCGGATCGGCGATCCTGAGCGCCTTCCTGGGCCGCAAGGCGGTCAGCTCCACCTCCGCCTACCGAATGGGGACGGCCATGAAAACGGCGAGCCGCATGGGAAAGGAGAGCATGGACGTGGACCGGGCGCGCGAACGGGCGCAGGCTGTTCAAAGCCAACTCGAAGAGATGGAAGCGCGCCTCCAGGAAGATATCGCGGCCCTGGAGGCCGGATTCGACGCCACCACGGAAGAACTGGAAGAGATCCGGATCTACCCGAAAAAGACGGGCATGACCACGCGTCTCTTCGGCCTTTCGTGGATGCCCTATCGCACGGGAGAAGGGGGGCGGCTGGCGCCTGACTGGGTGGGAAAGGCACGGTAAGAAGAGAAGGGAGAATCCTGCCCGGCTGTTGCCGGACCGGGATTCAGAAGGGCCGGCGGCCGCCGGTGGATGATCTCACGGAAAGACCCGTTACGAAAGGTGCCCGGAAGCGGTCGCGTCGTTCCGATCGCCTAACCCCGCGAATTCCGCGGTCCCCTTCCGCAGACCATTGAGCTTCCCCGATCGCCAGACTGATTCGAAGACAGCCACCATCTCCGGATCGAACTGGGTTTTCGCGTTTCTCACGATCTCATCGAGAGCGACCGTCTCATCAAGGGCCTTGCGGTAGGGCCGGTCGGAGGTCATGGCGTCGAAGGTGTCCGCCACCGCCAAAAGCCGCCCCTCGACGGAAATCTCTCTGCCCTCCACCCCCCGGACATATCCCTTCCCGTCAAAGCGCTCGTGGTGATCGAGGATATAGGGGACAATGGCGTCCAGGAAGGAGATCCCCTCGATGATCTGAGCCCCGATCCGGGGGTGCTCCTTGATGTGCCGGAATTCGTCGTCCGTGAGCCTCCCCGGCTTGTTCAGGATGGCGTCGGGGACGCCGATCTTCCCCACGTCATGAAGCATCCCACCCCAGTCGATCAGATCGATCCGTCCCCTGTCCCAGCCCAGATCCCCGGCCATCACCTTGGCGATCCCCGCGACACGTTCGGAATGGCCTTTTGTGTAAGGATCGCGGGCCTCGATCGAGTTGGCGATTGCCCTGATGGTATAGAAATAGGTGGTCTTCAAATCGGCGTAGAGATAGGCGTTTTCCAGAGAGAGAGAAAAGAAATCAACGAGGATGTGGAGCAGCCGCAGGGTCTGCTGCCGGATGAAATCCCTGTCCTCCTCGAAGACGATAACCGCCGCACCGATGGTCCGTTCCATGTTGCTCAGGGGGGCGATCATGATGCTGAGGGGCGTTCTTCCGTCCCTCCCGAACCGTTCGGTCTTCACGCGCAGAGGGATGCCGCTGCCGATGGCGCGTCCGAAGTTCCCCAGGGCGATCTGCGCCTCGACTTCCTCCTCCACCCGCGGCGCAAGTTCTCCGGGCTCCGACATGGCATGGACGAATTCGATCCCCCCCTCCTCTACGAGAAAGACGGAACAGACCTCGATCTTCACCAACTCCCGGAACCGCGCGAGCCACGTCCCGAGGATATCGCCCACATCGTGGGAAAGGAGCCCCTGAGACTTGAAATGGCTCAGCCGGTCGAGTTTATCCTGGATATCGATCAGCGCGCTGTTCGATTCTTCCAGGAAATGCAGCCTCTTGGCCACCGCTTCCACTTCCGGGGAATCGAACGGTTTTTCGCTTTTTCCTGATTTCGGCAAACCATCCACCTCCCTGCCAACCACTCAGCCCTGCGCTACGACTATTCAAACTCCATAATGGAGAGGCTCTCATTAAAGAGTTTCACGGACCGCTGCATGACATATTCCAGATCGTTCAGCCGGAGCCCCAGAACCTTCCACGCGTCATCGCTGACGACCGGCACCTTCGCCTCGCCCCCCGATCCCATACGAAGGGCCACGCAGAGGATGTTGCCGATATGAATCGCCGCCATCTCCTTTGTCAGCGACTCCGGGGTGCGGGAAAGGTGGTGATAGGCGATCATATCGACCGTCCGCGGCGGGAGCCGCCATTTCTCCGCCAGGGCTGCCCCGGTCTGGGTATGGTCGATCCCCATGATGCGCTTCTCCGATTCATAGAGGGGAGAACGGGATTCAGCAACATCCGCCAGCACCGCGTTGAAATCGTCGCGCAGATAACCGGCGTGGATCAGCTTGCCGATATCATGCAGAAGCCCCCCGGTGAAAACCTCCTCAGGGCCTTTCAGATTCGCCGCCTCGGCGAGAACCCGCGCGGCGATGGCGCACCCGATGCAGTGTTTCCAGAACGCCTGTATATCAAAGGAACTGCGCGACTTGAGCCCTTTCACGATATTGTAAACGGAACTGGCAAGAACCAGGTTTCTGATCTCGTTGAGCCCCAGGATCACGATGGCGTGCTGCAGATCCCCGATGCGAGTGTGAAATCCGTAGGCGGCAGAATTGACAATCTTGAGGACCGTCGAGGCGATGGCCAGGTCCTCGGAAATGATGGTACTGATGGCCTTGATGGGCACATCAGGCTCTTTCAGGAGGTGGGTGAGCTTCATGTACACCGTGGGCAGCGTCGGCAGATCGCCGATGGAACTGAGGATCTCGTCAATCTTTCGCTCTGCCATCGACATCTCCCCCGGCCCACTCAGAAGCTTCTCTCAGGCTGATTTTTTTAACGATCCTGTGTATCTCCTCCATGACGGATTCACTCTTGAACGGCGGGAACAGCTCATCGAGTTCCCGTTCGATTGCCTCGACAACCTCGTCGGGCAGGGCTTCCATCTCCTCCCGAACCATCTGCGCACTGTCAACCCCCTTGATATAGACCTCGTTCACCCCCCAGGCCTTGAAGAGATTGATGTGCTTTTCGGTGAGGGCGCTCCCCTCCCGCAGGATGACCGTACCGTTCTTGTTCAGAGCGGCCTGCTCCAGAATCATGCCGATTTTGAGATCATTGGTGTTGATGAGTCCCACAGAACGACCCCCGTGTTGCGGATCAAGCGTGCGCAGCATACGTCGTGTAAAGATGAGACAGAACCCGGTGCTTCTCCCATGTGACGCCTGTTCGTATCATGACATAGGGGTTTAATCAATGAATAATTTATAGCGATTCCGGTTTTGGAACCTTTTAATACAGGATTCAAAAATCATACATTTCGTAAAGCTCCGGGGGCGTACGTCGTCCCCCGCCCTTCCCTTCCCGGCGGTCTCCGCCACCGTTATCCGAACAGGAACCCTCAGAACTATTAACTTATCGAAAATACTCAAAATACTACTTTAGTGGTATTTACACCGGGTACTGGACCTGACACAACTATAACCACAAAAGGAACACAAACCGGCGGCCGCCATAGGGCCGGATAATGAATCGATATGAGGGAAGAAAAAAATGAAAAGATGCTCTGAAAACAATAATCGGAAAGGCACAACCCCGCGCACGGCAGGGACGAAAAGCCTCGCGGCGTTGTCCCCGCCGGTGCATCCTGACAGCAGCGCGATGGTATCGGCCATCAGGAACACCATCGTGAACAGCCTGATCATTGCAGCGGTTTTCCTGATCGTCCTTCTCGCTCCCCGGGTGGCGCCTGCCACACTCATATACGGAGACGACTCAACGAGCCTCTATGGTCTCGGGAGCTTTGTGGGCGATCTCAGTTACAGTTACGGCGCCGGTGATCCCTTCGCCACCCTGACCATCGAGTTGACCAATACCTCCCCCGAGGCCAACGGCGGGTATCTGGGGGCATTCGCCTTTTTGCTCCCCGATCCGGTGGCCATGACGATCTCCTCTTTTAGCACCTCCAATGCGGACTTCAGTCTCTTTTATCCCACGGGAGGAGTGATCGCTCCGCCCTACACCGACTGGGGCAACGAGCCGGGGATCAGCAAATACACCGCGGCCGCGAGCATCGGAACCAGTTGGACGGGGCTGGGGGCCCCCTACCGGGGGATCGGCGTCGGGGAAACCGCGCTGTTCACCTTCGGGATCACCGGGGATCATCTTGATTTCACCGACGCTGACTTTACGTCTCCCATTAACTTTATGGCCGTTCATTTCACGGGATTCCCGGATTGGGCCATCGACAAGGTAACGGCCCTTCCCGGCGGCGACAGCAGTGCTCCGGTCCCCGAACCGGGAACGATGCTCCTCCTGGGATGCGGGCTGGTCGGGCTTGCGGGACTGGGCAGAAAAAGGGCGCGGCGCAGATAGAGGAAAGGCGCGGCCACCCTCTCCCCGTCGTAATTCGACGGCAGGTGGCCGGTCCCTCATCCGGCAGAAAGACAACAGAAACATCCTCACGAACGGTGCCACGGCTACCTGAGGAACAGTCGCCAGCCCGCGCAGATCGACCCCGGAACCAGATCGAGCGCGCCGGACGCCTCGGCGACGGGCGTAAAGCCGCAGGCGGCGCAGTCGATCTCGCCGCGGCTTTTGACGTAGCAGCCGCGGGTGATGGAGCCGTCGGGATCGACGTTGACCAGGATATCGTCATGGCAGGTCCATCCGCCGGATACCATGGCCGCCAGCCTGCCGGACGAATTGAGAATGGGAAACCCCCGTTTCTTAAGATCCAGCAGGCTTTCCACCGCCCGCCGCCGCTGACCGGGTGAGAGAGAAAGGTCCTCTTCTCCCTGGTGGTAGGGGTAGAAAAACTGAAAGGTCATCCCCTTCACCGCGGGCAGCCCGCGGACCCACCGCGCCAGTTCCTCGATATCGTCCAGGTTCTTCCGGTTCAGCGTGCAGTGGACGAATAGCCGTTCGTGCTCCGCCCGTTCCAGGTTCTCCCGCACCCGGTCGAAGGAACCGCTCCGCAGATCGTCGTGGGTTTCCTTGAGCCCGTCCACGCTGACCCAGAGGATATGGGCGGGAACATCCAGCGGCAGAGTCCCGTTCGTCGTCACCGCCACGCGGAGAAACCGCTTCCGGGCCTCGCGGACCAAGTCATGGATACGGTAAGAACCGTCGCGCCAGAGCAGAGGCTCCCCGCCCTCGAAGACCACAATGCGGGTCCCCAGACGCCTGAGGGCGTCCATCGCCTCGCGGGCCGCCACCCACGACATCTCCCCCGACGTATCCTGCCGGTGGTGAAAGGGACAGGCCCGGCACGCCAGGTTGCAGCGGTAGGTTACCTTGAAACTCGCCAGGAGGGGAACAGTCTGCCGTCCCAGTTTTCGCCGCAGATAAAAACCCGTAAGATCAAGAGGCCATGGCAGGGGCATGTGATCGCCTGTCCTTCACGTTATGTGCGCATGCACGCTAGCACAATCCGATCACAGCGGCAATCGATGAGTTGCACCCCTTTGATGATACCATTCCGCGTTTTTTGAACGCCAATTCAAATGAAGAGAAAGCATGGGTGTGGAGCAAGGCCTGTCGCAAGACAGAAGACAACCGGTTGATTTCTATCAGGGACACAACTAAGGAATCAGGATTTTTGTGCCGATTTTTGTGCCCCATTCTTTAAATACTTGGCTCAGTATCCCGGCTTGAATGTTATTGGAAATGTATAGAAGAACCATTCGGCCACAAAGGAACGCCATAACCTTCTTTTTATTCTGTACTGCACTGATGATAGGATTCGTCATTAATCCCTCATAACGGGAGAAACGACCCGGGAATACTACTATTAACCAATCACACCATGTGTAATCGGTTATTTCACTTAGCTCACAGTATTCAGAAGCCTTTACAGGATCTCTTGCAAGCTTAGATTTTATACCGATATCTGGATCAAAGAACACCAAATTACAATCACTTAATGTTGTTAATGCCTTATTGTGCCATGCTTTTCTTGCAGCCGGGTATAAACTACAAGATAGATTATCAGGCAGTTGCTCAACATGTTCAGCATGAAAGGTAATGACTCCATCTGTTTTACAGAATGAGATATCTCTCTGTTTTGCAATGCCGACTCTTTGCTTCAGTAATTTGAATATCCGTGGATTATACCTTTCCCATTTTTCGCTTTTATCAAGATAGCGGATATCGTTCCCGTGCATTTGATTTCCATGACGATCATCAGTCAGATACCAATTAATTCCGATCCTCTTGTATTCCTTTGATAAAATATCCAATATCCCATATTTGATGTAATCGTTGACATCACCATAAAATCTATTCTTCATGAGATCGGGTTACCTCTCTATCCATATCAGAACCGAGCAAGCGTAGTCTGGACTCTCAACTCACCTCATAGCTCTTCATCAGGAGGTGTTTCGCCTTTTCGAGGTCATCGTTCCAGCCCCATTCAAATCACCCTCCACCAGGGCGCTGCCAACACCTTGGGTGTCAGCCATTCGATTGCCGTGCCATTGTGCAGCAGCAACCCTGCACGGGCATCCGTGCCATACTCATGCTGGAAAGCGATAATATTTGCGGCGTCACTGATTCTCGGGCGATTCGTTGATTTGACCTCGATGGGCAGCAGCTTTCCCTCTGTTTCGACCACCAGATCCACTTCTTCACCCGTCACGGTTCTCCAGAAAAGGATCTCCGTATTCTGGAGCCTTTCACATTTCCAGGCCATAAGGTCGAGCAAGATCAGATTTTCAAGGTGAGCGCCTGTCGGTTCGGTCAATCCGGCAAGGTACATGGCCAGGCCAACGTCTCCCCAGTAAAGTTTGGGCGACTTGAGAAGGCGTTTCGTCCGGTTCACCGAATAGGCAGGCAACCGAATCAAGAGGTACGAAATCTCCAGCAGGTTCAGGTAGCGATGCACTGTGGGCTGCTTCAACGACAGGTCGCGGGCCATTTCCGTCTGATTCACCAGCTGCCCCAGACGAAGGCAGGCCGCCCGCATCAGCCGGCGAAAATCAGGCAGGGCAGCGATTGAGGAAACCATCTGCAGATCCCGCTCCAGATAGGTGTGCACATACCCATCGAACCAGATCATCCTATCCGCCGCTTTCGACATGTGGACTGCGGGTGTGGGAAATCCACCGCGAAGGGCAAATTTCTGCCAGTCCTCCTGACCTGCTGTATCACCGCGCAGAAGGTCGAGCCATTGGTCGTCATTCGCCGTAATCAACTCTTCCCAAAGTCCGCAACGGCCGAGGCCTAATTGCTCGCGCCGGGTCATCGGCCAGAGGGTAAGGTAGCTGGCCCGCCCGGCGAGCGATTCGGATATCCCCTGCATCAAAAGCAGGTTGGCCGACCCGGTGAGGAGGAAACGGCCAGGCCGCCGGTCTGTATCAATGGCGCGCTTCACGGCGAGGAGCAGGCCGGGTTCCCGCTGCACCTCATCGAGGGTCACATTGGCAGCACCCTCCACCAAGGCTTCAGGATTACGTCTCGCCAGATCGAGTACGTCGATGTCGTCAAGGGAATAGTAGGGACGGCTTTCCGGCGATTGCATCTTCACCAGCGTGCTTTTGCCGGTCTGACGGGCACCGGTCACCACCACGGCCGGCATGGCCTGTAACCGCTGCCCCAAGGCAGCCGTCATGCATCGGGGAAATGTTTTTTTATTCATGTCGTGAATTATATCCATTCACGAGGATTTTGCAAGGAATTATGATGGTAGCCCGGCACGCCAGGTTGCAGCGGTGCGTTACCTTGAAACTCGCCAGGAGAGGAACAGCTTTCCGTCCCAGTTTTCGCCGCAGATAAAAACCCGTAAGATCAAGAGGCCATGGCAGGGGCATGTGATGAACATCCTTCACGTTGTGCGCGAACGAACGCTAGCACAATCAGACCACATCATCAATCGATGAGTTGCATGGCTTCGCGCGGCGGGCGATACATCAAGCCCAACCTTTAATATGTTCCGCACCTGTAATACTCCTTGACAAAATTGCATAGCAGAGTTAATCACTTGGTGCGTTCTATGAGATTTTATGTTTCTACCGCAATCCCCATCCGGAGAAATGCCACACATGGATAATCGATTTTTCGAACATCCCGTCATCAATTCTCCATACGAGTATCCGATGCAGCACTGGGAACTCGACGACCAAGGCCAGCCGACACAACAGATCCTTCAACATCGCCGCCGTGCAGAGTATATCACGCCGATTCCCAAGCCCAGAAAACGGAAGGAATCGAGCGACCAGCAGCGATTAATCTTCGACGAAGGCAAAGGCCTTTCGACTCAGGAGCAGGAATACGATCCGACGCCGATTATCAATGAACTCCGTCAACACATAGATCGATGGAGGATCATTCCGAACCCGAACGACTGGGGCGTTACACCCGAAACCGCACGCCTGCTTCAGCACTGGCGCCACCACCAATTCAGCAGTTTTCGTCCCTTCTTCTGCCAGGTCGAAGCCGTTGAGACACTGATATGGCTGACCGAGGTAGCGCATAAACACGACAGGAAGGGCAAAAAGTTCCTGGAATATCTGGACGCGGCAAACGCAAAAGCCAATCCGGAGCTGGCGCGGCTTGCTCTGAAGCTGGCCACGGGTGCGGGCAA
This sequence comes from Syntrophaceae bacterium UBA6078, assembly GCA_002428735.1. Classification (GTDB taxonomy): domain Bacteria; phylum Desulfobacterota; class Syntrophia; order Syntrophales; family UBA2210; genus UBA6078. Next base: position 77,226 of record DIXO01000067.1, on the reverse strand, counting down.
GACAGCCGTTATGGCCATGATCATTGCATGGCAAACCATCAACGCGGTACGTCATCCCAACAGCAAAATTTTCACCCGTGGCTTTCTGGTTGTCACTCCGGGGATAACTATCAAAGATCGCCTCCGTGTCCTCCAGCCCAATGACCCAGACAGTTACTATCAATCCCGCGAACTGGTGCCCGGCGACATGCTCGGCGAACTGGAACGGGCAAAAATCGTCATCACCAACTTTCACGCATTCAAGAGACGCGAACGGGTGGATGTTTCAAAAGGAACCCGCGGCGCCCTGGAAGGCTGGCGCGGAGAAAAACTTGAAACACTGGAAACTGAAGGCCAGATGATTCAGCGGGCAATGGGCGATTTGATGGGCATGAAAAATATTCTGGTCATCAATGACGAGGCCCATCATTGCTATCGCGAAAAGTCCAACGGAGACGGCGAGGGTGACCTCAGGGGTGATGACAAAAAAGAGGCGGAAAAGAACAACGAGGCCGCCCGCCTGTGGATTTCGGGACTCGAAAACGTCAAACGCAAGCTCGGGATTGCGCGTGTCATTGACCTGTCGGCAACGCCCTTTTTCCTCCGCGGCTCCGGTTACGCGGAAGGCACCCTCTTTCCGTGGACGATGAGCGATTTTTCTCTCATGGACGCCATCGAGTGCGGCATCGTGAAACTGCCGCGTGTGCCGGTGGCAGACAACATCCCCGGCAACGACATGCCCAAATTCAGAAACCTCTGGGACTATATCGGAAAGCGAATGCCAAAGAAGCGCCGCAACAAGGCGACGACGCTCGACCCGCTCAGCATTCCCGTGGAATTGCAGACAGCTATGGAAGCACTTTACGGCAATTACAAGAAAACCTACGACCTGTGGAAGGAAAACGGCATTCGCGTGCCACCCTGCTTTATTATTGTCTGTCAGAATACATCGATTTCCAAACTCGTGTACGATCATATCTCAGGCTTTTTTCAGGAAAATGAAGACGGATCAACCACGTTTGTAAACGGGCGTCTCGAACTTTTCCGTAATTATGATGAGCATGGGAATCAGCTTGCCAGACCCCACACCATCCTGATCGACAGCGAACAACTGGAATCGGGCGAGGTGCTCGACAAAAACTTCCGCGAGATGGCATCGGACGAGATCGAACGCTTCCGGCGGGAGATTATCGAGCGCACCGGCGACCGAAAACAGGCCGAAAACATTACCGACCAGGATCTGCTGCGCGAGGTCATGAACACCGTGGGCAAGGAAGGCAGGCTTGGCGAGGCGATCAGATGCGTCGTATCGGTTTCCATGCTGACCGAGGGCTGGGACGCGAACACTGTGACTCACGTCCTCGGTGTGCGGGCATTCGGCACCCAGCTTTTGTGCGAACAGGTAATCGGGCGTGCATTGCGCCGCCAGTCCTACGATCTCAACGAAGAAGGTTTGCTGGGGGTTGAATACGCTGATGTCCTGGGAGTGCCCTTCGACTTCACGGCAAAGCCCGTCGTTGCGCCGCCGCAGCCGCCGCGGGAAACCATCCAGGTCAAGGCCGTGCGTCCGGAGCGCGACCACCTCGAAATTCGTTTCCCCCGCGTGAATGGCTATCGGGTCGAATTGCCCCAGGAGCGGCTTACCGCAGAATTCAATAAAGATTCCATTCTGGAGCTGACCCCTGATGTGGTCGGCCCTTCGATCACCAAAAATGCGGGAATCATCGGAGAGGACGTGGATCTCAGCCTGGAGCATCTGGAAGATATGCGGCGGTCAACGCTTCTCTTCCACGTTGCCAAGCGCCTGCTCTACACCAAGTGGCGCGATCCGGGTGAAGAGGCCAAGCTCCACCTCTTCGGACAGTTGAAACGCATTACGAAACAGTGGCTCGATAATTGTCTGGTCTGCAAAGGCGGCACCTACCCGGCACAGCTCATGTACCAGGAACTGGCCGACATGGCCTGCGAACGGATTACCGCCGGCATCACCCGATCTCTGGTGGGTGAACGGCCGATAAAGGCAATGCTTGACCCCTATAACCCTACCGGCTCCACCATGTATGTAAGGTTTAATACGTCGCGGAGGAATCGCTGGCAGACGGATGCCCGCAAATGCCACATCAACTGGGTCATCCTCGACAGCGACTGGGAGGCTGAGTTCTGTCGTGTCGCCGAATCGCATCCCAAGGTCAGGGCCTATGTCAAGAATCACAACCTGGGCCTGGAGGTGCCCTACCGATACTGCTCCGAGACGCGCAGGTACATTCCCGACTTCATCGTACTGGTGGATGACGGCCACGGAGAGGATGATCCCTTGCACCTGATTGTGGAGATCAAAGGGTACCGGCGCGAGGACGCCAAAGACAAGAAGATCACGATGGAAACTTACTGGATACCCGGCGTCAACAACAACGGCACCTACGGACGCTGGGCCTTTGCAGAGTTCACTGAAGTGTATCAGATCGAGACGGATTTTGAAGCCAGGGTCGAAAGCGAGTTCAACAAGATGATCGAAGGCATCGTGAAAGGTGCAGCGTGAAGCCGGTACGTCTGAAAATATTCATCAGCAGTGTCCAGAAGGAATTCAAACAAATTCGCCTGGACTTGAAGGCATTTCTTCTCGGCGATGCCTTTCTGCACCGCTTTGTTTCCGAAGTCTTTCTCTTTGAGGAACTTCCGGCCACGGACCGCCGGGCGGACCAGGTGTATCTCGAACAAGTGGAGCGCTGTGACATCTACCTGGGCATATTTGGATACGAATACGGCAATGAAGACCAGAATGGGGTCTCTCCGACTGAATATGAATACAATCACGCCGCCAAGCACCGAAAACCCCGGCTGGTCTATGTCTGGGGTTCTGATGAAAAAAGGCGTGCACCTAAAATGCGTCACCTGGTCGGCAAGGCCGGCAGTGAGCTGGTCCGCCGCCGAATCGAAGACTTCAGCGCCCTGTGCTCCGAGGTCTACGCCAGCCTGGTTGACTACCTCGACGGCATGGGGGCTCTGCGCGTCCCCCCGTTTGATACATCCGCCTGTGACGGCGCCACCCTGCGGCACCTCTCACGCAAGCGCGTTGACTGGTTTTTGGAAACCGCCGGCCGTGAACGCGGCTTTCCACTCAAGTCCAACACAACGACGCAGGCGCTGCTTATCCACCTGAACCTGCTTGAAAAGGGCAAACCGACCAATGCCGCCATGCTGCTGTTTGGTACAAATCCCCAGCGCTTTCACCGCAGCGCCGAAACCAAGTGCATGCATTGCCATGGAACTGAATACCGCCGTCCATTCGCCTCCTTGCAGGTGTACGGGGGCGATCTCTTCGAGCAGGCGGATCAGGCCCGGGATTTCGTTCTTGCCAAAATCAACCGCTCCATCGGCACCCGCGACGCCGGCATCACCGCACCGGCAACCTACGAATTGCCTCCGGATGCGGTGGGCGAAGCGATCGTCAATGCCATTGCCCATCGCGATTACCACAGCAACGCCTCGGTTGAGGTGCGCCTCTTTACCGACCGTCTCGAAGTATGGAACCCCGGCAGGCTCCCGGGGACGCTGACGCTCGAAGACCTGCGCAGGGATCACCCTTCGGTGCCCCGCAACCCCCTTATTGCCGAATCGCTCTACCTGACGCGATACATTGAAAAGGCCGGGTCAGGCACCCAACGCATGATCGAACTTTGCCGGTCCGCCGGTCTGCCGGAGCCGCAATTTGAGCAGCGCAGCGGCTCATTTGTCATTACGCTGTGGCGTGACTGGCTGACAGCGGAGGTCATGGATCGGCTTGACCTCAATGAGCGACAGAGGCAGTCTGTGTTGATTGTTAAAACAGGGGGGCAGATAGGTAATAAAGAGTACCAGGAAATGTTTGGGGTCTCCAAACCAACAGCCTCACGCGATTTGGATGAACTGGTCAGAAAAGGTGTGTTGGAGAAGATCGGAACCACCGGTAAGGGGACCCATTACGTCTTTGGTCGCAAAGGGCTCATAAAGGGCTCAAAGGGCTCATTGGGCGGTCCGCGTGGAAACGGCTCATAGAGGGCTCAAAGGGCTCATCGGGAAGCCACCACACCCGCTATGAGGGGGGTAATATAGGGGCGTCCCGGCTACCTGTTGAGATCGCCATGAAAGGCATAAGGACATAGAGATGGGAAAGAAAAAACCCAATTCGAAAAAAATCGTCGAGACCCTCAAACACGATGAGGCGCGGCGTACGTACATCCCCACCGTCGAATACCAGTCGGTGATGGTGAAGGATGAGCAGGACCCCATCCGGGCCGCCTACAAGCGGCGCAACCGCGACCTCGATCCGCAGCTCGTCTGGCGGGGAAAGGACGAGCAGAACTGGTCGGACCTGGTGGTGCAAGCGCCGCCCCTCTACATCCAGGAAAAGGTCCATCCCAAGGTCCTGATCGACGACCTCCTGAAAGAGACAAAAGAGAAGGAGCAGGACGGCGTACCGCAGCAGATCGACCTCTTCGCCGACTTCAACGGCCTGCCCAGCGAGGGGGCCAAAACGGAATTTTACCAGCACGACGCCAACTGGTCGAACCGCATGATCCTCGGCGACAGCCTCCAGGTTATGGCCTCTCTGGCCGAACGGGAAGGCCTGCGCGGCAAGGTCCAGTGCATCTATATCGACCCGCCCTACGGAATCAAATTCAACTCCAATTTTCAGTGGTCCACCACCAGCCGCGACGTGAAGGACGGCAAGGTGGACCACATCACCCGCGAGCCTGAACAGGTCAAGGCCTTCCGCGACACCTGGCGCGACGGCATCCACTCCTACCTGACCTACCTGCGCGACCGGCTGACTGTGGCCCGGGATCTGTTGACCGATTCCGGTTCGATCTTTGTGCAGATCGGGGATGAGAATGTGCATCGGGTGCGGGCGTTGATGGATGAGGTGTTTGGGGAGGAAAATTATCAAAATACGATCTACTTCCAAACAACAGGAGGATTCGCAACTTCTGGGTTGACCCGAATCGGCGATTACGTTCTTTGGTATTCAAAAAACACAACAATGAAAAAACACCGGCAACTTTTTCTTGATAAAGCTGGAGCGGACGAAGATGGGAGTGCTTACAAAAGTATTGAGACGGATATTGGAGTACGCCGTCGATTAACAGCAGAGGAACTGGCAAACACGACAGCCTCAGTACCCATTGGCCGCATTTTTCGGATTAGTGATCTTTGTGGTCAAGGAGCGTCGTCTGAGCCAACTCCTTTTGAGTTTGAGGGGCGTGAATATAATCCAGCTAAAAGCAGTCATTGGAAACCGAACTACCCAGATGGAATGAGGCGAGCTGCGCGGGCAAACAGAATTTACGGAACAGCAAAAACCCTTAATTATGTCCGATTTTTCGACGATTACCCGGTTTCGCCACTAAATGATGTATGGCAGGACACTGGACATTCAGGATTTTCCTATGACAAACTCTATGTTGTTCAAACTGCAACGACAGTAATCCAGCGTTGCCTCCTCATGTCCACGGACCCCGGCGATCTCGTCCTCGACCCCACCTGCGGCTCAGGCACCACCGCCTATGTCGCGGAGCAGTGGGGCCGGCGCTGGATCACCATCGACACCTCCCGCGTCGCTCTGGCGCTGGCCCGCGCCCGGATCATGGGCGCCCGCTACCCTTATTATCTCCTTGCCGACAGCCGGAACGGGCAAGAGAAGGAGGCCGAGATCACCCGGACGATGCCGTCAAGTCAGCCCACCCGCGGCGACATCCGCCAGGGATTCGTCTACGAGCGCGTCCCCCATATCACCCTGAAATCCATCGCCAACAACGCCGAGATCGACGTCATCTGGGAAAAGTTCCAGGAAATCCTGGAGCCGCTGCGTGAAGGGCTCAACAAGGCATTGGAAAAATCCTGGCAGGAATGGGAGATCCCTCGCGACGCAGAAGACACGTGGCCGGATGAGGCAACGCATCTTCACGAACAGTGGTGGAAGAATCGTATTGCCAGGCAGAAGGAAATCGACGCCTCCATCGCCGCCAAGGCCGAGTTTGAATATCTCTATGACAAGCCCTACCATGACAACAAAAAGGTCCGCGTCGCCGGTCCCTTCACCGTTGAAAGCCTCTCGCCGCACCGGGTTCTCGCTGTCGACGAAAACGACGAGTTGCTCGACGGTCTGGCGGAGTCGCCCGACGGATACGGCAGAGCACGCGACTTCGCCGGCATGGTCCTGGAAAACCTCAAGACCGCCGGCGTCCAGCAGGCCCACAAGGAAGACAGGATCACCTTTACCTCACTCGTCCCATGGCCGGGGCACTACGTCTGCGCCGAAGGGCGGTACATGGAAGGGGCTAATCCCCCGGCGGGAGAGGGCAATCCATCACTCCCTCGTCCTCTGGGAGAGGGCAATCCATCACTCCCTCGCCCTCTGGGAGAGGGTCGGGGTGAGGGAATCGCAATCGAAAAACGCGCCGGCATCTTTATCGGCCCTGAGTTCGGAACCGTGTCGCGCCCTGATCTGGTGGCCGCCGCACGGGAGGCGGGCGACGCCGATTTCGATGTGCTCATCGCCTGCGCCTTCAACTATGACGCCCACTCGTCCGAATTCGACAGGCTGGGCCGCATCCCCGTCCTCAAGGCGCGGATGAACGCCGACCTCCACATGGCCGACGATCTCAAGAATACGGGCAAGGGAAACCTCTTCGTCATCTTCGGCGAACCGGATATCGATATCCTCGATGCCGAAGACGGCACGATCCGGGTGAAAATCAACGGCGTGGACGTGTTCCACCCCAGCACCGGCGAGGTCCGCAGCGACGGAGCCGAGGGAATCGCCTGCTGGTTCATCGACACCGACTACAACGAGGAGAGCTTCTTCGTCCGCCACGCCTACTTCCTCGGCGCCAACGATCCCTACAAATCTCTCAAAACCACCCTCAAGGCCGAGATCGACGAAGACGCCTGGGCGACCCTCAACAGCGACACCTCCCGCCCCTTCGACAAACCCCAATCCGGCCGCATCGCCGTGAAAGTGATCAATCACTTGGGGGATGAGGTGATGAAGGTGTTTAAGGTGAACTGATGGAGTTCCGTATCGCCGATACCTTCACCGACAGCCTCGCCAGGCTTACCGGTGACGAACAGAAAGCAGTAAAGACCACAGCCTTCGATCTCCAGTTGAACCCGGCCAATCCAGGGATGCAATTTCACCGGCTTGACAATGCGAGAGATGCCAATTTCTGGTCTGTCCGCGTGAACCAGGATATCAGGTTGATCGTTCACAAGACGGATGCAAGCCTGCTTCTGTGCTATGTTGATCACCACGACAATGCCTATCAGTGGGCCGTCCGACGCAGGCTGGAGGCACATCCCAAAACCGGCGCCGCACAGTTGGTCGAGGTCCGGGAGACAGTCAAGGAAATCATTATCCCCAAATATGTGGACACGGAACAGTCGGCTTCACCTAAGTCGCTCTTATTCGCTGACGTTTCTGAGGATGATCTGCTGAGCTATGGTGTCCCTGCCGAATGGGTGGACGATGTGCGCAAAGCAGACGAGGACAGCATTCTCGATCTGGCTGATCATCTGCCCGGTGAGGCGGCCGAGGCGCTCCTGAATCTGGCCACCGGCGTAACACCGCCGGTTGCGCCGCCAGTTGCCGCCGGTGAAGATCCGTTCAAACATCCCGATGCACAGCGGCGCTTCCGGGTGATGAATAATGTTGAGGAACTGGAACGAGCCCTCGAATATTCCTGGGAGAAATGGCTTGTTTTCCTTCATCCCGCTCAACGCTCCCTGGTTGAACGGGAATACAACGGCCCTGCACGGGTTTCAGGATCGGCAGGAACGGGGAAAACGATCGTCGCACTCCACCGGGCGGTCTTTCTTGCCCGTGCCAATCCGGATGCAAGGGTGTTGCTCACCACCTTTTCCGATACCCTGGCAAATGCGCTGAGAACAAAACTGAGACGACTGATCAGCAACGAACCGCGCATTGGCGAGCGCCTGGAGGTGTACGCCATGGAAGGAATCAGCCGCCGACTGTATGAACTGAACTTTGGCCGGCCAAACATCGCGTCCCGGGAGGTGATACAGGAACTTATCGGAGAGGCCGCCGGAGAAGTTGATGAACATAAGTTCAGCAGGCATTTTCTGACGACGGAGTGGGAGCAGGTCGTTGACGCATGGCAGTTGGACACTTGGGATGCATACCGAGATGTTATGCGGTTGGGCCGCAAAACGCGCCTGCCGGAGAAGCAGCGCAGCGTTCTCTGGTCGATTTTTGATTCCGTTCGATCCAAACTGAAGGACCGGGGTCTGGTAACGTATCCCGATTTATACAGTCGGCTGGCCGCTCAGCTTGCACAGAACAATCATCCACCATTCGATTTTGCCGTTGTGGACGAGGCTCAAGACATTAGTGTCCCGCAGCTTCGGTTTCTTGCAGCGCTTGGTGACGGGAGGCCGAGCAGCCTTTTCTTTGCCGGTGACTTGGGTCAGCGGATCTTCCAGCAGCCGTTCTCGTGGAAAGCGCTTGGTGTCGACATCCGCGGTCGTTCACACACTCTCAGAATCAATTACCGAACGTCGCATCAGATCAGGATGCAGGCGGACCGCCTCTTGGGACCCGAGGTATCGGATGTTGACGGCAATACGGAAGAACGGCGTGGTACCATTTCCGTATTCAACGGGCCGAAACCGACAATCGCGGTTTTCGACTCTCAGGAAGAAGAAATTGAAGCGGTCGGCGCATGGCTTTCGGAACGTATAGACGAGGGAATGATGCCTCACGAGATCGGCGTTTTCGTTCGCTCTCAATCAGAACTGGACAGAAGCCGGGCCGCAGTTGAAGCTGCCGGGATTCCTTTCAAGGTGCTTGACGAAAACGTTGAAACGATCAGCGGACACGTGTCGGTCAGCACGATGCACCTTGCCAAGGGCCTGGAGTTTCGTGCCGTCGTCGTCATGGCATGCGACGATGAGATTATTCCCCTCCAGGAACGGATCGAAACGGTCTCTGACGACACGGATCTGGAAGAGGTGTACAACACGGAGCGCCATCTTCTCTACGTCGCCTGCACCCGCGCCCGGGATCACCTGCTGGTGACAAGCGTCGATCCGGCATCGGAGTTCCTGGATGATCTGAGGATGTGAAAATTCGGAAAAATTGAAAGGTGAAAGAAATGAACATAACGCCTAATAGGCTAATCTGTTAGATAAAGTAGCGTTATTTACATTTTCGGGATTTCCTGCAAGAGAGAAGAGGGAGGAGGAGGAGGAGGAGGAGGAAGTCCCGTGGCCATTCACAAACGAATATTATCAATCAGTAATCACGTTTCTTTATCATATTCCGATTTCATAATGTGCCCTCCAAGGGCACGAAACGCAGATCAAGCATTATCTCAAACCCTTTCACCGATGAGCGCATCTTCCACATTCAACGCTATCGAGCCCTTTTAGCGGCGGTGTGCACGACCACCCTGATCAGGCTGGTATTAGGAGTTGATTTATCGCTTGTATTGGTCTATATTTGGGACGCTATATAAGCCCAAATAAGGAGTCTTTTTATGAAACCTATTTCGGTCACCACCGGCATCGTTCCGATTGCTGAATTCAAGAAAGGCATCTCCAAGTGGTTTAAAAGTCTCCAGGATACGGAACATCCTCTGGTTATTACACAGAACGGGAAGCCTGCCGGGGTGCTGTTGTCTCCAAAGGACTATGATGAATTGGTGTACAGCAAGGCCTTTCTCGATTCCGTCACCAGGGGCATATCGGATGCTGAAAGCGGGAAAACTTACTCTACCGAGGAAGTCAGGGCGGCACTAGCAGCGAACAGAAGCAAGGGATAGTTCGGATGAAGATTATATGGACGCAGGAAGCCCTTGAACGTCTGACCGGGATCGAGGACTATATCTCGAAAGACAGCCCCGAACGAGCGGCACGGTTTGTCGATCAACTTATCCACCATGCGGAGTCGCTGCGTGATACGCCACGGGCGGGCAGAATCGTCCCCGAAATCGCGCATCCCGATATCCGGGAGGTAATCTTCAGGAAATACCGCATTGTGTACCGTGTTAGGGAAGAGTGTATTGTGATACTGACTGTCTTTGAAGGGCACATGCTGTTGCGGATCGACAAACCTGCTTCGTAATTCTATCCTTTCCTGCTTATTTCCCTTTCAAATAGTGTTTCCCCGCGAGGACGGGGTGGCGGTAGAGCATCCGGGGACCGGCGTAGCGCATGACCTCCCTGATCTTCTCCCGCATGGCCGGTTTGTAGCAGTGGACGGGGCATTGGGAGCATTTGGGCTTGTTGTCGCGGAGGGGGCAGTGTGCGAGGCGTTTGTCGGCGTAGTCGAGAAGCTCGCGGCACTCCGGGCAGAGCCCTTCCTTCGTGCCGTGGCGGCCGCGGCAGAAGATACCGATCATGGCTTCGACGGTGCGGCGTTCGGTCTCCATTTGTGCAAGCTCGTCGGACATGGGAGGGTTTACGATAACACTTTGAACATATGGAATTTCTGATCCCCATGGGCGGGGATCAGAAATGAGGGTGCCTTTTTATCCTATGGCGTGTCTTTTTTGTCGGTTTTATCCGTAATGCTCTTCGGATCTGCCACCTGGCAGGATGGTCTGAGTCAGGTGGGTACGCCCATCCGGGGGAGAATATGGGCCTGCAGCAGATACCAGATCGCAACAAACGCGATGAGGGCTATAAATCCTTTCATGATATGGTCACCTGTATCGATCCTTTCCGTATGAGAGATACTATCCTATTTCGCTCTCTTCCGCCACCCCATTCTTTATGAGCGTTTCAGGATCTCTCCCCTGGTGCTGAGCATCACTTCTTCCAGCGGGATGTCTTTGCCCGCCGCTTCCATCCCCCGTCTGACGATAGAGGGAAGCCCCGCGCAGCAGGGAACCTCCATCACCACGGTGGTAACGCTCTTGATATCGGCGGCTCTGAAGATGTCGGCGAATCTGTTCACGTAATCCTGGACATCGTCGAATTTCGGACATCCCATCATGACCACCTTTCCCGGCAAGAGATCCCGGTGCAGGGTGGGAAAGGAGACGGCCGTGCAGTCCGCAAGGACGAGCAGGTCGGCACCTTTCAGGAACGGAGCGGTTGGCGGAATGAGCCGTATCTGGATGGGCCAGTGGGTCAGCGCCGAGGCACCTCCCCCGATGTGGACGGGCCTGTTCGCCGCGTCGCAGGGGGAGAGGGTCGCGAAAGTCTGGATATGGGTGGAGGGGCATCCGCACGCGAGCGCGGGTTCCCCCTGCTTCAGGGCCACGTGGCGCCGGGCGGCTTCTTCATCGAAGGGGGCCGCTTCCCGTTCCACGATTCTGAGCGCTCCCGTGGGGCACTCGCCGATGCAGGCGCCGAGGCCGTCGCAGAATGTTTCCGAGACGACCTTCGCCTTGCCATTGATGACCTTGAGGGCCCCTTCGTCGCACCCGGTGACGCATTGCCCGCAGCCGTCACAGAGTTCTTCATCTATTTCAATTATTTTGCGCAGTGTTTTCATGTCTTCACCTTATGTCTGTCAGTTCCCCTGCATCATGGCCGCGACATCGGTTTCCACGTCGGCAATGGGCCTGATATTGAAGTTCTTCACAAGAACCTTGAGAACGCTCGGCGATACGAATGCCGGGAGCGTGGGACCGAGGCGGATTCCTTTCACGCCCAGAAAGAGGAGGGCCAGAAGAACGGCCACGGCCTTCTGCTCATACCAGGCCACATCGAAGGAGATGGGCAGGTCGTTGATATCGTCAAGTCCGAAGACCTCCTTCAGTTTCAGGGCGATCACGGCCAGGGAATAGCAGTCGTTGCACTGCCCCGCGTCGAGGACCCGGGGGATGCCGCCGATGTCGCCGAGGGGGAGTTTGTTGTAGCGGTACTTGGCGCACCCGGCGGTGAGGATGACCGCGTCCTGGGGAAGCCGGCTCGCCACGTCCGTGTAGTAGCTCCGTGTCTTGTGGCGTCCGTCGCAGCCGGCCATGACGACGAATCGTTTGATGGCCCCCGATTTCACCGCGTCCACGACCTTGTCGGCCAGCGCGAGGACCTGATTGTGGGCGAAGCCGGTCACCAGTTCGCCCGTTTCGATCTCGGTGGGGGGAGGGCATTTCTTCGCCAGGGCGATGACGGCGGAGAAATCCTTCGTTCCGCCTTCGGGCCTGTCCGGGATATGGGGAACGCCGGGATATCCCGTCATGCCCGTGGTGAATATCCGGTCTTTGTACGCGTCCTTGAGGGGGATGATGCAGTTGGTGGTCATGAGGATCGGGCCGTTGAATGAGGCGAATTCCTCCCCCTGCTTCCACCAGGAACCACCGTAGTTGCCCACGAAGTGACCGTATTTCTTGAACGCGGGGTAGGCGTTTGCGGGGAGCATCTCGCCGTGGGTGTAGACATCGACTCCGGTCCCTTCGGTCTGTTTCAGGAGTTCGTCCAGATCCTTCAGGTCATGGCCGGAGATCAGGATGCCCGGATTGCCGCGGACGCCGATATTGACCTTTGAAATTTCCGGATTCCCGTAGGTGGTGGTGTTGGCCTTGTCCAGGAGGGCCATGACGGTGACAGCGCATTCTCCGGCCCGCATGACCATGGCGACCATCTCATCGACGGTGAGGTCCTTCGTGGTGGAAGCAAGGGCTTCCATGATGAAGTCGTAGATCGCGTCATCCTCGAAGCCGAGGAGCGCGGCGTGATCCGCGTAGGCGGCAATCCCCTTGAGCCCGTAGATCAGAAGCATCCTGAGAGAACGGACATCCTCGTTTCCCATGGAGAGGATGCCCACCTGGGCGGCTTTTTTTTCGAATTCAGCGGGATCATCAGAGAACCAGACGGCCGCGTCGTGCAGGCCCTTGGCCTTGTCCCCGCCGGATTTTTCTTTCAGTTCGCCGCGCAGCTTCAGCCCCTCCCGTATGAGGGAGATGATCCTGTCGTTGTCGAAGTTCGCGTTGGTGATGGTGGCGAAGAGGGCCTGGGTTGTGAAACGCCCGTATTTTCTGTCCAGGGGGCCCGCCTTTTTCGCCTTTTCGGCGAAGATCGCGATCCCTTTCAGGACGTGGACCAGAAGATCCTGCAGATTTGATGTTTCTTCCACCTTGCCGCAGACGCCTCTCACGTCACAGCCCACATTCTTTACGGTTTCCTGACACTGGTAACAAAACATAGGGCACCTCCTGTATCGTGCGTTTTGGTGTCTCTTTACCCTGAAGCTATCCCCCCGTCCTTGACTTATGTTAAGAACCGGATATAGTTTTGGCAAGGGGACATCATGAAAAAAGCGCGCCAGGTTCTGGAAACAAGCCGGCTTTTCGGGGGCCTCTCCGAAGAGCATCTGCAAGAGATCGAAACGATCGCGGTGGAGAAACGGTTCGGCAAGGGGGAGATCATCTTCTTCGACGGTGATGAAGGAAACGGCTTCTATCTCGTCGGCGAGGGGAGCGTGAGCGTGTACAAACTCTCCCCCGAAGGGAAGGAGCAGACACTCCATATCCTCGGCGAGGGGGAGAGCATCGGCGCCGTCCCTGTCTTTTCGGGGCAGTCGTTCCCCGCCAACGCCCGGGCGCTTTCGAAGAGCCGGCTTCTGTTTTTTCCCCGGGGCGCGTTTATCGATCTGATCACGAACAGGCCGTCGCTCACGATGAATCTTCTGGCGCTCCTGGCGGCGCGGCTCCGGGAGTTTACCATCCAGGTGGAGAATCTTTCCCTCAAGGAAATTCCCGCACGTCTGGCCTCGTACATGCTGTATCTGTCGAAGGAACAGGGGAACGGGGACACGATACAGCTGAACATCTCGAAGCTCCAGCTTGCCGGCCTCCTGGGGACGGGGCCGGAGTCGCTCTCGCGGGCACTGGGGAGCATGAAAAGCCGGGGGCTGGTGGAAGAAGAAGGGGGATCGATCAGGCTCCTCCACCGTGCCGCGCTGGCGGAACTCGCCGAGGGAGGAAAAGAGGCCCGGTGAAACAATCAGAAGTGAACGGTTCCGGATTCGCCGGAGGCCATAACCGCAGGAGGCGCCGATGAAGAGCCTGGTTGAAGTCGCGCAGGGGCAGGAAGGGTATGTGATGAAGCTGCGAAGGGGGCTCCACTGCCATCCCGAAACACGATACGAAACGGAGGCCACCCGCCGCCGCATCCTGGATGAGATACATGCCGCCATTGCCGGCAATCGGGGAAACACGGTCATCCGTGAGCCGCGCGAATCGAAGGGGGGAATCGTCGTCGATATCGACGCGGACGGAGACCGGAACCGTATTCTCTTCCGGGCCGACTTCGACGCCCTGCCGGTTCCCGAGATGACGGGCCTCCCCTGCGCATCTCGGCGCGAGGGGGTCTCCCACGCCTGCGGCCACGACGCCCACACGGCCATGCTCCTGGGGTTTCTCCGGTCCGTTTCGGAGGGGAGCGTCGCCCCCGTTCATAACCTTCGTCTCGTTTTTCAGGACGCGGAAGAGAATCCGGGCATGCCCCCGGAGCCCGTATCGGGGGGCGACCTCCTGGTACAGGAGGGCATCCTGGATAGCATCAGCGCGGCCTACGCGCTCCACATCTGGACCGGAGAGGAGGCGCATCACGGCATGTTCCTTTCCCGTCCGGGGGCGCTCCTGGGCAATTCGGGCCGCATCCGCTTTCTCTTTACCACATCGGGCGGCCACGCGGGCAGACCCCACATGGGCGTGAACGCCCTCCGGGTGGCGCACGCGGCGATGAGCCGCCTCGACATGTTCGCCGCCCGTTTCTTCAGCCCTGCGGAACCGATCGCCCTCGAACCGGTCATCCTGAACGCGGGCACGGGAAGCAACGTTATCCCGGCCAGGGCCGAACTCTGGTATGGATTCCGGACGCTTCTGCCGCGCGAACTTCACGCGGAGATGATGGGAAAGTGCATCGACGAAGTACGGGCCGTAGCGGAGGGCATGGGGGCTGAGCTCGATGCGAAGCCGTTCTATGGACACCCCGCCCTCTTGAACGATCCCGCTGTATTCAGCCGCGTGGCCGCCCTGCTCAGACAGAACGGCCAGGAGGTGAAGGAATGTCCGCCCATGCTGGGGGGCGAAGATTTCGCCCACTACCTGTACGGGGTCCCCGGCGCCATGTTCACACTCGAGGCCTACACGCCCGGATCGGGGAGGCAGCATACCCCTCTCTTCAATCCGGACGAAGGGGTGTTCTGGAAAGGGGTCCTGTTCTGGGCGATCCTGGCGACGCACTGAGCGGGATGAGAGGGCGAGGGGAATAAATCCTGCCGGAAGCCCTTCCCGCTAATCCCCGGAAATCAGCATGCTTCCATTCTTCTGGACGATTATCGTCTTTCGGGTATCAATGCGTTCTGCCGAGCTCTTCGAGGAGTTTTTTCGCCTTTTGATGATGAGGATTGACGGACAGAATGAAATGAAGTCTTTGAATAATCTTCTCTTTCTTTGAGCTATCCGGGTTTGAATAATAGCCGCGACACTAGAGACGGGCCAGATTAAAATGGGCTTCCTCATGGAGAGGATCCAGTGAAATGGATTGTTCAAAGGCGGCAGCAGCTTTTTCATACAGTTTCGCTTCCTCGTACAGAGAACCCAGATCATTCCACACCTCCGCGTTGTCGGGTTCCAGCTGCAACACCCGTTCAAAGGCTATGACGGCCTTCGCGTCATCGCCAAGCTGCACATAGAGATTCCCCAGATTCAAGAGGGCCTTCCGGTGTTCGGGGTCGACGGCAAGGACGTTCAGATATTCCTGTATCGCCTCGTCGAACATATCGTGCCGGTCATAGAGCACAGCCAGGCGGAAGCGGGGAACGGTCGCGCGGGGCGCCTTTCCTATCGTTTGCCGGTACTGCTGCATGGCGCCGTGATAGTTGCCTTCCAATTCCAGAATCCGGGCGATATTGAGCATCGCTTCCGTACTGCCGGGATCTATCCCCAGCGCGTGATGATACATCTGTTTCGCGCTGCCGATCCGCTTCATCTTCTCATACACGTAGCCGAGATTATTGTAGGTTTCCGGGTTGTTCGGGTCCAGTTCAACCACCTGTTCAAAATATTTCAGCGCGTCATCGTACCGCTCCCGGTTGAGGTATATGAATCCCAGATGCATATAGGCATCGGTGAAGGTGCCGTCGATTTGGATGCTTTTCCGGTACGCGTCCACGGCCTGGTCCGAATACGGGTCAAGACGATCATACCGGCATCCCTTCATGAACCATTCCCGGGCACGATTCCTTTTGTGCGCCGGAGCCTCCAGTTGTGCGATGGAATAGAGTTTCATGGCAGAAGGAGGCTTACATCACGCCCAGCCTCTGTTCCTCCTCAAACGTGTTCAGAACGGATTCCCTGATTTTACTCCATATCTCCACGGGATCGGAACAGTGGGAATCCGTGAATTGCGGATCCTGCTGAAGAAGCCGTGCGGCCAGGACGCCTGCCAGTTTGACGCGGTGCTCGCGGCTCGCGCAGTGGGCCTGCCGCATCACGTCACAGGGGAGGGTTACCGCCACCTTCCTGTCGCCGATTTCTATTTCTATCGATTTGTTGTCCTCAGAGACAAGAGGTTGCCGAGGGACGGCATCCGATTCGACCTTTTCAAAAACGAGGCGGGGATGAGGCTTCTCTTCGGCGCCCTGATCCTGAATCGGAGCGGTTTCGGTAACGGGAGCCAGCGATTCCACCGGCAGAGGGCTTTGAGCGTATGGTTCCGGCGTCTCTTCGAACAGCGCTGCCTCCTCCGCACAGAGCTCCGGTTTTTCCATCACAGGCTCCGGTTCCCGCTCTTCAAGAACGGCCGGCATATCCTCAACAGCAACCGCCAGCGCCTGAGGCGTTTCCCGTGCTTCATCCTCTTCGAAGCTCCCTTCGGACTTTTCCCTGCGGGGAGCGGAAGCGCTCATCCGCTGGAAACGCAGGCCGATCTGGTCAACCATTTCGCCGGTGATGAGTTCGAGCCCGTTTGTTTCCCCCGCCTTCAAGGATAGTTTGCATATCTTGTTGATAAGACGGGGGACCCCCTCTTCGGAATGTTTCAGGAGCGGAGCGAAAACATCGTCGGTAAAGATTGTTCTTGACCCGCCTGCGAGTTTCAGCCGGGTTTCGACATAGGTTTTCACCAGGTCTTCCGAGTGTATCTTCTCTATTTTGTTATAGGTTCCGATCCGCTGAAAGAGGTTGGCGCGCTTCGGATGCTCCAGCCGCCGGGCCAGTTCGTTCTGCCCGGCAAGGACCATGGTGAACAGGTTCTGCTGATCATCCTGCATATTGGTCAGCAGCCGCAGGTTTTCAAGATTCGCGGGTGAGATGGCATTTGCCTCATCGATAAATATGAGAACCTTCTTCCCTGCATCGATGGTCTCGAAGAGCAGTTTGTTGAAGGTTTCCAGAAGATCTACTTTCCTCGCTTTATCATGCGGTTTCCCCGTGATCTGTCCGATAATCTCTCGTGTCAGCTGGGAAAAGGTGACGCTCGGGTTGGTAATGAGCGCTATTTTATATTTTTCCTGATCGAGCGAATCGATAATCATCCGGAGCGAGAGGGTCTTGCCCAAGCCCACGTCGCCGACGATCACCGCGATGCTCTCCCCCCCCTCCTCTATGGCGAAGATGGTTTCCGCGATGGCGTTCTCCATCGACGCGTGACTCTCTACGTACATGGACGGATCAGGAACATTGTCGAATGGCGGTTTTTTGAGACCCCAATATTCGTAATACATGGCATCATCTCCCCAGTTTACTGTGCATTGTCAAGACTGACTGTCATACCTCATTGCGGATATGTCGCATCCCCGGGATATTCGTTCCTGGAAAGAAAATCCAGAATATCCTCGAGGGCATACCGTCTGAGTCCGCCTACCTTGTAACTCTTCAGTTGTTTTGTCTGCGTGAGCTTTCCCAGAAAGCTCTTGCTGATCTGGAGCATTTTGCATACATGCTGCGCCTTGAGCAGCCGCAACGCGTTCGCCCGGTCAAAGAAAAAATTCAGGCTGATCTGTCCGTCTTCCCGCTGCTGCACGTTGATGGCCCCGCCCCGCGACATGCCGTTCCGGAGATAGTGAGAGAATGTGCTCGACTGAATCACGGCGGACTGCTCGGGCGTCAGATTGAAGGAGATCGCTTCTTTCCGGTCTTCCGTGGTACCGTCAACAGGTAACCGCCCCATGCCCCGGTCATCCACCAGCGCAGGGGAAGCGACGACGCCCAGATTCCGATTGGGGGACATCCGTTCTCCGGAATGATACTCCCGTTCCCCGCAGAGTCGTTGAATATCTTTTCTCCTTCGCACAATGCAGATCTTTTCCATAATGCTCCTCATTGCCGACGTACCGATGAATTTTCAAAATGCGCATCCCCTTCGCTCACCCTTGCGGGAGAGGGGAAAAAGGAAGGCCAGGAGGGAGAAGCGATCCAGAAATCGTTTTTTTCACCCTCCCCTTTCACCTCTCTCATCAAGGGACAGGAGGCTCGCGGCGTTTCCCGGGGCCATCGATGGCAGGCACCGGACAGCCGCGGGATTTGAGTCCTTTCTACTTGATATTACTTGAATATACAATGAAGGGGGTTACACCTTTGGTGTGATTGATGTCACACCGGGACGTCAGGGCGGTCGGGTTCTTCCGGCGCGGCATATCTCCGGCTGATTCCGGGGCAGGATATGGCTCTTTTATTCCATTTTGTTTGGTGGTATTATTGATTCCACGGACAGCCTGAACATCGAAGGGTCGACCGGGAGAATTCGAGGTCATCATGCTGCCGCTGTTCTGTACACACGATTGGTCCGTTTTTCTGTTCGCTCACCGGGGGAAACACGGTGAGCGTAAAGGGTCGGCGTTCCCTGATGACTCGCGGCCGCGCGCAGGTGTCGCGCTTGTGGTCCCGCGGGGGAATCGGCGGGAGCCGGGGTGAAGCGTTATCTGTTTCTTCGCACTGGAGAAAGGAGGGAAACGATCATGCAATTTATCACCTTTTCCAGAAAGATGGGCACGGGCGGGTCGGCAATCGCGGAGCGCGTCGCGGACAAACTCGGGTATAAATGCCATGATACGGATGCCATTGAAGCGATGGCCCGTGAAATGGGATTTCTTGACGATATCCGCGGGGTGGACGATAAACCACCGACCGGTTTTCTGAGGTACTTTACCAACAAACCCGATATTCAGATAGATCGGCTGAATTCAGTCATCTATGAGTTGGCGAGCCGGGGAAGCGCGGTGTTTCTCGGCCGGGGGAGCCACATCCTGCTGCGGTCCTACGAGTGCGCTCTGCACATCCGGGTGACGGCATCGATGGCATATCGGATACAGACCCTGGGCCGGAGAGGGGTCCCACGGGAAGCGGCGGAGAGATTGATTCAGGAGAGCGATCGCGAGAGGAGCGGATTCATCAAACTGTTTTTCAACGCCGATTGGGAAAATCCCGAACTCTACGACATGGTGCTGAATATGGACCACCTATCGGAGGATCTCGCCGTCGACACCGTCCTGCATATCGCTCGCTCCGAAGAGATCCAGTCCCGTTCAGCGGATGCCATGAAGTCCCTTGAAATGATCAGTCTTCTCCAGAGGGCGCGGGCCACCCTGATCGAGGCGGAGGCCTTCGACCGAACCTTCAGCTTTGCCGATGTTTCCGTTCCCGTGCCGGGCTGCGTGCGATTGACCGGCGTGGTGACTGACACGGCAAACAGGGATATGATCGAGAATATGATGCTGAAAGTCAAGGGGGTGGAGACGGTCGACAATAAGATTTCACTGGTGAGATATACGGGAACCTGAGCAGGCGGCACATCGTCGCTTCGCTCTCGCAGGGAAAAGCGGAAAAGGGTGCGCCCCTTTTCCGCTTTTATTTTTCGTGATCAATGCCCCGGAATCCGTTGACCCCCAGTCTGCGGGCGAGGCGCTGGTGCTCTTCGGAGGTGATCCACGAGACGCGCAGATAATCGAGGATGGCTCTCTCGGTCAGCCCGATCCGGCGGGCCTCCTTGACGGTGACCTCGTAGGCCTCGATCTCGGTCTCCCGGTCCACGTAGGCCCTGCTCCGATCGTACAGTTCCCGTCCCTGGAGGTGCTGCTTCACGTGGCACAGCTCGTGGATGATATCCAGGTACAGGATCTCATCCGGCGCGCGGCGCAGGTGGTTGAGACCAATGGTGATGGAGCCGTCGTCATTGCTGACGAACATCTCGTGGGGAATATCCGCGATGGACACGCCGGTGCTGGCCATGACCCCGTCGATCTCCGCCGTGCCGGCAAAGATGTCTGCAAGGACGTCATACTTCCGGGCATCCGGATAGACATCTTCCAGGCGGTAGCGGCCCGGTTCAAGGCCGCGGTTGATGTTGAAGATCTTCTTCATCTGATTCCATCACTTTTTCACTGGATTCATACACGGGGTTCTGATTTTTCAGCATCCTGCGCACTCGAGAGAGGCAAACGGGCTTTCCCTCAACTCAGGATATGATCTTCAGGATGTTCGGCTCCTCCCGCGGAAGCGGCTCCGGTATCGACGCCGGATATCCCACGATGACGGGCGCGACGATCCGGTACCCGTCGGGAAGGCCGATCTCTTCCCTGATCACGGGATCGTCAAGAGGGGTTCCCAGCCCGATCCAGCAGGTCCCCAGCCCCCGCCGGGCAGCGGCGAACATCAGATAGGATGCTGCCAGGGCGCAGTCAACCTCCACCGATCCGACATCGGCGGGACCCACAATATAGACCAGACAGGGGGCATTGTAGAAGATATTGAAGGCTCTATTCTCGAGGGCCGACTTGTACCCGCTGAGCGGAAGTTCCGGGTGTGCTTCAATCCGTTCGAGGAGAGCCCCTTTACACGCATCTGAGATCCGCTTCATAACGCCCCTGTCGGTAATGATAATAAAACGCCAGGGCTGCCCGTGGCTGGCGCTGGGCGCGAGGGTGCTCTCCCTGATGATCTCCCGTATCAGGGACAGCGGGACCTCCCGCCCCTCAAAATCCCTGATGGAACGCCGCTTATGCAGAAGCTCTTCAAAACTGTCCATAGTATATACTCTCCGTCATACTTTTCTCTCATGGAAGGGATAATCCGCCCCTTACCATTCCTCCACATCTCGAAGCTCACGCGGAAGAAATCTGTGACACGCAGTGAAGGCCGGGGCGCATGATCTCTTCGAGGGAACGGCGCTGTCTTTCAAATCCTTCGCTGTTTTCAGGACGAGGACAGGGGATGGGATCGCCGTACCGGAGGGTCACACGGGCGAAGGGTTTGGGGAGCATGAACCGGTCCCAGCTGTTGAAATACCATGCCCTGTCGGCGCTCGTATAGAAGGGAACGATGACCGCCCCGGCGGAGGCCGCCATCTGGATCACGCCCGCCTTGACGACCCCTATCGGCCCCGTGGGACCGTCCAGGATATGCCCGGCAAATCCGGTTTCCCGCAATTTGTCAATCATCTCCCCCAGCGCCTCGCGCCCCCCGCGCGAAGAAGAGCCCCGCACGGGGTAAAATCCTGATCTCCGGGCGATGCCCGCTATCAATTCACCATCGGAGCTCCTGCTGATCATAAGGCTCCCCCGATAGGGCTCATATTTTTTGAAATGCCGGATCGCGGCCATGAACTGCTGATGCCAGCAACACAGGAGCACCCGCCCTCCCCCGCTGAGATGATCCATCCATGGCCGCTCGTTTTCAACGGTCAACCGGAAGGTGGCGGAATAGAGACGGATGAACCGGTACACACAGGCGATAAACGTCTCGGAGGTAATGATGGCAACCTTCATCTTCTTGGTCAGGGGCATGGCTTACCATCCTGTGAGGGGGTCACGGCTGCGGATCCTGTGGAAAATATCCGTAGTTTTTCAGCGGGAATACCGTATGTGCACGGGGGTATAAAGTCAAGGGTATTCACGGTAAGATAAGCGATACCAAAATGTTAGGGCGCGGCGTCCAGTTCCTTCCGGATCGTCTTGTGCGCATAGGCCAGCGCCTCTGTGAGATATGCCTTGTCCAGGCCGCTGACGGGAGCGGGGGTTTCGAATATCCGCTCCGGCAGCCGCACCGTGTCGAGGGCGAATCCTTCCCGGATCTTGAAGCGGTATTTTTCGGCATGGATTGTTCGGCCGATCCGATCCAGATCCCCGGTGGACAGATCGATCCCCCCGATGGAAAGAAGCCGCGTGACGAGTTCCGGGGTATAGATCCCCCGTGCGAAGAAACAGATAACAAGGCTGGAAAGGATCTGCCGCCACCGCTCTTCAGCGAGAAGGGCGTCTATCGTTTCTTCCGGCTTCATCTTTTTTTCAACAAGGACCTTCTGATCGAAGCTGTATCCGGCGTTGTCCAGATGGCTGTGGCGCGCCCCGATCAGATAGCCCAGATGGGCGCCGGGACCCGTATGATACCCGGGCATCTCGTTGCCCCCGAAGGCCAGGGCGAACTCCATCCCCCCGTAAAGAGAGGCGGCGCATTCAACCCCCCGCGCGAGGGCACGGTAAAAATCGTTGGGCTGGTCGATAATGTACCCTCCCGCCTTGATGTATCCCTTTACGTTTCCCCATTTCAGTCTGACCCCCCGGGTCTCTTTCGTCGTGATCAGGCCCCGTTCAAAGGCCTCCGTGGCCCAGGCCAGAATCACTCCGAGACTCATGGCGTCCATCCCCCATGACTCTTCAACCCGGTCCATGAGCCTGAGAAAATCGGCCGGCCGGGAGATCCCCAGCATGGTGCCAAGGGCATAGATCGGTTCATAATCGTATGATATCATGGAAGTCTTGTAGAAATATGAAACATCCTCGTAAGGCTCCCGGAGGGCGGCGATATGGATGCACCCGACCGGGCAGTGGGAACAGGCAAGCCGTCTCCCCAGGTATTTTTTGGCGAAGGTCTCTCCCGACATTTTAGCGGCGTGTTCGAAAGTCGCCGCGGTGAGGTTGCGCGTGGGGAGTCCTCCGAACCTGCTGAGGGGCACGATGTTTTCCGCCGTCCCAAGATCATGGTATTTCTTCATAACGGGGGAATCGACAGCGGTCTTGTATACCTCGTCATAGAGCTTCCGGTATTCCTTTTTATCCGAAACAGGAAGGGAGGATTTCCCCGAAACGACCACGGCCTTGAGCTTCTTGCTCCCGAAAACCGCCCCCAGCCCGAGCCGACCAAAGTGACGGAAGGTCTCCGTCGTCACGCAGGAATAGGCGATCAGCTTTTCTCCGCCCTTGCCGATACGCATGATGGTCCGCAGACCCGCTCCTGCTTCATTTTCTCGGATGATGCGCCCGGAGGAAAAGTTTCCCATCCCCCACAGGGTGGAGGCGTCTCGAAAGCGCACCCGCCCGTTCTCTATGGAAAGGTAGACCGGCATGCTGCTCGCCCCTTTGATAACGATGGCGCCGTACCCGGCCATGCGGATCGAGACCGCGCTTCTCCCGCCGCAGTGGCTCTCTCCCAGATTGCCCGTGAGAGGTGATTTGAACAGGGCGACGGTCTTCGACGCAAGGGGGAAAAGGGATGTCAGGATGCCCACGGCAAAGATGATGGGGTTTTCCGGCCCCAGGGGATCGCACCCTTCGGGACACTCCTCGTGAAGGAGTTGCGTGGCGACGCCCGTGCCTCCCAGGTATTTTTCAAAGAGATCGGGCCGTTTCTCGATCTTGAAGGTCCTTCGCGTCAGGTCGATATAGAGGATATTCTCGAGGGGATCATTCTTCAACATTTTCGGCCTCCCGCTTCTGCATCCCCAGCACGCCGTAGGGGCAGAAGTCGACGCAGTAGCCGCAATGGAGACAGATCATCGGCTTGTTGGTCTCGTCATCCCAGTACACCGCGCCGATAATGCAGGCCTCCCGGCAGTGGCCGCATCCGATGCACGTGTCCGGAAGAACCCGCACCCCGCCCCTTCCTTCGCGCGGAACCAGGGCCCCCGTGGGACAGACCTTCGCACACGGGGGATCGGCGCACGCCCGGCAGACAATGACGGAGAAACCCCGCTCCATACCACCGATGGATCGCACGCCGATGCAGGAACGGGCCAGACCCGCCTCCCCTACCCTCCGTGAGCAGGCAAACATGCAGCTCTGGCATCCCACGCACTTTTCTGTTTCCAATACGGTGAGTCGCACAGGTCTTCCTTTGTTATCGTGTCACGGTGCGTACTCTACACTTTCCCCGCTTCAGCCGCAACGAATATCTGGGGGCCTTCTTCCCGGAGAGAAGCGGTCAGATTCACCCTTTCTCCGGTCATTGACACGGGGTATTTCTTCCCGGAGAAGGCTCGCTCATCATAACCGATAGAAATGATTCATGTACTATTTTCGGCACGCAACTTGCTTAATATGCATACATAAATCACTTGATCTTTCGATATAATCATCGACAAATTTAAAAATATATAAATTGTTTATGATATAAACAATAATGTAATCTTGATCGATGATTATAACAGGCCTGCTCGGATATGCGCTTCGCGCGGTATCTCTGCAGGCCGTTTTTTTGCCGGGCGCCCTTCTATGAACGGCTCCGGGACGGTAGGTGTCTGGCTTTACGGAATGGCAGGGAGATTGATGCCGGACGGAATGCGCGAACTCCGGCGGGAAGAAATCAGGCGGAAAGGGGGAGGACGAAGTGGAACGCGGAACCTTTTCCCTCTCCTTCACTCTCGACCCAGATCTTGCCGCCGTGCAGTTCAACAAGGTCTTTGCTGAGAGCGAGGCCCAGGCCGGTCCCCTCGTATCGCCGGTTCATGGATTCGTCTACCCGTTCAAAGCGGCCGAAGATCCGCTCCTGATTCTCGGGTGTTATACCGATACCCGTATCGACGATGGCAAATTCTATATACCGATGGCCGTTTCCATCCGGATGGCCTTCCCCGATTTTGCGATGTGCCAGAGCTCTGGGGTCTACCTGTCTGGCGTTGAGACGGATGGTGCCGCCATCAGGTGTGAACTTGATCGCGTTGGAGAGCAGATTGTAGATGATCTGTTTGAGCTTCCGTTCATCAGCGTTTATGAAGGGCGGGATGCCTTCCGCGTCTATGGAGAGATTGATGCGGTGTTTCATTGCCTTTTCCTTGAACATGAGCAGGCTTTGCTCGATCAGTCGCTCCACATGCACCTCCGAAAGATTGATTTCCATCTTTCCTCCCTCAATCTTCGAGAGGTCAAGGACGTCATTGATCAGGGAAAGGAGATGCTTGCTGCTCTGCAGCACGTCATTCAGATGCTCCTCCTGCACCTCGTTCAATTCCCCGAAACATTTCGTGACCACCAGTTCGGTAAAACCCATGATGTGATGTAAGGGTGTGCGGAGCTCATGGCTCATATTGGCCAGGAAATCGCTCTTCGCCCGGTTGGCCGTTTCAGCGGCCTCCTTCGACTTCTGCAGCTCTATTTCATGCTGTTTGCGGTCGGTCACATCTCTGAGAACGCCGCGGAACCCGACGGGTGTTCCGGATGAATCGCGGACGAGGGATGCGGAGATCTCGATGAAAATCGTATCCCCATTTTTTCTGATAACCTCGAAATCAGACGACCGTGCCGAAATTCCGGTTCGATAGACCTCGCTGAAGATTTTGTACATCTTTTGAGCGGTTTCCGGTGCGGTGTAATCCCGGTTATTCATCCCCAGCAGATCTTCCCGCGCATATCCGACGATGCTGCACAGGGAATCATTGCAGAAGATCACATTGCCCGCCAGATCGAGTTCAAAGTAGCCTTCCTCTATGCTTTCGATGATGCTGCGGTACTTTTCTTCGCTGGCCTTCAGGGCCTCTTCGGCCTGTTTTCTTTCCGCGATCTCCTGCTTCAGGTCCTCGTTCGCGTTGACAAGCTGTTCGGTGCGTTCCCTGACCGCCTTTTCCAGCAGACGGTTTGAATTGTCGACTTTCAGCTTCTCAGCTGCAAGGAGTCGCGCCTGCATGAACTCCTTCCTCGCAGACAGCTCGATGGAATAGCCGGCAAACATGCAGAGAATGTTGCTGCTGAGAAAGAAATAATTATGATTCAGAATCGTCAGGAGCGGAGACTGGATAAAACTGACAGCCACGATCTCATAGGCAATGACCAGCAGCCACCCCACCAGCGAAGCCCAGATGAATCTGAGTTTGAAAAAGGTGTACCCGAATATGAAAACAAGGATGACGCCGACGTAATAGGTGTATACATCCGTAAAATGCATGATCCGGATCATGGCGATGATGCCCAGTCCGGCTGCCAGGACAACCGTGGCGATGGAGAACTGTATGTATTGTTTAAAATGCCGGGAGAAAGAAAAGAGAAAAACCGCGAGGGCAAAGGGGATGAACAGGGCATACCGGATAAACCAGAGCTGATATTTCACATCGGGAACAAGGAACGCATCCAGAACGCCGAAGGCCCCGTAAAAAAAGATGGCGATAAGGCAGGCAATGCGGACATGCCCTAAAGATTTTGCGAAATAATCGTCACGGTAAGCCTTTTCCAGATCTCCGGAAAAGGAGAGGGTGAAGGGATTGATCTTCAGATCATCCGGCAGAGAAGAAAAATATGTCGGTGTCGCTCCTTCCCACACAGTTTAGCCCCCCGCTACCGTGAAACTCCGGCCTGACGATTTCTTGATGACCACCAGCGTCATGTCGTCCATCTGCACTTCCTGGAATTCCTGCACATCGCTGATGATTTTTTCGAGAAGTTTTCCCACCGGAAGATCGGCGTATTGATTGAGTTCCTGTTCGAGACGCCCCTGTCCATACATCTCTCCGCTCCTGTTTGTCGCCTCGGTAATCCCGTCGGTAAACAGAACAATGACATCATTTTCCTGAACCTTTACGGATCGATCCGTCAGATATTTGCCGATATTGTCGGCTATCCCCAGCCAGGTACCCGTTGATGGAATAACCTCTGTTTTATTCAACGCGGACCGATAGATAATCAGATCCTGATGCTTTCCGGCAAAGGTCATCTCTCCGTCTTTGAAATGAAGGGCCATCATCGTCATGTAATGGTCGGACCCCAGCCGCGAGATGTTTTCCCGCAGAACGGAGTTCACGGATTCCAGGACCGTCGAAGGCTTGCAATCCTTGGAATTGTTGACGAGAGAGACGATGCTCGTTTGCGCCATCATCATAATCAAACCGGAATCAACGCCGTGGCCGGAGACATCCCCCATGGCAACCCATTTATCTCCGCTCGGGGTTTCGATGATATCGTAATAGTCCCCGCCCACTTCTATAGCCGGCAGCATCGTGGCGGCGATTTCATAATCCTTCACCTTTTCTTTATAGGGGAGCAGAGCTGTCTGTATGCGCTTTGCGAGTTCCATCTCGCTCCAGATGGCATCCCGGGCCTTCTTCAGTTCCACGAGGAGGTCGAATTCCTTTTTAACCAGCCTGTGTCTGAGATGGTTTATGCTTACTGCAATGATAGCCATGGAGCACAGGAAGAAAAGGTTGTTCGCAAGAATTGAAAATTCATACGGTTGTTTGGATGCGAGGTTTAAAAACACATACATGAATATGATAATGAAGCTGTTGGCGGCAGAATGGATGGCCTTCCAGGGAAGGAGGAGATTCACGCCCACGATGACCAGATTCAGGCCGGCGTAGTAGCTTGAGTTGAAACCGCCGAGGTCCACCGTCATCAGGGCAATGGCGCCTCCCACGTTGATGGAGGCGAAATAGCCGTGATAGTAGGACGAAGGACCGGGTTTCGAGTTGCGAACGATGAAATACTGGGCAAGGGCAAGGACCGTGGAAACCAGCCGGTAGATTCCGAACCGAGCGATCAGGTGTTCGGGCATGATAAAATAGTCTAAGAGGAAGAAGATCGGAACAAGGGTAAAGCAGAGAGCCGTCAGCGTCAGTAGCCACTCGTGTATGATGCTGTTCAGATAATCATCAAACTGATGGGCATCGAAGGAAAATTCCTTTTCGTTTTTATTCAGTTCTACTCGCACTTTTCGCCCTCTTCACCATCCCTGTGTGCGGGACTGTCACCGCTGTGGAATCTCGCGGGTTCTTTCCTCCGCGGCCATGTGTCCGAACCGGCAGGCGTGGGGATTTTTTATGCGTTCGCCCGGTTCTTCTTCACATCAAGAAACATCTGCACCCCTGTGTCATCGAAAGTTACATCCATATGGGCTCCCGGGGCATCGCCCAGAAGGGCCTTGAATTCGGAGTCGCTTCTATAATACAGCACCCAGTCCAGCCAGTATTCCATATAATATCTGTTGGAATTCGAAACATGGTAGTTTCCGATCACCATCTCTCCCCCGGGAGCCAGGAGTTGATAGAGCTTTTTAAGAACGGCGGCGGCAACCGGCGGGGTGAGATAGTCGAACAGACCCATGGAATAGATAAAATCGAATCGTCCCCATTTCTCATGCAAATCACTGGTAACAAGCATGGTGCGAACGGATTCATTCAGATATTTGGTCTCCAGCGCCCGGCCCAGTGATTTTTCGATCTGGTCGACAAGAACCGATGCCTCCAGAAGAGCGGACTTATCCTGATCCAGCAGGGTGAAATGAAAGGCGTCACAATCGTCCGGCGAAACAAAAATGTCTTTCAGTTCGAAAGCGGGCCCGCAGGCAACGGAGAGGACCCGGCACTTTCCGTCGGCATGATACTGGCGGCTGTTTTTTATCTCATTGAGTTTGCCGGCAACAATGATTCGCCTGTTTCGCACCGCCTGGGCTGCGGGCTGGTTCAGGGGATGCTTGTTGAGGAGCTTTGAAAAGGTCGAGAAACCCTCGTACTCGTTCGCGTATATCATCCGCATCATTTCCGAATCGCCGCTGTAGCCTCTCGGCTTTAAATTGGTTCGCGCCATGAACGCGGAACACATGATGATGTTCCAGAGCTGTTTCCGGAGATAAAAACCGTGCCGCTCATGTTCCTCCTTGCTGAAATTCTTCACGATTTTCTCGAGTTTCTGAAGATTTTCATCTATAAAACGGAGGAACGTTTTCCCTTCAGAGTCAATGATCGCGCGCTGAACCAGTTTTTTGACGTCTTCCGGTTCTCCCTGATATTCCAGATCCAGTTTATCAAAAAGGTTCTTATACACATTGCAGTCATAATTAAGATTCGACGTATAATCCTTGAATTCCCTGGTGATGTTGTCTTTATGGGCCAGCACCATGGGCAGATTGAGAAATTCCGACTGCAACTTCACGATCTTGTGATTTGAGAGGAGATTGTCGAAGTCAAAGAAATCGTCGATAAAGGTAATGCGTCCCGCGTAGCCGTCGATGTTCGGTTCCGATAACAACCTGCATGGTCCCAGTTTCGCGCTGTCGCCGTTCACGGGGACAATCAGCTTGGCAAATTCTTCCCCGTCCTTGAATTTATGGCCGTTCGAAAAGCGTATCCAGAGGGAATATTTTGACGCCCGCTTGCCAAAAATGGGGATGACTTCATTCGAAGCAGTTACCAGATCCATCTGGAGATCATGGGCATGCGCATTATTTGTTTCCGGGTACATGGTTTTCCACTCCCTTGATTTCAACCTTGCTGTCCTGCGTTTCAAATATTTCCAGCGCTGAAAATGAGAGATCCTGCCATTTGAGAGACTTGTTATAGAGCAGGGTAATTTCAGTAGCCCCTCTCTTGGCCCGCTCAAGGATTTTGATGATAGGAGTAATAGTGGAAGAATTCATATACTCCAGCCTTCTGAAGTCCATGATGATCCGCTTTTTTGACGCGTTGCTTCTTCGGATGGTTTCCGCGAGAATCGGCGAGATGAATTCGCTCGGCTTTCGATGGGTGCTCTTCCCCGTCCATACCAGAGTGATCGAATTCGTATTTTCGATCAATTCGATCTGCAACAGGCCATCCTCGAATAATTCAATCTTTTTCATGATTATCACCCCGAAAATGTGAAACAGCTGACACGTTTAGACTCCCCTCCTCACTGACAAAGAAATCAAGGATCGACTTCCCTTCGTAAGCGATTCTCACCAGCCCCAGACCGCTCTCCTCATCCTTGAGCGGTCTTCGGGAAACTTCCTTCAGCTTCTCGACGTAGGCCTCAAAGGGATCCTGATACCCGCGAATCCATTGAATCGTTTTGTCAAGTTTCGTCAGGTGATTGCGCGCCGCTTTATCCTTGATGTTGAGGGGGTTTATAACCTCAACGGTTGTGGTGTCTCCGTTCCGGTGGATATCAACAGCGATGGCATCCTCCGGTCCGGTAAAACTTCCGTATTTGATACCGTTTTCAATCAGTTCGCTGATAACCATCGTGAGCGAATGGACAGCATCCCTCATCAGCCCCTGGGATTGAAGATAGGCGCCCACTTCAATTCGGGCATTTTCTATCTCATCCCACTGTGGTTTTACGGTCAACCTCAAAGATTGTTCCATCGATATCCCTTCTCCATAATCATAGCTGATGCGCCCTTGTTTGATTTATCCAAATTCTTCACAGATGAAAGCTTTGTATGCGGCTTCCGTTACAAAGAATACGTAACCAGAAAGCAAAATTCGTACCCAAAAGCCATGCTGGATCTTGCGGCGCAGGATTTTTTACGCGCTCCTGGGTACCCGTGATACGACTATAACTTCGGCATTTATAAAAATAACTTTAATGATTTTTCGCATCTGCACCACGGTTTCCGGCCCGTGGAAGAAATACGGACACTGGAGAAACCCTGCTGCCGCGCAGAAAACAGATTCTGAAGAGAAACCCCCTTTCGCTTGATGATTGGGGCGATTCACTGCAATCCCTGAAACCGGGAATAACTTGACATCACGGCAGGTATCCCATAGAAGGGGCGGTACGAGGCGGACATGGTTAATAAACAGCTTCGGGAGGTTTTTGCGTGATACTGGAACAGACCGGAAAGATATGCGACGGATTGTATGGAACGGGATATCATTTTATCCCTGCTTTCCTTCTTACAAGCCCGGCGCCGGTCCTCTTCGACGCGGGCGTCGCGGCCATGGGACCTCGTTATCTCAGCGACATAGGAACCATCCTGGGATCGACTGATGCATTGCACTATCTTCTCCTGACGCACTCGCACTACGACCACTGCGGAGCCGCTCCCTTCCTCAAAAAGAAGATACCGGCCCTCAGGATCGGGGCTGAATCTCACGCCGCGGACGTGCTTCAGAAACCGAGTGCCGTGCAATTGATGCGCGCGCTGAACGACAACTTCGCCCATGTCTTCAGCGATGTCATCGGAACCGATTACATCCCCTTCGACCCGGTGGTGGTTGACGTGATTCTGAAGGAGGGCGACGAACCGGATCTCGGCGGGGGATGGTCGGTGCGCGTCCTCGAGACACCGGGACACACGAGAGACTCTCTCTCCTACTACATCCCCAGGATAAAGGCCCTGATTGCGGGAGAAGCCGGCGGCGTTTTCCATAACGGATGCATACAGCCCGAATTTTCATCCAGTTACAGTGACTACGTGACATCCCTCGAAAAGATGGCGGCCCTGGATGTGGAGGTCCTGGCGCTGGCCCATCAACGTATCCTTACCGGGGAGGACGCCGGCGCGTATCTGAAAGACTCCCTCTCGGCCACCGTTTTCTTCAAGACACGGATCGAGGAATACCTGGACCGCTTCAACGGGGACAGAGAAAAGACAGTGGAAGCCATCGCGGCGGAAGACTATGACGATACGGTGCAGATGCAGCAGGATAAAAAATCATTTCTGCTGAATCTGGAGGCGAAGGTCAGGGTTGTGGCCGATGGAAGATGAGATTTCTCCTTGCCATAACGGGGATAATCCCCTATAAGGTTCCTGCCCGGGGGAAACACCCCGGAAGGCCGGTATAAACTGAATCTCAGGGAAAGGAGCTTGGAGAGTGAATATTCTGATTTTTGGACCGAATGGAAGTGGCAAGGGCACGCAGGGCGCGATCGTCCAGAAGAAGTTCAAGGTCCCCCACATCGAAACGGGCGTGATCTTCAGGGATAATATATCCAAGGGAACGAAGCTCGGCACACAGGCAAAGGCGTACATCGACCGGGGCGATCTGGTCCCCGACGAGATCACCGTCCCCATGATCCTGAACCGCTTGAAAGAGGAAAAGAACGGCTGGCTCCTGGATGGCTTCCCGCGAAACCTGGCGCAGGCGGAGGCCCTCTACAAAGCGTTGCAGAAGGAAGGGATCGCACTGGACTACGTCATCGAGATTATCCTCGACCGGCAGACCTCCAAAAACCGGATCATGGGGAGGAGGCTCTGCGCGAAGGACAACAACCACCCGAACAACATCTACATCGACGCCATCAAGCCGGCCGAGAAGAACGGCACATTTGTCTGCCGCGTCTGCGGCGGGGGGCTGAGCGCCCGCGCGGATGACCAGGACGAGACTGCCATCGGCAAGCGGCACGACATCTACTACGACGACAAGACGGGGACCACCGCCGCGATCAATTACTTCAAGGAGCGGGTGACGGTGATCGGGGTCGACGGCCGCCCCGGCGTCAAAGAGGTGAGCGAGGAACTTCTCAAAAAACTGGGATAGCAAAAATCCCGAAAAGATTGTATAAAAGCCTTCCCCAACGCACGCAGGAAGGCTTTTTCTTTACCATGAAGAGTATACGCAATTTCAGCATCATAGCCCACATCGATCACGGCAAGTCCACCCTGGCCGACCGGATGATCCAGCGCAGCGGTGTGGTCGATGCCCGCAACTTCAAGGACCAGTTCCTCGACAACATGGACATCGAGCGTGAACGGGGGATTACCATCAAAAGCCAGGCCATCACCCTCCCCTACCGGAGCAGGAACGGTGAGGAGTATACGCTCAATCTGATCGATACCCCGGGCCATGTTGATTTTTCTTACGAGGTCTCACGGTCGCTCGCCTCCTGCGAAGGGGTCCTCCTCCTGATCGACGCCGTCCAGGGAGTCCAGGCCCAGACGGTGGCGAATCTGTACATGGCCATGGAGCACGAGCTGGAGATCATCCCGGTAATCAACAAAATCGATCTCCCGGCGGCCGACGTGGAGCGGGTCATGGAACAGATCGACTCGGAACTCGGGCTTGATCCATACACGGCCCTGGCCTGTTCCGCCAAGGAGGGGACGGGGGTCGAAGAGATCATGGAGGCAATCGTCCAGAGGATCCCCGAACCGAAGGGAGATCCGAAGGCTCCGCTGGCTACTACGATCTTTGACGCGCAGTATGACCCCTTCCGGGGGACCATCATACACTGCCGGATCGTTGACGGCACGGTGCGAAGCGGCGACGTCGTCCGCCTTATGCACGGCGAGACTATCCACCGGGTCGAGGAGGTGGGACACTTTCTCCTCCCGCGCCAGAAATCCGACAGCCTTTCAGCGGGGGACGTGGGGTACATCATCGCCGGGATCAAGACCGTCTCCGACGTCCAGATCGGAGACACGATCACTGCGGACCGCCGTCCCTGTTCCAAGCCCCTCCCCGGATTCAGGGAATCGAAACCGGTCGTCTTCGCCTCCATCTATCCCATCTCCTCGGATGACTACGAGGACCTGGCAGTGGGACTCGAAAAATACAAGCTGAACGACGCTGCCTTTGTCTACCAGAAGGATTCCTCCGTCGCCCTTGGACAGGGGTTCCGGTGCGGCTTTCTGGGTCTCCTGCATCTTGAGATCGTCCAGGAACGGCTGGAGCGGGAGTACGATCTCTCCATCATTCTTTCCGTCCCCAGTGTCCGCTATCGCTTCACGCTCACCGACGGCACCATTCTTTTTGTGGATAATCCGGCACACTATCCCGACTCCATGTCGATCGCCCGGAGCGAAGAGCCGTATATACGGGCATCGATGATGTTCCCGGAACGGTACATGGGAGCCGTCATGAAGCTGTGCAAGGAAAAGCGGGGGGAGAACTCGAATCTCAGCTACCCCTCCCCGGGGCGCATCGAACTGACCATCGAAATGCCTCTTGCCGAGGTCATATACGATTTCTACGACCGCCTGAAGTCCGTCACCCAGGGATACGGCTCATTCGATTACGACATCATCGACTACCGGGAGAGCAGCCTCGCCCTCCTCGACATCCTCGTCAACGGTGAGCGCGTGGACGCCCTCTCCCAGATCGTCTTCCGCGGTTCCGCCCGCGAGCGGGGACTGCGCGCCTGCGAACGGCTGAAGGAGGAGATTCCCCGTCAGATGTTCAAGATCGCCATCCAGGGAGCGATCGGCGGTGAGATCATCTCCCGCACCACCATCTCCCCCTTCCGCAAGGACGTGACCGCCAAGTGCTACGGCGGCGACATCACGCGCAAGCGGAAACTCCTGGAGAAACAGAAGAAGGGAAAGAAACGGATGAAGATGGTGGGGTCTGTGGCGATCCCTCAGAGCGCCTTCGTCGCTGTTCTGAAGTCGGAGAATACGTAACAACACTGTTTAATTATGAACCGTTAATTATAAGTGGTTAATGCTTATCTGAAGACGGTAAAAATTCAACATTCATAATTCACAATTGCATCTATGTCTTCCGGCCTTTACATACATATTCCCTTCTGCCGGACCAAGTGTCCTTACTGCGACTTTTACTCCGTGACGCAGACGGAGAAGATGCCTCTCTTCATCGCGTCCCTCATACGGGAGATGAAACTTTACCGCGGTCTCTTCGCCCCTTTCGATACTATCTACCTGGGAGGCGGCACCCCCTCCCTCCTGAGCAGTGACCAGATCAAAACGATTCTCGACGCCCTCAGGAAGACCTTTTCCTTCGCTCCCGACACGGAGATCGCCTGCGAGGCGAATCCGGGAGACCTGACCCCGGAGGCGGCCACGGCGCTCCGCGCGGCGGGGATCAACCGGATTACGATCGGCGTTCAGTCCTTCGACGACAGAGTCCTCGCCTTCCTCGGCCGTCGGCACAAGGCGTCAGAGGCCATCGCAGCAATAAAGAACACACGAGAGGCGGGATTCGCGAACGTGGGGCTCGACCTGATCTACGGGGTCCCCGGACAGGAGATCGGCAGATGGCTTGAAACGCTCAAAACAGCCCTCTCCTTCGTGCCGGAGCACCTCTCCTGCTACCAGTTGACCCTGGAGCTCTCGACACCCCTGGGGAGCAGGTTGCAGCGAGGGGAACTCATCCTTCCCCATGATACTCTCCTCCACGAATTTTTCACGCACACATCCGAAACGCTGGAGGGGGCCGGGTATATCCACTATGAGGTGTCGAACTTCGCCCGGGGGTATGACTGGATGTCGCGGCACAACCGCAAATACTGGAACCACACTCCCTATCTGGGCCTCGGCCCGGCGGCGCACTCCTTTGCGGGCAGACGGCGGTGGTGGAATCACCGCTCCCTGGACCGGTATATCGGGATGGTCAATGCGGGGCTTCCTCCCATTGGAGGGACTGAGATCCTGACCCGTGAACAGGTCCTGCTGGAGGCCCTCTACCTGGGGATGCGCACAAGGGAAGGGATTGATCTGGAGAGATTCGCGGAGCGTTATGGGTGCGACCTGATCACCGAGAAGGGAACCGCTCTCCGCGCCCTGCAAGAACAGGGGCTGATCACCATCCAGGACGGCCGTCTCCGACCGACCCGCGCCGGGCTTGCCGTATCCGACAGCGTGTCGGTAATATAATCTGGGCTTCCACCACACAGGCAGCGGGAAAGGCTATTTTTTTCGATTTTCCGTGTTCCGATTTTTCCGTTGACACTTTGGGTCATCAGGCGTATCAAGACTGGTAAAATGGGGTTTTGGTTCCACTCCAGGCGATGAGGTTTTTCGAGAATAGAACCTTCAAGATTTATATCATGAGTTACAGCCTGTAAACATTCTATAGAGCAGGTACCTCGACAACCAGGGGTGCCTTTCAGGTACAGATGATTAAAAGAATATTCGACTGGTTCAGCAAATCCGACAATCCGAAAAAGCTGAGGATGTTCTGTTTTTTCGCGATCATCCTCGCTGAATTTATTTTCCCATGGCACAGCTCACAACACTCCTGGGACAGGATACCGGGGTTCTACGCGATCTTCGGGTTCCTCAGCTGCGCGGCGATGATCATCGTCTCCAAACTGCTGGGGCAGTTCTGGCTGAAGAAAGACGAGGATTATTATGACCGGTAGCCTTCTGATTCCCGCGTTTGTATTCTTTATCGGCGCCCTGGTCCTTCTCGCCGTCCGGGGAAAGGCGAAACAGATCCTTATTCTCGCTGTTCCCATAATAGGTTTTCTGTACATCGCGAGGCTCAATCCCGACGCGACAATCGCCTTTCACTTCCTCCAGTACGAGTTGAATCCTCTCCACGTGGACAAACTGAGCAAGGTATTCGGCTATATTTTCTGTATCGCGGCTTTCGGGAGCTTCCTTTTCGCCCTCCATATCGAGGGGAAACTGGAACATCTGGCCGCCCTTGTCTATGTCGGGAGCGCGCTGGGGGTGGTCTTCGCGGGCGATTTTTTCACCCTGTATATCTTCTGGGAATTCATGGCTGTCTCGTCAGTCATGCTGATCTGGGCGCGCAAGACTAAACGATCGCTCGATGCCGGCTTTCGGTACATTCTCGTCCATATCGTGGGAGGACTGGTTCTCTTGGCGGGGATTCTACTCCACGTGCATGAAACCGGTTCGCTGGCCGTGGGACGGATCGAGTCCCAGAGCATCTCTTCCTGGCTTATCCTCATCGGCTTCATGCTGAACGCCGCTGTTCCTCCCCTGTCAGCGTGGCTTTCCGACGCCTACCCGGAAGGAACGGCGACGGGCAGCGTCTTTCTGAGCGCCTTTACCACAAAGACCGCCGTTTACACGATGATACGGGTTTTCCCCGGGTGGGAGATCCTCATATGGCTGGGGGCCCTTATGACCATCTACGGGATCATCTACGCCATCATGGAGAATGACAGCCGGAAGATCCTCGCCTACAGCATCATCAATCAGGTTGGATTCATGGTCTGCGGTATCGGAATCGGGACAACCATGGCGATCAATGGAACAGCGGCACACGCCTTCGCTCATATCATCTATAAGGGCCTTCTTTGGATGTCGGCCGGATCGGTCCTGTACATGACCGGCAAGACAAAATGCACCGACCTGGGAGGACTCTACAAAACAATGCCCCTGACTTTTATTTGTTGCTGCATAGCGGCCGCGTCCATCTCTGCGTTCCCCCTGACGAGCGGTTTCACGACAAAAACAATGATCCTCCACGCAGCCACTCATCAACATCTGACCGCCATATACTTCATTTTGGAGGCGGCCTCTGCCGGCGTCTTGCTGCACGCAGGGATCAAGTTCCCCTATTTTGTTTTCTTAGCCAAAGACAAGGGTCTCAAGGCTTCGGATCCGAAACCGAACATGCAATGGGCCATGGTCTTTTTCGCCTTCCTGTGCATCGCCATCGGCGTCTATCCCCAGCCGCTTTATCATATCCTTCCCTATCCTGTTGAATACCAAGCTTATACCGGACTCCACGTGGTAAGAATGATGCAGCTTCTCTTTTTTTCGGGTCTTGCCTTTTTCGTTTTAATAAGGATTCTAAAACGGACAGAGACGATCACGCTCGATACGGACTGGATATACCGCAAGGGGTCGCGGCTCGTGGTCTCCCTTGTAACGGGCATAGCCGCCGCCATCGCCCGTGTGTGCAACTACATCTTCATACAGTTCCTCCCCCGGCACCTGGCCGCCTTCGGCAGGAGGCCGATCGGCAGCTTCATGGACGTCTACCGGAGAACTGGCGAAGGCAAGGCCCATACATCCACCACGGAACCGGAGCTGGTAACGACCATCCCCGCCGGTGTTTCCGTTCTTTTTGCCATCGGCTTTCTGTTTGTGCTGGCCTT
This sequence comes from Syntrophaceae bacterium UBA6078, assembly GCA_002428735.1. Classification (GTDB taxonomy): domain Bacteria; phylum Desulfobacterota; class Syntrophia; order Syntrophales; family UBA2210; genus UBA6078. Next base: position 39,581 of record DIXO01000067.1, on the reverse strand, counting down.
TGCCTTTACGATGCTGTTCAAATAGTCTCCCATGCCAATAAAACGCATAAAGCCCGGAGAGGATTGCCGGGTTTTTCTTTTTAATATGGAATCCCAACTTGTTCAGTTGTGTCTAAGACCATTTGACAGGTCTCTTTACAAGTGCTATTAAGAGAACCGGTAAAAACTATGAAGGGGAAACGTATGCAATCAAATGGCATCAAGTACTCCGAAGATATCGTTCCGATCACCGATCTGAAAGTAAATCCGGGTCGTATCGTCAAACAGGTGGATAAGACGAGCCGACCGGTCCTCCTGACAAGCAGGGGCAGAGGAGTCGCCATCGTTCAGTCGCTCAAGAATTACGAGGCGCAGTCGGAAGAACAGGCCTTTCTGCGCGACGTCGTCCGGGGACTGATGGACCTGGAAGGAGGGCACGAGATCAGCCTGAAGGACGTCAAAAAGCGACTTGGACTGAGCAAGTAACCATGCCTCAAAAAAGAGCGATCACTTTTGCCGAATCGGCAGTCAAAGATTTGGAAGTAATCCGAGACTGGTACATTGATCAGGGGGCTCCCGATGCAGGAGAAAAACTAGTTGGAGAGATCATTGCACAGGTTGAACGGCTTGTTGACTTCCCCGAGAGTGGACGTATGGTGCCGGAGTTCGAGATCGCGAATCTGAGAGAGATTATCTTCCCGCCGTTCCGTATCGTCTATCGTCTTGATAAAAACCGGGCGAGAATTGTACGCATTTGGCGAAGTGAACGGCTTATGAAAATGCCTTAGCCGTGCAAAAATTAGCACGTCCTTTCTGAAAGAGCATTCCTTTCCGGTCGTTTGCTCACACAAATGGTAGCTTTAAATTAGGTAATGGTAGCATATTTTAAAAATGAGATAAGTGTTAACATTATAATAACATATCTACTGCTCATAATCATCCTATATTCCTACCATAATTTCCGTTCGAGTAATTTCATGTTGACAACATACCAATAATATGTTTGCATATAAGTAAATTGGTGCCAAGAAATCGGATGTGGAGGTGACAAGATGAATCAAGTATCTATAAAAATAGATGCGAACTCAAAGTACACAGCAGCATTAAAAGAAGAATATGAGGCTGAAGAATTCATATCAACCATTGAAGAGCATTTAGTTAAAGTAAAGAAACTGTGTTCGTTGGAACCCAATACATCCAAAAAAGATAACGCAGAAAAGAACGGAGGGCATGCATCATTTTATCCAAATGGGCTATTCAACAAACTAAGCCCCTTGATAGAAGGGTTGGGTAGCGACGTTAGCAAAAAGGATAAAACTACAATGCGAACCTTCACATCAATACAAAAATCTACCAACAAAAAGCGAGGCCTTGTGTGGCTCAAACCAGTGGGCAATTCGCTTATTATTCACTTACGTCCGGGAGACCACAGTAATCTGGATACAGAGAGGAAAATTGTTTATTCAAGACCTGGGAAAACGACCTTTGGAAACTATCCTACAATGAAAATAAATAAACTTGATGATATCGAATACGCATACAATATTATCAAACATATCTATGAACAATAAGTTGTCAATGGGTGTGCAAGAAACCGTGGGGCAAGATCAAATTTACACCCCGCAACGCCCAAACGCATAAAGCCCGGAGAGGATTTCCTCACCGGGCTTTTCTTATATAATATGGTGGCGGTGCAGGGAATTGAACCCCGGACACTACGGATATGAGCCGTATGCTCTAACCATCTGAGCTACACCGCCCCTGTGAAAATGAGCTGTACCCCTACCCCATATTGACGGACGTGTCAAGGGGCTTGTTGAACATCTATATCATACGCCACGATCACGCTTCGCGACAGGGAAGACCCCAGCCCGACGGCAAGAACGACCTCGTCTTTTCCATCGTTATCCATATCCTTGATCTGGTAATCGGCAACGTATCCCTGTATCGTCTGTGTCCTCCAGTTCTCTGCCAGCCCGAGTCCGTCCCATTGGAGGTTATATATTTCGCTGCGCGTAAACATTCTGAAGTTCTTGAGTGTTCTTCCCGTGGGGGAGATATTTTTGATGATAAGGATTTCGGTTTTACCGTCTTTGTTGATGTCACATGTCAAGATCCTCGTTTTGACGTAAACGTTATCCGGGGTGCTGGCTTCGCCATACCCTTCCCTCCGTTCATCCCAATCGAAATTGATCAGATTATTACTCCCCCCGAACAGATCCTCGCTGGTCCATATCAGGTCTTCACTCCCGCCGATCGTGTGAATCTGCGAGAGGAACTTCCGAGTCTTCCGATAGACGTGGAGACGATCGTATTCGCCGAGGGCAACGATCCGTTCAGCGCCTGCATCGAGCTTTGCCATTGTCAGCCCAAAGACTTCCACACCCTCGGGTATGGGCATCCGGTTACCTTCACGATAGGTACCGCCTCTCCACACAATCTCGTGAATCGGATTCTCAAAGGGTTTGTCTTTTTTTATGACAGACATTGTCTGTCCCAGCAACACCGGCCCCTCGTCCGTGTTGATAACCCTCATAAACCACCTCAGATTGGAAGCGATGGTCTCATACTTTCCATTCTGAAACTCCATGACGAACGATGAGGGGCTGCCGTTCAGAAAATTGGTCACGATAATTTCGTCAATCCCGTTGCCGTTGATATCGGCAACATCAACCGTCAGGTACTGGTCGTAGGATTTTCCGGAGAAACTCTGGAGCAGCACAAAACTGGCTTCATTCTTTCGGTAGATCATGACGGTGTTGCCGTCGATGACGACAACCTCGTTCTTGCCGTCGCCATCAACATCCCCAATATCCATTCCCTTGAATTTCTTCGTATACTGCGGGCTCATCCAAAACCCTTTATGTGCCAGCGGATTGGAAGACGTCATAAAGGCGGGATTAATAACAGAGGTAAACGTGCCCTGTCTGGTTGAGATGACCTTGCTCTCACCGGGACCTCGCGACGGCGACGCGGAAGACCCGGTCACCCCGGCGGCCGGCGACTGAGAACTACCCCCTGCCACAGGCGGAGCCAGCCCCAGAACATGGGCCTGTATCTTGTTGGCAAAATCGGTGATCCGGGGAATGACCTCATCCATCCCCTGACTCTGTTCGAAAACGCCCAGAGGCGTTTTATATGTCGATACGTCGAGCAGTTTCGCATCGATGCTGATGCTGTTGCCGATCTTCGTTACACTTCCCCACACCGCGTAATCAAGGTTCATCCTTTTGCCAAGGCCGTAAACGTCGGCAATCGTCGGCTCTTTATTCTCCAATTTTTCAAGCGCTTCCTTGACTTCCTGTTTCGAACTGACCCGAATTTTCTCGCTCGCGGAAAGACGGGAGATCAGCATGTCCCATATTCCATCACGCACATAGGTTATATTTTCAGAACTGTGAACGGTAAAGGGGAGAACCGCCACCTGCTTTACCGTGCCCTGAGCCTGCTCAGCCCAGACCGGCCCGGAAATCATGACACCCAGGATACAGAGAAAAAACAAAAACCGCTTCATTCCACTCTCCTTTGCGCTTGGTTACACAAAACTCTTGAGGAGCCGCACGTTTTCAAGATCGGAGGGAGTTTCTATAATCTTCGGGATGCCCGCAAGAGAAGGGTCCCTCATAATCAGCCTGAACACTCCCTCCCCGATCATCCCCGCTCCGATATTCTCGTGCCGGTCAACCCGGGACCCCATTTCCCTCTTCGAATCATTCAAATGAATAACCATCAGATTTTCTTTTCCTATTGTGTCATCAATCCTGCTGAAAAGGTCATGATAGTTTTCCTTCGTCCGGAGGTTGCATCCTGCCACAAATATATGGCACGTATCAAGACAAAAAGCCAGACGGGTATTTTCTTTTACCCTCTCCATAATGCGAGCGATCTGTTCAAGGCTGCTCCCGAGGCAGGTCCCCTGTCCCGCTGTCGTTTCCAGAGCGATTTTAACCGGAGCGCCGGTTGTCTCAGCGTGTATCGCGTTGAGGGCCTCAACAACCCTGGCTATACCCCACTCGTCCCCCGCCCCTCTGTGATGCCCGGGGTGAAGAACCAGAAGATCGACACCAAGCTGCTCACACCGGCGGATTTCATGTACCATGGCATTGAGAGATTTCAGGTATATCTCTCTGTCGGGGGATGCCAGATTGATCAGATAGCTGGCGTGGGAAATAACCGGGGCGATCCCCGTTTGTTTTCTTGTTTCACGGAACAGCGTGATCTCCGAATTCTCAAGGATCCGTTCCTCCCACCGGATTGCGCTCTTGGTGAAGATCTGAATAGTGGCGCACCCCAGCGAGGCCCCCCGCAGGAGCGCCTTTTCGAGCCCCCCCGCAATTGACATATGCGCCCCCAGGAGGGAAATCGTGTGCCCATCCATACCTGGCTCCTCAGGGGAACGCCGCCTCTTCCGGTGTATATGCGTGATTCGGAACACTTACAATTTCGGAACAGCAAAATCAATGATGGTGGTAATGATGGACTGGTTGTAAAGACCGATCAGGATAATCGCCGCGGCCACAACGTAGGTGGGAATCAGCATGCTCAGGGGCGCCTCGCTCACCACCGATCTCTCGTCGTGAGAATGAGCATCCCCCGCTCCGGAGGCTCCGAAATCGTAATAGCCGATTTCAATAATCCTGAAAAAAAGAATGACATTCACCAGGCTGGAAAAAAGGAGAGCGCCTACGAATATCCAGTTTCCGGCCATGATGGAACCCTGGATCAAATACCACTTGCTGAAAAACCCGCAGGTGGGAGGAACGCCGATAACCGACAGGGCGACGACGAGAAAGGCGGCCATGGTAAAGGGCATCTTCTTGAATATGGCATCAAAGGCCGTCAGTTCGTTGCTCTTCATCTTGTACGCGATAATGCCAGCCACGGCAAAGAGACCGAGGGTCATGACAACATCGTTCATGACATGCAAAATGGCCCCTCTTATCGCGACGGTGTTCGCAACCCCTACGCCCCCGACCATGTACCCGACCTCGGCAATCACGATATAACAGAGCATCCGCTTGAAATTTCTCTGGGCCAGGGCCATGATCGCCCCCACACATATGGCGATAACCCCCGCATACAGCAGGATCTTTGTCACGGGGAGAAGGTCTATGGAGAAATAGGGCTTGAAGAGTGTAAACATGACCCGCAGCATAATGTAAACGGCGACCTTGGTCATCAGCGGCGCTATCAGGGCGCTGGCTACGGAAGGGGCCTTGGTATAGGCGTCAGGGAGCCAGAGGTGCAGGGGGAAAAGGGCCATCTTGAGGGCGAGACCGACCATGAAAAAGGCAAAGGCGACCAGGATCACCTTGGAGCCATACAGCCGGGGCAGGATTTCGGCCAGTTCGGCCAGGTTCAGGGAACCGGTGACCATGTAAAGGTACCCTACGCCGAGCAAATAAAAACAGGCACCCACAGTCCCCAGAATCAGATAACGGAAGGCTGCCAGAGGAGCCCCCTCCTCCCCCGTCGCGATCAGGGCATACCCCGCCAGGGACGCTATCTCGAGAAACACATAGAGATTAAAGACGTCGCCCGTGATAACGATCCCCAGGAATCCCGTCACCTGTAGGAGATACAGGGTGTAAAAATAGACCGTCCTGTCGGGAAGTTCCGCCTCAAGGCTCTTTTTGGAATATATGGCTACCAGCAGAGCCGTTCCGGTAATCAGGACCAGCATCATGGCGTTCAGATGGTCGATAACATACTCGATTCCCCAAGGCGGGAGCCAGCTCCCCAGGTAATAGTGGATACTTCCCTCGTGGATAACGGTGTTCATCACCAGGACAGAGCAGCAGGTGGACGCAAGCAGGGCAAGAATAACCCATGGGTAACACAACTCTCTCTTTACCCAGCCGATCAGCGGTGTGGCGACGGCGGACATCAAGCATATAACAACAATCAGGACGGGAGCTTGTTCTACTATCATTTGATTGCCTTGAGGATTTCATCCTCTTCCAGGGTGTGGTATTTTCGGTACATCATGATGGCGATGGCAAGAGCGACCCCCAGTGTCGCGATGGAAACGACGATCGCCGTCAGCATAAGGACATGCGGCAGGGGGTTCAGATACTGTGCGACATCAATGACATGCCCGCCATGGGCATCCGCATCGGTCAGAATCGGCAGAGTCGCTCCGCCTCTCTTGTAAGAGATGGAAACAAAAAAAAGGATGATCGCCGTCTGAAAGATATTCATCCCGATGATCTTTTTGATCAGGTTGGTCTTGGCAATCATCGCGTAGAAACCGATCATCATCAGAGTAATGTAGATCCAGTAGTTGTATTTTGCTATGATGAAATCCATCGTATCGAGTTCCCTATCCTCTGTCTTTGTTCCTGCCGCCCCGTCTTCTCAGAAGGAGAATACAGGCCATCCCGGCGGTGAATATAACCGTCGTTTCGCCCAGGGTGTCATACCCCCGGTAGTCGGCGAGGACCGAGGTAACCATGTTCGGCGTCGCCGTGTCTACTTCGGTATGCGTAATATAGTAAGGGGAAACATGGGTGCTGGCCGGGGAATCGGGGTCGCCCCAGGCCGGCATGTCAATGGTGCCGTACATAAGAAACGCTCCGACGATAATGGATACGATCAGGCTCAGAGTTTTCAATCCTTTGTTCTCCTTGTCGTTTTCAGAACGGCGGCAACCAGGAGGATCGTGCCGATCCCCGCGCTGACCGACGCCTCTGTGAACGCGACATCAACAGCACCCAGCTGCGCCCACATAAGACACATGAAGAAACTGTATGCCCCGAGGATCATGACGGCGCTCAAAAGATCCCTGACCGTGATCGCTGCCACCGCGCAGATCACCACAAAAAGTTGCAGAATGATATCAAAGGGTATATTCATCTTCTTTCTTCCCCTTTTACCCACGGTTTCAGGCCGCGCCGTATACCGGCCCGTGAAATGGCGTGCGTCGCCGTCGGCTGTGCCAGAAACATGAAGACCGCAATAAAAATGATTTTCAGGGCCGTGAGCGAGAATCCCTCATACAGGGCAAGGCCGATCAGGCAGAGAAAGACAGCCAGGGTGTCCCCCTTTCCCGTGGCGTGAAGCCGGGTAAAAAAATCAGGAAAGCGCAGGAGCCCGATCGTGGCTGTCGCAAAGAAAAACAGGCCCCCGAGAATACAGATTATTGCAAGACCAACCAGCAGATATGTCATCTGTCTACCGTTCCATTTCCAAGTATTTTGCCGCGGCTATGCATCCGATAAAATTCAGGAGGGCATACACCATGCTGATATCAATAAACATGTCAACGCGGTTATACACATACCCAATGATAAGCAGTATTATCAACGTCTTGGTGCCAACAGCGGAGATAGCCGCTATTCGGTTGAATACCCCCGGACCGAATATGGCCCGGTAGAGCACCAGAAAAACGAGGGCGCACAACCCCATACCAACCGCAACAAAAAATATATTCATATACAATACCTAACGCGCGTGATTTACCTTTCGCCTTCCACTCTACCTTCGCGCCTCTGATCTTCGGGCAGAATGCCGCCTGTCGATATATCGAAGAAAATTGAGTACATGATCGCCATGACCGTGAATCCGACACCCAGCTCAACCCCCAGAATCCCCAGAGACCGCGCATGAGCCGCATCAACGCCCAGGATAACAGACAACTGACTGTAGTCAAGATAGTTTCCGCCGAGAATGAGACAGAGAAGTCCGATCCCCGCATATATGAGGACACCCAGGCTGCCGAGAAGAAGGAGAACGCCTTCGGGCAGCCTCCTCTTGAGCTCGTCATACCCATGGGTGATCAGGAGCAGGGCCATGCTCGCACCCAGGATAACCCCCCCCTGAAACCCTCCACCCGGACTGTAATGGCCGTGCATGATGACGTACAGGGCGTATAACTGCAGGAAGGGAACAAAAATCCTCGCAATGGTCTTTATGATAATATCATCACTTTTGCCGATCATTTACATGCCTCTCTTCAACTCAGCGAATATGCGGGATACATCCAGAACATCCTGGATGTATATATGGTCAGCCTCCATGAAGATATGGGCCACCCGATCCTCCATCTCTCCCGTATCCAGGCCGGCCGCTGTCTTCCGGTCGAGAGCATGGACCATGAATTCCCGATCGGCGATATCAATCGTGACGGTACCCGGCGTGAGTGTTATCGAGTTTGCCAGGACGACCCATGAGATATCACTTTCCAGCTTTGTCTTGAACCGCATAATCTGCGGATCGATCGGCATCTTCGGCGAAAGGGCAAGATAGGCGACGTAAAAGTTTGAGGTTATTATTTCACGAAGGAGCCAGGGGATAAAGGCCAGAAATCTCCGGACGATGACGCGACCGTCCCCTACCCTCACATTGGCAAAGAGCAAATCATGGCTGAGATAGGCCACGATGAGGGAGCAGATGACACCGAGAGAGAGGTGAAAAGCGTCAAACTTCCCTGACAGGAGCGCCCAGAACCCCATGAGCATGACAAAGGTGATAACAAAGCTTTGAATTCCCGACCGGGTCTCATGAGCACCCTTCAGGATGGTCTGGAGCTTCTTTTCTTCCATCCACCGTGTTTCAGAGGTGAGCCTCGTGGCCGTATCAAGCAGGCCGACGGCCTGCGCCTTGGCGTTTTCCAGGATACGGAAGGCATCATCCGCCGCATGAATAAACAGTGTTACTTCCATAGCCTCAATCACCCCCGGCTGTGTAGGGTACAAAAAATACCGGCACAGCCGCATTTTTTATCAAAGTATGGATGGTGCTTCTTTTGAATATTCTCTTCACAAGAGATCTTTGGGTGTTCGATCCCACGACAATAATGCTTCCCCGGTAATCCTTCGATGCTGTTACGATTTCTTCAGCCACGTTACCGGCATAGATATGCGCTTCCGCGTTGATACCTTCATCCAGACAGATCTTACGAGTACGCTGCAATCGATCTTTCAGCTCCCGCATATCCTTCACTGTCAGTTTTTCGCTGATGACGTGAACGATATCCAACTCATAGATAAGGCTGCCCAAGGCGAGAATCTGCTCCAGGGCCCTTTCAGAGGAAACGGACCAGTCAGTGGCAAAGATGACGTGATTCAAGAGTTCTCCGATTATATCTCCCCTGTTCACGAAAAGGACCGGGAGGGTTGCATGCAAGGCAAGCCCTCTGAGAATCGTCTCATGGGAATGCCTGTCCAGATCGACCGCGATACAGGATACCTGCTCATCTTTGGCCGCCTGTATCATGCCTCTGTACGAGAAATCTCCAACAATCTTTGTGACGGATGGAATTCCGAGATCGGGAAGATTGTCAGTCCATCCCGTCGCGGAGGGGGGCAGCGCGAACACAACACGGTCGAACAGTTTCTTTTTGAGACGCAAGAGCCCCTGAAGAAGACCAAACGGTGAGGCAAAATCTTTTTGATCAGTTATGTACAGCAATGGTATCGTATTACTCCCTGATGACAGCGTGGCAGTGTCTATTCTGAGAGTGTGACACTCGTGGGAACCAGCAGAGTCGGGAGCATTGAATGTTTTGCCAACTTTGTAGCAACAGATCCCAGTACTATCTCTTTCAGAGGGCTTTTACCCGTTGTTCCTGCGACAATCATCGTGGCATCCCGTTCATGCGCCGCTTTTTCTATCTGCTCGAAGGCGCTCCCCACATAAAGATGGGATTCCGCCTCTATACCTTCTTTTTCAAAAGCGGCGCACACATCCTCCAGCTTCTGTTTGTTGTCCTTTCGAAGAGATTGTATCTCCATCGCCGACGTACTCTTGAATTCTTTTTCGCCAATGACATGAACGGCTATGACCTTCTTCAGGATATTCTTGAATGAAAGGAGATATTGGACAGCCTTTTCACTGGCATGAGACCAGTCCATGGTAAGGAGGGGCCTCTCAAAGGGCCGCTCGTTTACCTTCCCTGAGGGAAGCATGTATTTATAGACCAAAACCGGAGTAGATGTCCGCTCCAGTATCTCCAGTGTCTGGGAACCGCCGTAGAGTTCCTCAAATTTTGCCCTCTTGTGGCGGCCCGTCACAATGAGGTCCACAGCCTCTTCGGCCGCCGTGGATATAATCTTGGGAAGAGGATTGCCAACCACAATGTAGGCTCCTACTTCCATCCCCTGCTCGAAGAGGCTTTCCGCCCAATCGATAAAGCGGACATTTGCCATCTCACGGAGTTTCACCTCCTCATCCTTGAGATAGCCCTTGCCCCGGTGCATGGCGATTCTGTCACGCTCTATGACATGTAAAAAAACGGCGTGGTTGAAACCCGCCTTTCGCAAATCCATCAAAGACTGGAGGGCATCAAACCATAACTCTTCAAACTGGGTTACAAAAAGCAACTTCTTGTCTTTCATGACGCTTTGTGCCCCCGATATACTGATTTATGACCCTATCAGTTTCTTTACAGTCTCCGCCAGTTCGAGCGGTTCAACCGGTTTTTCCAAGTACACATCAGGATCCGGTATCGGTTGATCGCCAAACTCCGTGAGCGCTTCCTGGGAACGGAGGAAGGTGCGTTTCGCGATGCCGGACAGAATAATAACCGGTATCTTTTTCAGAGATTCATTGCTCCTCAGCTCGCGATACATACGAATGCCGCTTTGTTTCGGCATCAGGACATCCAGGATTATGAGGTCAGGAGCCTCGTCTCTCGCCATGGCGAGACCCTCTTCGCCGTTCCGCGCTACGAGAGGAGTGTATTGATTCTCCTCCAAAACCGTTTTCACGAATATGCTGATATCGGGATCATCATCTACCGTAAGAACCCTCTTCGACATTACAGGTCCTCCTTATCGTTTTTTGAGACGCTTCTTGGAGAAGCGAGCCAATGCATGGGTGAACCCACCGATTCGCCGGTCCCCTGTTTCAAGCGGCATCCTTGTAAGGGAGTCGTACGATAAACGTCGACCCCTTCCCTTCCTCAGAACGAATATCAATGCTGCCGTCGTGCTCATATACCAGTTTTTGAACAACCAAGAGACCCAATCCGGTGCCCTTTCCTCCCTTCGTACTGAAGAAGGCCGTAAATATCCTGTTTTTCACTTCTTCGGTCATTCCGCAGCCATTGTCGGCAACATCGAATCTGATGATATTGCCCTCCTCGAGCTGCGTCTTCACACTGACCTCGTGTTCCTTGGTACTGTCAAGATCGAATATGCAGGCGTCAACAGCATTCGATACCAGATTCAGGAGCACGCGATGGACCATATCAGGATCCATCGCAATCTCTTTGATCTGCGGATCAAAATCTCTCACAACCCGGATATGATTCTCCATTGCCATCCCCTCCAGAAGTTCGCAGACATCCTCGACAACGTCATTGGGATGGCAGTCCCTGTATTCGGGTTTACGCTCCTTGGAATATGCGAGAAGATCTAAGACAAGGGAAGAAATACGTCCCACATTCTTCTCAACCATAACCCAGCCCTTCCTTAGCTTATCGATATCATTCTTGTCAAGGCCAAGATTGACGATGTACGTCCCCCCCTTGAGTCCTGTCAGTATGTTCTTGATGTAGTGAGCCAGCCGGGCAACCGTCTGACCGATTGCCGCCAGCCTTTCGGATTTAACCAGTTCCTGTTCAAGACGTTTTATCTCGCTCAGGTCCTGGAAAAACCCGACACTTCCGATAATATCATCGCCGTCATACAGGAGCGTTGCCGAGAACCTGACGGGGATATCACCATTGTCTCCTCGGCGAATGACAACTTCTTTCCACTCAACATCCCCCATATGCTTTCCCCTCTTGAACATAAGGGTGAAAACATCCGCTATCTCAGGGGGGAACAGAGCCGTAAACGAAGCTTTTCTCGCAACTTCGATCCGGGGAACTCCAAAGATGGCCTCCGCCCCCGGATTGAATATGACGATAATGCCTTTTTCATCGGTCGCCACAATTCCATCATTGGAACTGGTGATCAACTTATCCTGGAAATCGGATTTCCGCTTCACCTCCTCCATGGCTATGTAACACATATTTTCAAGATCTAACGTGTATTCCCTGAGTTTTTCACGCATCAGGAGCTTTTCCTCGGCCCTCCTGAGGGCAATCTTCAGATCCATCTCCCCGACCGGCTTTTTGACAAAATCCGAAGCCCCATACCGCAACGCATCGATAGCGGAATCCATGTCTCCATGACTGGTAATCAGGATAACCTCGGCGTCGGGATTGCTGTTCTTGACCCTTTTCAAGACAGCAAGCCCGTCAAGACCGGGCATGCTCAGATCGGTCAGAACGATAGGAGGGGATTCTCTCTCAAAGGCATCAAGACCCGTCTCGCCGGAAGAGGCAGTGATGACATCGTACCCGTTACTCCTCAGAGAACGGGCGAGAGACGAGAGGGTATTCTCTTCATCATCGATCAATAAAATCTTCTTCATCCGCATCACAGTCTCTCAACCGGGCAAAAACGATCCTATCCACCCATGACGGCTTTCGCTGTCATCCGCGCCAGTTCGAGAAAAAATCCCGGTCGGACAAACAGTACAAAAGAAGCTGCGGCGGTGAGGACCGGGGGAATCACCGCGCAGAGATGGGCCTCATTCATCCGCGTCGAGGCGTCAAAGTGAGGTCCGGTGGAAAAGAAGGCGTTGTACGTTATGGGAAGAAAGTAAGCCGCGTTCAAAAGGGAACTGGTCAGGATGACGACCAGTATGGGGATCTGCCCCGCCTCGATGCAGCCCAGGGCGAGGTACCACTTGCTGATAAAGCCACCCATGGGGGGTATGCCGATGACGCTGAGTGACCCGAAAAAGAAGGCCGTCATCGTGACAGGCATCATCTTCCCGATCCCCCGCATCTCGCTGATTTTCTTGAAACCGGTATGGGCGATGATGGCGCCGGCGCAAAAGAAGAGCGTGATCTTGCCGAATGCGTGCATGACAATATGGATCACCCCGCCCGTCATCCCCATAACGCTCATGAGCCCCCCGGCCATGATAATGTAGGACAGCTGGCTCACCGTCGAGTACGCGAGCCGTGCCTTGAGGTCATCCTGCCTCAGGGCGAAGAGAGAACCGACGATGATCGTGACGGATATGAAGTAGAGCAAAAACACATCAAGAGAAAGGGCGTGCATCAGGTCAATCCCGAAGATGTGAAAGCAGATTCTCAGAACGGAGAAAACCCCCACCTTGACGACCGCGACCGCGTGCAGAAGAGCGCTGACCGGCGTCGGAGCCACCATGGCCGAGGGGAGCCACGAGTGGATTGGCATGATGGCGGCCTTGCCGATTCCCGCGATGAAGAGGACGAAGGTGAGGATCAGCATGGGGCCGCCCGCCTTCCCCGCAAGGATACCCTGATCTGCAAAATCAAGTGTTCCCGTATACCAGTAAGTTAAGATCATCGCGGGAAGGAAGAAGGCGATAGAGGTTCCCATGAGATAGGTCAGATACTTTCGCCCCGCAAAACGCGCCTCCGCGTCCTGGTGATGGGTAACCAGGGAGTAAGTTGACAACGACAGCATCTCGTAAAACATGTACAGGGTGAGGAGGTTGGCGGAAAAAGCGACTCCAACCGCCGAAGAGAGGGCAAGTGCAAAGAAGGTAAAATATCGTGTCTGCGAGTGCTCCTTCAGTGGGCGCATGTAGCCGATAGAATAGATGGTTGTTACGATCCACAGAGAAGACGCTACCAGAGCAAACAAGAGGCCAAGAGGGTCGACACGGAAGGCGATCCCCACCCCGGGAAGAACATCAACAAGGCTGAATACCAGCCGCTTTCCGGCAAGGACCACCGGGAGCATTGAAGCGATAATGGAGAATTTGATCAGCGCGATCGCAAGGGAGCAGCCCTCCCTCAGATTGGGTTTCCTGCCGCAGACAATAATGAGAAGCGAGCCAAAAAGTGAAATAATAATAGCTAACAGCGGCTTAACAGATACAATGGTTTCCATGAAATACCGGTGTCTCCTCGCTGTTCCGACTGCAATCAGCAGGAGCTACTTAGCAATTATCCACTGAGTTTTCAAGTATTTTTTACATCGCCTGCCACCATTAGATGTCCGGCAATGAACACTGAGAACCGGTGCGATTTCACACAATACGCCGTTCGGCGTCTCAGGTGCATCCTCCCACAATCATCGTCATCTTTTCGACCACCGCATCTATGCTCATACCGGTGGTATCGATAACCACGGCATCATGGGCAGGCTTCAGAGGGGATACCTCTCGTGTCGAATCCTGAGAGTCTCTGACCCCTATGCCTCGTTTGATCTCGCCGTGATCGGCAATCTTTCCGCTCTCCACGAGCTGCAGATACCGGCGTCGCGCGCGCTCATCAACATCGGCATCCAGATAAAACTTGACATCAGCGCTGGGGAAGACCACCGTTCCCATGTCTCTCCCTTCGGCGACGATTCCTCCCTGACGCCCCGCCTGCCTCTGGAGGGGAAGAAGCGCCTCACGGACAACGGGCTTTGCCGATACGGAAGACGCGATCATGGAGATCTCTTCCGTTCTGAGATCCCCGGAGATATCCTCCCCCTTGATTAAAACGCTCATCGCCCCGTCCGTATCTCTGGAAATCCTGATGCTCCCGCAGATCTCCACAAGAGACTCATTGTCCCCCAACGAAACGCCAGCCTGCACGGTCTGCCAGGCAACCGCCCGGTAAAGGAGCCCCGTGTCCAGATACATGTACGATATCCGCCGGGCAAGCATTCTGCTGACCGTGCTCTTTCCCGAACCTGCGGGGCCATCCACCGTAATAACCAGCCGTCTGTCCACTCTTGTGACCTCTTAATTCCAATCTCTGTTCTTTGTACGCATCCCATCCCATAACGCGATGTATCATAACCGCAAGGGGGATACCCGTAAAATCCGCCGGCAATATAATTGCAGATGGGTGCCGTCTCCGGACAAAGGATTGCAATATTCATCGGTCACCGTATACACTGATAAGAGGACTTGAGGCAATCGGGATCGAGTCTTTCGAAGAAACTATATGGGGAATACGCGTTGGCATGAACGAATGCGTCAAGACTGAAAACCCGGTAAAGATATCCAGGGCAACGAGAGATGGGCCCTCGGCAGGAATAAAGCCCCGCCGAAAGCTCCATCTTCTCGATACAGTCTATATATGTGAATGTGCCACCCCTTGTTATGACGGTATAACCAAACTCGGCAGCCATGTCGCGATAGCGGGAAAAATCATGACTATGGCTATCGTTGTAAAGTCTATGAGCATAAAGGGGACGGCACCCCAGAACAGATCCTTCATCGGCATCGATGCCGCAGGAACAAGTCCTTTGACGATATAGAGGTTCAACCCCATGGGGGGAGAAATATTCCCCGCGCACATGTTGATCGTCATCAGAATACCGAACCACAGCACGTTGATATCCAAGGCATGAAGGATGGGCAGTATGATGGGGGTCGTCATCATGACGATGGCGGCCGGATCCAGGAACATCCCCATAATCACAAAACCGATCATCAGAACGACAACGACGGTCGTGGGAGTGACATCCATACCGACAACCCAGCCCGTCAGGGAGGCGGCGCACCCCGAGTAGATGATCACATACCCGAAAGATGTGGCGCCGATGATGATCCATCCGATCATCGTGGTTGTCTTTACCGTGGCCAATAATACCTTCCTCAAGAGCTGCATATTCATGGTTTTCTTGGCAAAGGCAATCACAAAGACCGCGACGCAGGCTATGGCGCTTGCCTCCGTCGGTGTTGCAACTCCCGTATAGATCGTGCCCAGCAGAAGCAGAACCAGGAGAAGAATCGCCCACACCTTCCACAGCGAACTGAACTTTTCCGCCCACGTGTACCGCACATCTTCCCGCGGCGCGAGCGCAGGATTCAACTTGACTCTCACTAAAATGTAGACGATGGCTATGCAAGTCATCAGGATTCCGGGGAGAAACCCTCCGGCAAAGAGGGCGCCGATGGACTCATTGGCCAGGGTCCCATACAGGATCAGGATAACGCTGGGAGGAATCAGGATGGAAAGGGCCCCGGCGAAGGCCACGATTGCCCCCGCGAGCCCTGCCTGATATCCCCGTTTCTCCATTTCAGGAAGGGACAGAAGGCCGACGGTGGCCGTTCCCGCCGTACTGGCCCCGCATACGGCGCCGAAGATGGCCCCGAAAACAGCGCTCGTTATGCCGAGCCCACCGGGAAGATTGCGCAAAAACCGGTCGGCAACCTCATAGGTATCCGCCCCCATGCGGCTGTGCATCACCACCTGGGCCATGAGAATAAAGAGAGGCACACATACCAGGGTATAATTACCCATGTGTCCGTATCCGGCCAGGGCCACACCATACAGCCCCTCCGTGCCGGGCCAGAATACCAGCGCGGCGATCATGCTCAAAAAACCGAGCGAAAAAGCAACCGGCAATCCCATAAAGAGGAGCACGCACAGAGAACCGACAAGAACAAGAAGTATCCAGTACCATTCCATAATCATGCACCTCCCTGTGATTTGGTCTGAGCAATTCCGGTCAGGATGGTAACATTACGCACCAGCCTGAATAGAAATTCCAGACCGAGGAAAAAGGAGCCGATGACCAGGAAGGATCTCATCGGCCACAGGGGCCATGCCAGATATTCGGTACTTCTCACACCCCCTGCCCACGCGTCCCAGGCGAAGGTCACCGACGAATTGAAAAACGAAGCCATATACAAAATAGCCATTATGGAAGTAATTATTTCCAATATCGCTTTCTTCCGCGTCTCCATATGCTCCGTGAATATGTCAACGGCAACATGTCCTCCCGCAGGAAGCGCCCAGGGACCGGCAAAGAACATGACCAGAATCAGCATATAGCGATTGATCTCAAAGCTCCAGGTGGTAGGCATCCCGAAGATATATCTCATCGCCACATCGTATGTGATGGTCACCATCATGACAATGACAATCCACCCGGCAAATTCGGCAAGCCGCTCATCGAACCAGGAGATACTCTCCATGAACCTGCTGAAACCGCCGGGGGTTTTGTTCGTTCCGTTATTCATAACCTCTTCTCCCGATTGAGTGAATAGAGAGGGCAGGACAGCGATCTGCCCTCTCCAAATATGATGTTCGTTTATGCCGCGCTTATTTCCACGTCTTCTGTTCTTCTCTGATCAACTCGACCAGTTTAGCGCACCCGGGGCTCTCCTTCGCGTACCAATCCCACACCTCTTTCAGCATCTCTTTCGATTTCGCGATATTGGCATCGTCCATCATGAGAAATTTGACGCCCTTTTCCTCGGCCCATTTCTGGTTTTCTTCTTCATAGGCCGGCCAGTACTCCACGCTCGCCCACCGTCCCCACTCCTTGGCCACATCCTGGAGAATTTTCTGGAGATCTTTCGGTAACTTATCGAACGCATCTTTGTTTATCCAAAGGTCGTCAGCCCAGGTAAAAACGGGCGGGTTTGTAAAGGTCTTGGCAACTTCGAAAAACTTGTAATCTTTCAGACCGTAAGCGTAGAAAATCAGGGCATCGACCGTCCCTCTCTGAAGGGCCGGATAGATCTCACCCGTCGCCATGGTCACGGGAGCGGCGCCCCATGCCTTCGCCACTCGCGTACAGACACCACCGGCGGCCCTCAGCTTGATATTTTTCAGAGAATCAATGGTTGCATATTCATTGTTCCCCCTGCCGATGATACCCGAACTCCCGCAGATGACATTGGTGAGATACAGCGCATTGGCCTTTTCAAGATAGGCTTTTTTGATAATAGCGTTGAACTCATTGTCACTGTTTTGATAATCATAATACTCTCCGCGATGGCCCAGGGAGATGTAGGGGAGCCAGTCGACATCTCCTTCCGGTACCATTCCGTGGAAATAGGAGGCGCAACTGCCAAGCATGTCGATGGTACCTTTCCCCAAACCGTCCAGAGCTTCTGACCTGCCGATCAACTGATCTGCGGGAAACACCGTAAATTTGAGCCTGCCGTCTGATCGTTCACCCACCATCTTGATAAATTTCTGATAGGCTTTGTATTCGGGATGCTGGGTGTGCCACGCCATCTGGAACTTGAGGTTGTAACTCTTCGCGCATTCAGCCTTCTGAAAAACACCCCCTCCAAAAACAAGAGAAACGCTCACTACCAGTACCAGTAAACCAATAAATCTAATTTTTTTCATTTTCTCTCCTCCTTTTAACGGTCCATTTTTATTAGCTGTCTGTTATGTATCCGTTGGTATTCCCTGTTTCTTATTGCCTTTCATTTAACGGTCATCATCCCCTCCTCTCAGTTCTTTACGGGAATATCGATGGATACCCTCACTAGACCCTCTACAAAATTAATCTCTGGGGATCGCATTTCTCCCGTAAGATCGTCAGTTCACTGGCAGTGGGAGGTTCCACTTCTTCCGCTTGGGAGACATCCACATCAAACTCCATGTTTTCCAAGACTGTCTCCTTTGTAATCCCCGGATAGTAACCGGCCAGATACATCTCCTTCGTCGTATCATCGAAGCGCATCACCGCCATATTGGTAATAACCAGTTCCGGCCCTCCGGGAGGGAGCCCCGCTTTCCTTCTGCCATCATTCCCGGTAAGGTGCCCGGGGCTTGTCAGATAATCCACCTTATTGACAAATTTCCTTTTTTCCTGCTGCATGAATATGATGCTTCGCGGCACGAATGAAGCGACATCACAGGCACCCCCGCTCCCGGAAAATCGCGTCCTGGGCTTATAATAATTTCCGATGACTGTTGAATTGATATTGCCGAATTTATCGATCTGCGCTGCGCCCAGAATACCGATGACATGCTCCCCCGTGATCCTGTTCTGCATGGTTGCGAAGGCATCAAGAAGACCGCTGTTTGATGAAGCCCAATACATAACGCGTGGATCAGCGACCGCCAGGGGAAGTTCCTCAAGCCTCGCATCAATGGAGCCGGTTTCAAAGAATATGACACTCTCAGGGGCATTGATATTCTTTGCCGCCATTGCGGCCAGCATCGAAATACCAGTGCCGCAGAACACGATATCACCGTTCTTGATTTCCCTGGCAGCCACTATCGTCATCATCTCTCTCGATGTATATTCCATGTTTTTATCCCCCTGGTCAGTTTCTCTTCAGATTTTTCGCATACCCGGTATGCGGATCCGCCGCGATTGCCTGGATGCGTTCCTTTCCCACAAGGGCGATCAGCTCTTCCTGCCCTTTGACGCCGTAGACATACTTTTCAAGATATTCCTCGAAAAGTTTCTCATCACGGGCCGCCTTCGCGTAATCGTTCAGATAGACGGGATCATAATCATAATAATAGTGACACGCCGTGGGATAAGCGCCATGCGGGACATGAACAACGGCATCAACATGGATAAAAGGAATCTGATTCTGGTCAGGAGCGGCCCTCAGATCACCGGTGTCAACCAGTTCCTCACAGGTGAGAATAAGGTGCTTTGCTGACTTTGCCTGTTCAACATCGGCAAAGGTAAGCCCCTCAATCCTCCCGGTTCCCTGTTTGTCCGCTTTCTGGACATGAATGATCGTCACATCGGTCTGTATTGCGGGAACCAGGACCACCTTCTCCGCATCCATCCAGTTTCCAAAGGGACTGTCCATAACAACCAGTTTCTTGTCGGGAATCTTCGGATCATTTTTCCTCGCTTCTTTTGAAAAGCCCCACGTATTTATAATGTCCGTCCCAAACGAAGAACGCGTCGGAAGGAAAGGAAGCCCCATCGCCCCGGCAAGAAAGCGAAGGGTCATCTGATAATTGGTGTAATCCTCAATCTCGATTGTCGCCTCCTGAACGGCTTTCTTGAACCGGATACAGGTGGCAGCGAATTTTCCACTGCCTCCGTAGGCAATTTCTATCTTTGACACACATCCCCCCCCGATGAGTTCATCAACCGCGGGGCCGTTGGAATGGACATACAGGTGAAGATTTTTGACCTTCCGGCGAATAATCTCATACACGGCAGCCATCGGATTTCTAGTGGTCGTAAACCCTCCTATGGAGATGTGACTGCCGTCTTTGACATACTCCGCTATTGCCTCTTTCAGTGTCATCACCTTGTCTGGTCTGACATTCACGATACCTTTCCTCCTTTTCAAGAGTTACGTCTCACAATCGCAACACGACATCGACATGTTGACGCACCCCATACGAAAAGCTGCAACATGTGAGCGAGTTCCGGGCTGTAAGGACCGGGTTATTTCACTGGATTGGAAATTTTCTCAGAAAGCACAGGCACACGAATCTTCGCCTGCAGGCATGAAAAAAGGCGACACAGCCGCCGTCTCCGACAGGGGCCGGTACCGCCTCATTGAAATCCACTGCATTTTTTTGGATGATAGTCACGAGCCCCCCCACGGAATCCGTTCACACCAACCACTCTATTTGCATCTCCCCGTTTCACCTGCGAAAAATCTGTTTTATTGCATCCCCGCCCATGATAGCGGGGATGCCTGTCTCATGTTCACTCTATCTTCTGGGGCAGGACGCACCTCCCGATCTCAACCTGCCAGCATGGAAAGGAAGAGCCCTGCTGCGGAAGCTGTACCGATCGTTCCGGCCACATTCGGTCCCATGGCGTGCATGAGGATAAAATTACGCTTGTCGGCCTCACGTGCCACAACCTGCGCAACACGGGCCGCCATCGGGACGGCAGACACACCGGCTGCGCCTATGAGGGGATTGATTTTGTCTTCATTCTTAAGGAACAGATTCATAATCTTCGCCAGGACAACACCCGCGGCAGTACTGAAACTAAAGGCAACAACACCCAGAGCGAATATGAACAGAGATGTGGGTTTCAAAAAGACCTCCGCCGGCATGGTGGCACCGACGCAGAGCCCCAGGAATATAGTAACAATATTTATTAGTTCATTCTGGGCCGTCTTGGAGAGACGCTCCACCACACCAGATTCCCTGAAAAGATTCCCCGCCATCATCATACCGATCAGCGGCGCAGCGGGGGGAACCAGCATGCAGACAATCAATGTTGTTATAATCGGAAAGCCGATTACTTCAAGCTTGCTTACGTTCCGCAATGATTTCATCTTGATCTTCCGCTCTTCCACGGAAGTGAGAAGTTTCATAATGGGAGGCTGAATAATGGGAACCATAGCCATGTAAGAATACGCGGCCACGGCAGTAGCCCCGAGAAGATGCGGTGCAAGCTTGGATGTCAGGTATATGGTGGTAGGCCCGTCAGCCCCACCGATGATTCCGATGGAAGCTGCTTCCGGCATGGTGAACCCGAGGAGAAGCGCCCCGAAAAAGGTTACATACACACCAAACTGCGCCGCAGCGCCGAGAAGCAGGGTCTTGGGATTAGCCAGCATGGGACGGAAATCGGTCATGGCGCCTATACCCATGAAGATGATCGGAGGGATTAAGTCAAAATGATCGATCGCATAATGATAAGGCACCCAGAGAAGCCCCCCTTCATTCATGAGACCGGTCAACGGAATATTTATGATAAACATTCCAAACCCGATGGGGAGCAAAAGCAGAGGCTCATACCCTTTGACTATAGCGAGGGTAATAAAGGTAAGGGCTATAGCCCACATGACGACATTGCCGAAGGTTAAATGCATGAAGCCGGTATCAAAAATAATCTTTTGAAGTATCCCTAATTCCATCTCAGTTTTTTTACCTCCTTACCCTTCTTTTTTCGCTGTCATATTTGCCACACTGTTGATGATTTTCGAAAATATGACAATGCCCACCTGCAATATAATTAAAACAACGAATACCCCGCCTAACCCGACAACAAACGTCTCCAACGCCTTCCCCCAATCAACCATACCGCACCTCTTTATTGTTATTTTGATTGTGCCCGTGCGAAACACGCACCCGCTTTTCCGGTGCCATTCGCCCCTTCAGCGCTTACTCACTTCCAGAGTTCACCATATGGAACAGCATGCTATATGTTAGGAAATGAAAATTTTTTACTCCCATACTACGGTGCTCAGGCCATGTCAAGACTTTTTAATCCATTTTAAACTTCGGCAGAACATTTTTACTTGACAAAGAACATCCCCCTGTGGGATGGAAAAATTAAGCATATAGTAAAACGGTATTTCATAATATGGCACAAGATAAAAACCCTTCTGCAAACGGTAAGATGAACTCCATCGAAAAGGCCCTTATGATTCTTATGGTCTTCCGCGAAGGGCAGGCATCCTGGGGGGTCAGAGAGTTAAGCGGTCGTCTCGGTTTCAGCCCGTCCACCATCCAGAGGATTTTGCAGACCCTGAGGGCTTACGGATTCATCAGACAGGACCCGGAAACACGATCGTACCGCCTCGGGAACATATATCTTTCTTTTTTCCGTACCTTGCAGGACAATTCGCCACTCACCAATACGGCCATGCCCTTTATGAAACGGCTTTTATCCCGGACTAAGGAGACCGTTCATTTGAACGTGATAGATACGGACGGCCTGTTTCGAATCTGTATCAGCAGCCTGGAATCTCCCCAGGAACTGAAAGCAAGCATGCCCGTTGGAAGCCGTGCGCCCCTGTACGCGGGAGCCACCTGTAAATGCCTGTTGGCTTTTTCCTCGCAGGATTTTGTCGACCGCTATCTCGCAAAAGTGATGCTAGAACCGTTGACTGATAATACCATTATTGATATAGGTCAACTGACCTCTGATCTTGATCTGATTAGAGAACGAGGCTACGCTTCAAGTCTGGGGGAAACCGTGCAGGGCCTCGGCGCTTTGAGCGTTCCCCTCTTCGCCCTTCATCAGGGCATCCCTGTACGGGCGGCTCTCAGTCTGGCAATCCCCGAGGTACGCTTCAATAATTACGATCACCGTAAAATGTGCATAGAGGAACTGCTTCTCGCGAGCACGGATTGCTCCGAAGCGACGGGTTGTTCAAGTGAAAATACACACTAATGGCTGAGCTGCGAATATGCCGGCCATAGAAAGCGTATCATCAAATACAACAAATAATATCTGGAAGGAGGAAACGGTATGGATTTTGGTTTATCAGATGAAATGGTCATGCTGAGGGACACGGTGCGCGATTTCGCGGCTGAAAAGATCGCCCCTTTCGCCGATGAGTGGGACGAAAAACATTATTTCCCCTACGAAGAGGTGGTCAAACCCATGGGACAGTTGGGGTTTTTCGGCACGGTAATCCCCGAGGAGTACGGTGGAAACGAGATGGGATGGCTCGCAGCCATGATCATCACGGAGGAGATCGCCCGTGCCTCAAGCTCATTGCGGGTTCAGGTCAATATGCAGGAGTTGGGGTGCGCCTTTACCATCCTCCGCTACGGCAGTGATACCCTGAAAAAGAAATATATCGAACGGCTGGTCAATGCGGATATCCTTGGCGCATTCGCCATTACCGAACCGGGAGCCGGGTCCGACGTTATGGCCATCAAATCGACCGCCGAGGACAAAGGTGATCACTGGCTCATCAACGGCCAGAAAACGTGGATATCAAACGCCACCATCGGCGGTATTTGTATTTTTTACGCCTACACCGATCGCTCCGCGGGTGGAAGAGGCCTTTCAGCATTCGTAGTCGATTACGGAGAAAGCAAGGGGATCACGGTAACGGATCTGGACAAGATGGGATCCCGTTCATCACCGACCGGCGAAATTATCCTTGAAAACACGAAGATTCCCAAAGACAATATCCTGGGCAAACCGGGAGATGGCGCGAAGATCGTTTTCGGTTCTCTGGCTCAGACACGGCTTTCCGCGGCGGCGGGAGGAGTCGGGCTCTCCCAGGCGTGTCTGGACTCCGTATCCCAGTACGCCATGGAGCGTGAACAGTTCGGACAGCCCATCGGGCAGTTCCAGATGAACCAATCCATGGTGGCCGAGATGGTTGCGGAAATCGAGGCGGCGAGGCTAGCCGTTTACAAGGCCGCATGGCAGAAGGATCAGGGAAACCTGAGCAACAATCTTGAGGTAGCCATCGCGAAATATCTGTCAGGTGAACTTGCCTACAAATGTTCCCAGTATGCGATGCGCATACTGGGCGCCTACGGATATTCAACGGAGTATCCTGTGGCCCGTTTCTTCCGTGATGCGCCCACATACGCCATGGTCGAAGGATCGGCCAATGTCTGCAAGTTCATCATGGCGCAGGATCAGTTAGGGATTCGCAAGGCGAATCGCTGATTTTACACAGTTACATAAACAATCAGGAATTCCTTCCTGTGACATCCCCCCTCGGGAGAGGTTGTCACAGGAAGGTCATATCCTCGGAAAAGAGAAAAGAAAGGACATGACATGATACCCTACTTAAAGATGAAGGAATTCGGCAAACCTCTGAAGGAAGCACAGATAAAGAGGATGCAGGAGAGCGTCGCCCAGACGAATGAGATCATGAAAGGGATTGAGGCGGAAGATCAGCGGATTCGTAACTTCGGGGTCCCTGCTGACACGATTCACAAACGGGGGCAGCAGACCGTCTGGGAACGGATTGAATATCTCGTCGATCCGGGAATGTTTTTCCCTCTCCACACCATATATGACCCGGACCATGAAGAGTCGGGGAGTACCGGTGTTGTGGACGGTATTGCGCGCATCAGTGGCAAGTGGTGTGTGCTTATTGGCTTCAACAACAAGTGGATAGCCGGCGCCTGGATCGCTGGACAGGCGGATAACAACCTCCGCGTGACCGACATGGCCAAGATACTGAATCTGCCCCTTGTGTGGCTGGTCAACTGTTCCGGCGTGAAGCTGCCCGAACAGGAAAAGGTCTACGCTAATCGCCGCGGCCAAGGGACCTGCTTCTTTCGTCACGCTGAACTGGAGACACTGGGCGTTCCCGTGCTGGCAGGGATCTACGGAACCAACCCCGCCGGTGGCGGCTATCAGGGGATCAGCCCTACCATCCTTCTGGCCCATAAAGACTGTAACATAGCAGTGGGCGGCGGCGGAATCGTCGGCGGCATGAGCCCCAAGGGATTCTTTGACGAAGAAGGGGCCGAGCAGTTGATCGAAGCGACACGGCATTTCAAGGAGACCCCTCCGGGGAGCGTCAACATCCATTACAACGAAAC
This sequence comes from Syntrophaceae bacterium UBA6078, assembly GCA_002428735.1. GTDB lineage: Bacteria > Desulfobacterota > Syntrophia > Syntrophales > UBA2210 > UBA6078. Next base: position 14,671 of record DIXO01000067.1, on the reverse strand, counting down.
CGGTTTCTTCAGATATGTCTTTGAAGAAGAGAACCAGGTCCTGGATGCCCTGAAAGAATACATGGAAGGAATGCCTGCGTATAACCCCAAGTTCTTCAGATTGTCTGAACCGGCTGAGCCGAAATATGCTCCCTCTGAAATCGGCTATATTGTGCCCGTCAATCAGAAGGCAGGCTACGATTTTGACAATGTCGTCGCACGGCTGGTCGACAACTCGGAACACCTCGAGTTCAGACCCGGGTACGGTCCCGAGGTCTATACGGGACTGGTCATGATCGACGGCTTCCTCATGGGGATTATTGGAAACCGACAGGGACTGATCCCGAACTATCCTGAATATACGAATGAATACAATGCCGTCGGTGGAAAACTCTACCGTCAGGGATTGATCAAGATGAACGAATTCGTGACGCAGTGCTCTCGTGACCGCGTTCCCATCATCTGGTTCCAGGATACGTCCGGCATCGATGTGGGTGACATCGCGGAAAAGGCGGAACTGCTCGGACTGGGACAGTCCCTGATCTATTCTATCGAGGAAAGCAACTTGCCGCAGATGGTGGTGATCCTCCGCAAGGGAACGGCCGCTGCGCATTATGTCATGGGCGGTCCCCAGGGCAATAACACCAATGCTTTCTCGCTGGGAACCCCCACCACGGAGATCTACGTCATGCACGGGGAAACCGCAGCGGCGGCCAGCTACTCCCGGAGGCTTGTCAAAGAGAAAGATGCCAGCAAACCACTCGATCCCGTTCTCGACAAGATGAATGAAATGGTGCAGCATTACTATGACAAGTCGCGCCCCATGTACTGCGCCAAGGCGGGGCTCGTGGATGAGATCGTGCACTTTGAAAAGCTGCGCGATTACATGGTGGCATTTGCCAACTCAGTCTATCAGAACCCGCGATCGATCTGCCCGCGCCATCACATGATGCTGCCACGGCTGATACAGTCGCAGGTTGTCACCGGTCTCGAGCGTCCAAAAAAGGAAGGCTAAAAAACAGCGACCGGGCAATTTTTTGTAGTGACACCGGTCTATCAATGTGATAGGAGCATTAAACTTCGGACGCTTTGGCGCGTGCGAATACTATTAAACCACTGAGGAGGTACTGTGACAATGGAAGAAGTATTGGCTCCCATGCCGGGGAATATTTTGGAGGTTATCGTCAAGGTTGGTGACGCAGTCAAAGAAGACGATGAGCTTGTAATCCTCGAGGCAATGAAAATGGAAAACCCGATCTGTTCCCCGGTAGATGGAACGGTCAAAGAAATAAAGGTGAAAGCAAAGGATGTGGTCGAGGCCGACCAGCTTCTGGTAGTGATAGAGTAAAAGAGGTTTATCCTTATTCATTGACAGAACAGGGGGCTGAGTCGTCCCCTGTTCTGTTTGTACTCTGTGTAAGAAAAGCAACAGCGGGCGTTTATGATATTGCAGGCCCCGGTCATGAGGTCATATACCGGCTGTCCTCTTTAAGACATGGCCGTGCCCCCTCACCCGAAAGACGTTACGCTCCATACCAGTGGGAGTCGTAATGGTTGCGGGAGCCGGACTGCGAAGATCTATTGCTGTGCCGGCTCACGCCAGGCACCTTTCATCGCTGTAAATATCGTCCTCTTTTTACCCACGTTCTGTCGAATTATATCAATAATCTCGATTATTTTGCAGTGATCCTTCCTCCCCGGCGCGGATTCGACACCGCTGTTAATATCCACGGCATCCGGAGAGACCGATGCGATTGCCTCCTCAATATTCGCACTGTTCAGACCGCCGGAGAGGATCAGGGGACAGCGTTCTCCGATGGCCCGGGCAAGCTCCCAGTTCGATGTTTTCCCCGTTCCGCCGTAGAGACCGGGGGCGAAGGCGTCCACGAGGATCGCGCGTACCGAATAATCACCCAGGCGATTGAGATCAGCCGCGCTCCGTGGTGAGAAGGCCTTGATGACCGTCGACACGGGAAACCGGCGGCAGTAGTCAGGCGTCTCATCCCCGTGGAGTTGGATGAAATCGAGGCCGCAGGTCCTGGAGATCTCCTCGATCCGCTCGGGATCGTCATTGACGAAGACTCCGACCTTCGAGACCGTGCGGGGAAGCTCGCTGATGATACCCCGCGCCTCTCGGGGTGACACGCAGCGCGGACTTTTGGGGTAAAAGATGAACCCCAGGGCATCGGCCCCGGCCTCGCTGGCGGTCAGGGCGTCATCGAGATTGGTGATCCCGCATATCTTGATCTCCGTCATCGGTCTCGCCTCATCTGCCCAGAAGCTCTCTGAGCTTTGCGCCCACATCGGGGGCCCGCATCAATGTCTCGCCGACGAGAAAGACATGGATACGTTTTTTCATCAGCTCCTCGATCTCACCTCGCCCCTCGATGCCGCTTTCGCTGATCGCCATTTTCCCCTCGGGGATACGGGAGACTAATTCAAGAGTGGTACGCAGGTCGGTGGCAAAGGTCGTGAGATTCCGGTTGTTGATCCCGATGATCCCGGCCCCGGCAGCGAGGGCCCGCTCCAGTTCCTCTTGGGAGTGAACCTCGACAAGGGGGGCGAGCCCCAGCGATTCGGCCATTTCGATCATATAATCGAGTTTTGCCCCCTCCAGGATGGCCGCGATGAGGAGGACGGCATCGGCCCCGATGATCCGCGTCTCGCAGACCTGGTACGGATCGATGATGAAATCCTTCCTGAGGAGGGGGAGCGAGACCTGTTCCCGTATCTCAGACAGGTACGTTTTCTTCCCTTCGAAGAAAGTCTCATCCGTCAGGACGGAGATCGCCACCGCCCCATTTTCTTCGTAAAGCGAAGCAATGGCGAGGGGGTCGAAATCCTCCCTGATCCTCCCCTTCGACGGGGAGCTTCTCTTCACCTCGGCAATGATGGCGCACGGAGCGCTCTCCAGCGCCGCCCTGAAGTCGCGCGGAGGTGGCGTATCCAGCGCGGCCTTTTGCATCGCGTCAAGTGAACCCGATTCTCTCAGGCGCGTGACCTCTCTTCTCTTTGCCTGTACGATCCTGTCCAAGATCATCGTCTCTCACCGGTTGCTCATCTCTATCAGTCCTTGCAGTTTCTTGATCGCCGCGCCGCTGTCGATGCATTCCCCAGCCAGGGCGATCCCCTCCTGAACCGTCCTGGCCTTCTCCCCCGCCACGATGGCCAGGGCGGCATTGAGAATGACGATCTTCCGGCGGGCACCGTCTTTCCCCGACAGGACATCCTTCGTGATCTGAGCATTTACCGAGGCGTCTCCCCCGCGAAGGTCCCCGACGGGGTATGCCTCGTCGAAGAGGTCGACGGGGTTGATATTGTAGGTGGTGACCAGGCCGTCCTTCAGTTCGGAGACGCGCGTCTCTCCCGTCACCGTCGCCTCGTCGAGGCCGTCGGAACCGTGGACCACGAAAGCCCGCTTCGTTCCCAGATTTTTTAAGACGCCGGCGAACATCTCCGTCAGCGCCGGATCGTAGACCCCGATGAGTTGGGCGGTCGCCCCGGCGGGGTTGGTCAGCGGTCCCAGCATGTTGAAGATCGTCCGGATCCCGATCTCCCGTCGCGGGCCGATGGCGTACTTCATGGCGCCGTGGAGCCGGGGGGCGAAGAGAAAACCGATCCCGATCTGCTGGATGCACTCCTCCACCACCTCCGGCCCGACGCCAATGTTGACGCCGAGGGCCTCGAGGACGTCCGCGCTTCCACAGCCGCTGGAGACGGCCCGGTTTCCGTGTTTCGCCACGGTGATCCCCGCAACCGCCACGACGAAGGCAGCCGTGGTGGAGATGTTGAAGGTATTCATCCCGTCCCCGCCGGTCCCGCACGTATCCACGATGACCGATGAGCGGGCGTCGACCCTCGTCGCCTTCCGCCGCATGACCCGGGCCGCCCCGGTGACCTCCTGGACCGTCTCTCCCTTGAGCCTCAGGGCCGTGATGAAGGAAGCGATCTGCGCATCCGTCGCCCCCCCTTCCATCACCTCGTCCATTACCACCATCATCTCGCGTTCCGTGAGGTCCTCCTTCGCGACTGCCTTTCCGATCGCCTCTCTGATCATGATGCGTGCTCCTTTCCCATAGTATGCCTGCTGCCTTCGTAAAAAGTCAGATTTCCCCTCCCCTGGTGGGAGGGGATTATCCTTGCCCGGAGGGCGAGGATAAAAAGGAGGGGACGTATAGTGTTTAAAAAACCTCGCATTCTACCCTCACCCCAGCACTCTCCCATTAAGGGAGATGGATCATTCTTGACTTTTTTCGAGTTCATTATGTCCCATATCGAGAAAATTTTTGATGATCCGCTTCCCGTTCGGCGTGAGAATTGATTCGGGGTGAAACTGTATCCCCTCCACCGGATAGTGGTGGTGCCGGACACCCATGACCTCCCCCTCCGCGGTCTCGGCGCTGATCTCGAGGCAGGGCGGAAGAGAATCCTTTCTCAGGATAAGAGAATGGTACCGTCCCGCCTCAAAGGGACTGGGGAGCCCTTTGAAAATCGTCCTCCCGTCGTTGATGATCCCCGAGGTCTTGCCGTGCATCAGCCTGTCAGCCCTGACAACATCGGCGCCGAAGGCGTAGCCGATTGCCTGGTGCCCCAGGCATATCCCCATAATGGGGACGGCTGTATGGAACCGTTTGATAACATCCACGGTGAGCCCCGCCCTCTCCGGCGAGCCGGGGCCGGGGGACAGAAAGATCGCGCCGGGGCGCATCTCCCCGACCTCATCGAGGGTGACCGCGTCGTTGCGGCGGACCGCGACCTCCTCGCCCAGTTGCCCGAGGTACTGGACGAGGTTGTAAGTAAATGAATCATAGTTGTCGATCATCAGGATCATTTTTTCTCTCCATTATTGCTGGTTATTTCAAAGTCCGAGGCGGCGAGCTCGATGGCCCGCATCATTCCCTCCCCTTTGTTCACGGTCTCCCGGTATTCCGCATCCGGGTCGGAGTCCGCGACGATCCCCGCGCCGACCTGGATGAAAATCCGGTTGTCCTTGACAGTCATGGTCCTGATGGTGATGCACAGGTCCATGTTCCCCGTATAACTGAAGTAGCCGACGGCCCCGCCGTACGGACCGCGCCGGGTCGGTTCCAGCTCATCGATGATCTCCATGGCCCTGATCTTGGGCGCCCCGGAGAGCGTCCCCGCGGGGAAGGTGGCCCGCAGGACATCGAAGCAGTCCTTCCCCCGAGCCAGATGGGCCTGGATGTTCGAGACGAGGTGCATGACGTGGGAATACCGTTCCACCGTCATGAGCTGATTGACCTGGACGCTCCCGGTCTGCGCGATCCGCCCCAGATCATTCCTCCCCAGGTCCACGAGCATGACGTGCTCCGCCCGTTCTTTCGGGTCCCGAAGGAGTTCGTCGGCGAGGGCCCGGTCTTCCTGTTCGGTCTTTCCCCGCCTGCGCGTCCCCGCGATGGGCCTGAGTTCCACGACCCCTTCTTCGAGGCGGACCATCACCTCCGGCGAAGAGCCGATAAGGGTCAGATCATCGGCCTTCAGATAAAAGAGGTAGGGCGAGGGGTTGATGTACCGGAGAGCCCGGTAGAGATCCACGGGATCTGAGTCGTTCTTCATTTCGAAGCGCTGCGAGAGGACGACCTGGATGATATCCCCCGCGACGATGTACTCCTTTGCCCGCCCCACCATGGACTTGTACTCCTCCGGCGTCATATTGGACCGGAGGGCGGGGGTATCGCCCCTTCCCGGCGGGGCGTCTCTCCCCTCAATGGGGGTCCGTATCAGGGCGATCGTCTCCTCGATCTTTTGCATCCCCTCCTCGTACAGGGCGCGCAGTCCCCTTCCTCCCTCCGTGCAGACGCAGGCGACGACCGTGATCGTGTGCCGGACGTTGTCGAAGATGATCAGGGTATCCGTGATCAGAAAAACGGCGTCATCGGTATACAAATCATCAGCGGCCGAGGCGGGGAGCCGCTCGAAGTAGCGGACCATGTCGTAGCCGAGAAATCCCACGGCACCGCCGTAGAAACGCGGAAGCCCCTCCGCGTGTACGGGTTTGTAGCGGCCCATCAGCTCTTTCAGGAACCGCAGGGGATCGCCGCCGTGTTTATGCCGCTCCTCGCTCCCGTTTTCCCGGATCAGGACTTCATCCCCCCGCACCCGGAAAATTGTCCGGGGATCGGCCCCAAGGAAGGTGTAGCGGCCCCACTTCTCTCCTCCCTCCACGCTCTCCAGGAGAAAGGCATGCGGCCGGGAGCGCAGTTTCATCAGCACCGAAACGGGGGTCTCCGTGTCGGCAAGGATCTCCCGGTAGACGGGGATCAGGTTCCCTTCGCGGGTCAGTTTCTTGAATGTCTGAAACGATGGGCTGTACATGTCATGTACCTCTGTCTTAAAAATAAAAAAGGCCGTGATCGGTCACGGCCTTTTTCGGATTCAGTATTGAAAACAAAAAAGCCGCGGAGAATACTGGAAAGATTCTCCGCGGCTTGCGATCTGTATACTTCAGGAACCTACCGGCAGACGAACCTCTCCTCCGAGATCCGCCACCACCAATAATTAAGTCCTGAAGCTTTCTGTATCATCGTATTTCCCACTGCTCCTGAATTCTGCTTCTATCTAGCGGAACAAGAGAGGGTTGTCAATAGCAAAATATTAAGTCAGGTTAGGTACACTTTATTTGTAAAACCCCTATTATTAACGCCACAAAGAATGAAAACCCTCCAGCCCAACCTAAGATGTGCAAAAGCCAGTCATAGTTATCTCGATTTTCATTACGTTTGACAAACTCATGCCAGTCCATCTGGTTGTCGTAGAGCTTTTTAACATCTTTCCGATATGCCGAAAAAGAACCTTCCGTCATGTAATAATCTAAGGCAGCGTGCAAAACACTACACAATATTCCAACAGATAAAAGCCAAATTGAAAATTGGATATCTTTGTTGCTCGACTTTGCCGCGACATAAGTCAGTGCGACTAATAGAGCCCCCGCGTTCAGACTGAAGAGATAATTCGTGATGCGCCCCAGTGTTAATTTACGAATTTCACTCCAATTTTCCCAACACTTTTCAACAAAATCTAATTTGACTTTTCGTTCTTTATCATCAATTATTTCATTAAGTTTTGTCATAACACTTCCTTTTGCACCCAATGAGTTGCTCAGGGGCTGGAAGGGGTGTAGCCCCTGAAGGTTCCTTGCAGCAAAATGCTAAGAGCCAAGCCCCGTAACATGTAAATGAGAGATTAGCTCGGGCCCTAATGGGCTTTTTGCCTTTTCAACCAAGCACTTAATGGTCACAAGTGGTTTCAGCATTGAATAGATGTAATCAATGTTATCTTGCGAACCGAAGATAGAGAAGCTATAGTCTCCACTTGGAATAGGCTGCCCTGATGCAACCCTCAGCTTCCCAACGTTATTGAATTTGTTAAAATCAAATATTTCACATTTAACCTCAGTTGGGTCTTTGTCAATAAAAGTTGGCAAATCGAAAAGAGTCCTGTCCTCTGGCTTCAAATTAATTTCCGGTTTTTCTAACGAACCTGCCGAGATTGTCTCAAGCTTTCCGGCTTCAATCATATGGGCAAGATCCTGATATTTCGGAAGCGCCTTTTCGGCTATTGGAATAATAGGACCATAAAAATGTTGATAAGTATCACCAATATGCACTGAAACATGCTGACTGTCTTTCACTTCAATTTCTGGACTATTATCTCCTGAACTGCCAGAGCAAATTAACTTTAGAAAATTGAAAGTTTCCTTTGTGAATTCCCAAATATTTTGAGGGCCTAATGGGCCAACGATAGGTAAGGTAAGTTGAACACCGGCCAAAATTATTTCGAAGTTTGTTAGAAATGAACTTCTTTTGAATTCTTTTGCCTGTAAGTAATATCTTTCCCGATCCTTTGCAGTGATTCTATTTGATTCTGTGGCAACGAGATAAGTCTTGTCGATTATCGACTGGAAGTTTTCCCAAGCTTTAATAATAATGTGTATGGGAACACCTTCTCGAAAAATCGGCCCTTCTAATTTGAACTCGAATTTTTCCATATCAGTCTCTTAGAATTCTGGTGAAAAAGGGTGAAAAAGGGGACAGATTTATTTTTCCGATATGCCATACTAGTTCCTGTGCCCCACAAACACAAAGCCCCGTCTCTGTGTGAGAAACGGGGCTCTGGGAATATCCGTCCATAGTTTCCTCTTTCTTCTGTTACAAAAAGCAAACCCGGCTATGAAATCCGTCTGAATGAACGCAACGGCTGGATGATACGACTTTTATGAAAATTGTCAAGGAGTTTGAAGTTTCCTATTGTTGAGGTTACAGGTCGTACACCTTTCTGTACTTTTCATACTGCCTTTCCAGGACATCTCTGCGTCGCTCCCATCCATGAGCCGGCAGATAGATCCCGCACCCCGTGTCCCGAAGCTTCTTCCAGCTTTCAACCATCGATCTTGTATCATCCGCGAAGGGAGGGAATACGGAACCGCTGAATACGCCGAACATCGCATCGCCGACAATGGCTGCTTCGTTATCGATCACCACGCTGATCGACCCCGGCGAATGCCCGGGCGTATGGAGAATGAACCCGGGAAAGCCGAAGGGTTCCAGTGCAAGTTTTTCGTCGACCAGGACATCGTAATCGGCCGGTTCGTACCTCAGCCGGGCAAGCAGTTTTGTCCCGGCCGCCATGCCGGTCAGGATCTTCGCCAGGAATATCGCTCCGCGGATAGGAGGATTATCTCCGTTCTTCAAACAATCCGCCTCGCTTGTGTGAACGATAATTGACGCCTTGTAGGTCTTTTTGAATATGGCCGCGTTTTCGGCATGGTCGAAATGGCAGTGGGTCAGCACCAGAGAAATCGCCGAATCTTTTGTTACACTGAGCCTTTTAAGGCCTCCGTCCAGGCTTTTCCAGCTCTTTTTTCCCCCCGCATCAACCAGGAGAAATCTGCCCCCGTCCGAGACCAGGTAGCAGTTGCACCGTCCCCATACGACCCTGTGAATGGTAATGCCGCTTTTGGTAATCCAGCACTTCATGGCGCGCCGTACCACTGACCGTATTGAATGTATACCTCTTCTTTTCCAACGCCTGAGTCGAGGAGCTTCCGGGATGCCGTTTTCTACCCCTTCGTTTTCTTCCCTGCAAGGTCGCCGTAGAAGCCGGGCCTCCGGTCCGCAAAGAGATTGTTGTAGTCATTGATGCTCTTGTCGCGGGCCGCCGCCGGGTCGATCTCCATGGTCTGCACCTCCTCCGAATCGTCGCCGCCCCGGGAGAGGATACTGCCGTCGGGACCGGTGATCTGGCTCATACCGGTGAAACGGAGCGATTGGTCCCCCCTGGCCTCGGTCCCGATCCGGTTCGCCGTGACCGCGAAGACGTGGTTTTCGAGACAGCGGGTCTTCATCGATTCCTGACAGAAGGGTAGCACCAGGTTCGCGGGATGGCAGATCAGATCGGCCCCCTTGAGGGCAAGGACACGCATGGACTCCGGGAAGAACCAGTCGAAACAGACCATGATCCCCACCGTACAGATCCCGATATCGTACACACGGAATTCCTCGTCGCCGGGATCGAACCACAGCTTTTCCTCGAAGAAGAGGTGTATTTTCCGGTACCTGCCAACATACCCCTCCGGAGAGACGAGAACAGACCCGTTGAAGATTTGCTGGCCGTCCTTCTCGGCGAGGCCTCCTACAATGAAGACTCCTTTATCACGGGCCATATCGCACAGCACCCGCGTCGTCTTTCCCTCCGGAACCTGCTCAGCAAGGGAGTCAACCTCCTCCCTCGACCTGAAGACGTACCCCGTATTGAACAGCTCCGGGAGCACCAGGATATCAGCATCTGATTTCCTGATAAGTTCCCCTACCCGTTCCAGGTTCCCGTCGACATCGCCGAACAGCGGCTCAAACTGAACAAAGCCGATCTTCATTATTACAAATCCTCTTTTTCCCGAGACTTTTGATTACAAATCTTTCAAGGAGTTTTTCTGTCAATATCCCGTTTCTTTCACGTTGTAAAGAAGAAAGGCCATGATCACAGGGACCACGGCCTTTCCAAATCAGATATAATGATCAGATGCTACAGCATTTCGTAAATACCGGCAGCGCCCATGCCGCCGCCGATGCACATGGAAACGATTCCTCTCTTCAGTTTTCGACGCTTCATCTCATGCAGCAACTGGCAGGTTAATTTCGCGCCCGTGCATCCCAGGGGATGGCCTATCGCGATGGCACCACCGTTCGGATTGATATCGCCCTTCCAGTATCGTTCGGTAAGGCCCAGTTCTCTGCAGGAATACAAGGCCTGGGAAGCAAAGGCTTCATTGATCTCGAACAGTTCGATGTCTTCCGTGGTCAGACCGGCCAGTTTCAGGACCTTCGGAATTGCGTAGCGTGGACCGACCCCCATCTCTTCCGGGTTGTTCCCCGCGACCGCGAAGTGGGTCAGCGTGGCAATGGGTTTCAGCTTCAGTTTCTTTGCCATATCGGCAGACATGATCATCGTGAAGGCTGCGCCATCCGTCATCTGCGACGCGTTCGCCGCGGTGACGGAACCGCCCTGCTTAAAGGGGGATTTCAATTTGGCCATATTCTCCATCGTTGAAGGCCATCTGACGCCGTCGTCCATATCGAAGACAACGGTTTCCTTGATCCATTGCCCCTTTTTGTCTTTTTTGTACTTCCATGCATTGATGGGGACGATCTCTTCCTTCCACAGTCCCTTCTGAATGGCCTCGTGTGCCCTGCGGTTGCTTTCCAGTCCCATCTTGTCCTGCTCTTCACGGGTGATGTTATAATTGGCCGCCACGTTTTCAGCGGTGATTCCCATCGAGACATAGGCCATCGGCCGGTCGCCCCACTCGGGATGAGGACGAAAGATCCATCCACCCATGGGGATGTGGCTCATGGTCTCGCACCCGCCAGCTATAATACAATCGGACCAGCCCGCTCTGATCTTCGCCGTAGCGTCCGCGATGGACTGAAGACCGGAAGAACAGAAACGGTTTACCGTCATTCCCGAGGTGGTAATCGGGAATCCCGCCCCAAGAGCTATGATTCGGCCGAGGTTCATCCCCTGTTCGGCTTCGGGGAATGAGCACCCGCAGATGATGTCGTCGACCTTTTCGGGTTTCACCTTCGGCACTCTGGCCATCAACCCTTTGAGAACTTGAATCGCTATCTCGTCTCCCCTGGTCTGGGCAAGACCGCCTCTCTTGTAGCGTCCACCCGGGCTCCTCACTGATTCAACAATAACAGCGTCACGCATAATAATCCTCCTTATTGTCTGATGCCGCGACGATCCCGCGCGGCTCAATGTGTCGTGGTTAGTTACGAAGCGGTTTGCCCGTCGTCAGCATGTGGGTAACCCGATCCTGCGTCTTCTGCTCCCCCGCAAGGCTGAGGAACGCCTCCCGTTCGCGATCGAGTATCGCGTCCTCCGTAACAATGGTGTTCTCCGGGCACTGCCCGCCGGAGAGAACCCATGCGAGTTTTGTCGTCACATGAACGTCATAATCGGAAACGTAGTTTCCGTGTTTCATATTGAACAGGATAGCATCAACGATACCCAGCAGGTTTTCTCCCATAACGGGGATCATATCAGGCTTTTTCCTCCTGTGTGTCTTGGCCATGGCAAGGACAAGCCGTTTGGCGTCCCATATCTGATGGTCTCGGTTGAGACTGATATTTTCCGTCTTTCTCACGTATCCCAGTTCCATAGCTTCCATCGCGCTGGTAGCCACCTTGGCCTGAGCGATATTCATGAGAATCTTCTCGTAAATCGGCTGCATATTCAAAACCTCACCGACTCCATCCGGCAGACCTTCAGTGCACCTGACTATCAGTTCCTTGCATCCTCCACCCGCGGGTATCAATCCGACACCTACTTCCACCAGACCAATATAAGACTCGCCGCAGGGCTGGCATCTCTGACCATGCATGGCTACCTCGCACCCGCCCCCCAAAGCCATCCCGGCAGGAGCGGTCACGACCGGCTTATCCAGGTATTTCATCCTCATATTGGCGTACTGGAGGGCGTGGATCTCTTTGTCGATCGCGTCCCACTGCCCCTGCTGGACCGCCACAAGAAGATTGAAGATGTTGGCACCCACGGAGTAATTTGTGCCATGATTCGCCACAACCATTCCCACAAAATCCTTCTCCACGATATCGCAGCTGTCGTATATCATCTGGGTGATATCCTGATCGAGGGCGTTCATCTTGGTATGGAACTCGAGACATGCCACACCGTCCCCGATATCCACGAGAGAGGCCCCCGCGTTCTCCTTGATGACCTTTTTCTTCGCCTTGAGATCGGCAAGAAGGATAATCCGGGGGTTATCCTCCATTTTGACGTATCCCTTTTTCTTAAAGTCATAGTAATATTTACCGGTTGCTTTCTCCTTATAGAAGGTCTTGCACTTCTTCTCCAGCATCTGGGTGATCTTCCGGGGGACCTTCATTCCCAGTTTCTTCATGACCCACACAGACTTCTCCACTCCCACGGCATCCCACAACTCGAAAGGTCCCTTTCTGTGGTTGTATCCCCACTTCATGGTGTTGTCGATCTGATATACCGTGTCGGCAATCTCCGGGATGCGGTTCGCCGCATATATGAAGTTACGGCAGAGATACTGTCTGGCTACATCGGCGGCGACATCCTTTTCGGAATAGAAAAGAGACTTGAGCTTTTCCTCAAACCCTCCAGCCACTTTTGCAGCATCGGTGAGTGATTCAAAGACGGGCTTCTCGAAGGGAATATACTCCATAGTCTTATAATCAAGGACCAGTTTGACTTTCTTTCCCTTCTCGTCCTTCGTTCTCTTGTAAAAACCCTGCCCCGTCTTGTTACCGAGCCATTTGTTTTCCAGCATCTTGGCCATAAACGCGGGGCCCTTGAAGATATCTATCATCTCGTCGTCCGGAACCGCGGCGATAAGATTTTTGGTGACATGATCGCCCGTGTCCAAGCCAACGAGATCCAGGGTCCCGAAGATCGCGGAGCCGGGTCTTCCAAGGGGCTTGGCGATGATCGCGTCCATCTCCTGTACGGTCAATCCCTTGCTGACCATAGTATCGATCGCGTTGGAGATGTCAAAGGTGCCGATCCGGTTCGCAATGAAATTGGGGACATCCTTGCAGATAACAGCACCCTTTCCGACTACGTTTTCCAGGAAGTCCCTCATGTAATTGACGACTTCCTTCTTTGTGCTCTTTCCGGGAATCACCTCTACAAGCTTCATGTAACGCGGCGGATTAAAAAAGTGGACACCCAGAAAACGCACCTTGAGCTTGGGGCCCATCTTCGCCGAGATATCCTTGATGGGAATCCCGGAAGTATTAGTGGCGACAATGCAGTCGGGTTTAACTATTTTTTCCACCTTCGCGAAAAGTTTCTGCTTGATCTTGAGGTTCTCGACAACCACCTCAATAAGAAAATCAACATCTTTCAGGAGATCGAAGTCATCTTCAAGATTTCCGATGGTAATCATCGACGCAAGTTTCGTGGAATAGAAACTCGCCGGTTTGGACTTGATCACACCCTCCAGTCCCTTCGCCGCGAAACTGTTCCGCCAGGCTTTGCTCTTCTTTGTCAAGCCCTTTTCCAGATCCTTTTCGCCGGGATCAAAGGGAGGCACGATATCAAGCATCACGCTTTCAATTCCCGCATTGGCCAGGTGCGCGGCTATCGTCGCCCCCATGACCCCCGCCCCTATGACAGCGGCTTTTCTTATCTTATACGACATATCTCTCCTCCTTTGTTCAGTGTAAAATCATCATCTCGTTTCACGGTTACCGTGTCCCGAACCACATCGGCTTTTCTCAGACCATCTATGAAAATTTGCAGCCACCCGTCAATATTGGAATATATCCGTTCCCTTCTGGTCTCCTCTCTGCCGATAAAGAGGTGCAGGGATATGACCCCGTTGAGCATTCCCCAGAAGGCATTTCTCATGGTTCTCACATTTTTCCTCTCGAGAAGAAACTCTCCCCTCTCAATCCCGTATTGGAATATGCGTTCAGTAACAGAAATGGCTTTGTTTGTTTCCTGAATAATTCGCTGATCAGTGTCTTTTGAAAGGTTCAGATAATCGGCGTGCATCATGAAATTCATGAGGAGTCTGAACAGCTCCCTGTCTTTGAGAAAGAAATCAACATAGAGGTGAGAGAACCTTACAAGAAGTTCAGAAGCGCCGTCTGTGCCATCGAATATAGGAAGGATTTCACCGTGAACTTTCGCGATGTCATCCAACAGTATCTGCGCATATATCTCTTCTTTACTGCTGAAATGGAGATAGATCGCTCCTTTGCTCAGTTCCGCTTTTTTTGCAATATCAGCGATGGTGACAGACCGGTTTCCCTGTCTGAAGAGCAGACCCCTGGCAGCTCTGAGAATGGTCTTTTTCCTCTGCCTCCGCTCCTTTTCTCTCCGTCTTTCCAGAACCAATCGCGCCCCCCGTATTCCCGCTCTTACCTCCAATGAAGACAAGACCACTGTGAGTAACAAGAAAATATAAACTCTAAACAAAGGTCAAAATATGACCATTGGTCACTTACCACATAAGCGATAAACCGCCTGTTGTCAAGAAAAAATTCCGTGACTCCACCAATCCGGTTGAAAGCGGAATGCCCGCCTATCTCTTTTTACGCCGACGATATGATCTTATTGTGCGAGAGGTTGCCGGAACGGCATTAGAATATTTATTGTGTCAAGAGCAAATAGAACTGTC
>DIXO01000069.1 GCA_002428735.1 Syntrophaceae bacterium UBA6078 | reverse complement strand
TATTTTTTTGGTGGTGGATCAAAGTCTTTATGGGAGAATCGCCATACTTCGTTAAAGGGCGCATCGCAGAGGGATAGAACACGGCTGCTCCTATCCATCCATGGCAGGTTCTTCGTGTCGTGTGTTCCGCCCATTCATTTCAGCCGAGGACCGATTTTTGGCTTTCCGAAAAACGGGCTTCTGTGATAGTAGATACAGCCCTCTGCCTTAGTGAACTGACGGGAGTATCAATGGTGAAGAAAACACCGGTGCTGTTTTTTATGTCACTGTTCCTGATAATATGCGGAGGTCCGGCCTTTGCCTACGTGCCGGACACGCCCAAGAGAGTTGACATTGAGGCGGATCGTCTTTCCTATGACAGTGATTCCAGGACCTATCAGGCCAGCGGAAACGTCGTCATTACTTTTGAGGGAGGGGTCATCAAGGCCGATGATGTCACGCTGGACAGGCTGAATGATGAAGCGACGGCCGAAGGGCATGTGTTCATACAGAGCGGCGAAGATATCCTTCAGGGGGAAAAGGCTGATTTCAATATCGGCCGCGAGACGGGGGTCATATCGGGCGGTACGGTTTTTCTTGAAAAGAATCATCTCTATCTCAAGGGGGAAACCATTGAAAAAAGAGGTGAGGCGACCTATTTTTTGAAAAAGGGAGAGGCAACAACCTGTGACGGTGAAAATCCCGATTGGAAGTTTACGGGCAGTGATGTAGAGGTCACCATTGACGGATATGGATTCCTCAAGCACGGCACCTTTCAGGTAAAAGATATCCCTATTTTCTATCTTCCTTATTTTATCTTCCCCGCCAAGACGACCCGGCAGACAGGGCTCTTGCCTCCCCATCTTGCCTACTCCACCGACAAACTGGGCCTGGATGTGGAGATCCCTTTTTTCTGGGCCATTTCGGAAAATACCGATGCGACCTTTTACCAGCGCTATATGACCAAGAGAGGGTTCCAGGAGGGGGCGGAGTTCCGGTATATTCTCGACGAAGGGTCCTATGGGACATTCTACGGCGATTATCTCAATGACTCCATGGATTCGGCCGATCCCGAAAATTCTGAATTTCCGGACAGGAACTGGCAGGATAACGATAAGCGGTGGTCCTATTATCTGGATACGCAGACGACATTCAGCCCGGGATTCTATCTGAAGACAGATGTAAAAAGGGTATCGGACCGCTGGTATTTCAGGGACTTCGATTCGTATAACTACTATATGACTCACTACCGGCCAAACAGCGACCGCACATTCGGCAATGTCACGTTCGAGGCCAATAAGTCTCTGCCTTCTCTGACCTCGACGGCCCGCCTCGTCAAGGAATGGAACCTCTTTAACGCCACCGCCCTTGCCGAATATACGGACAACTTTCAGAGTTCCTCCAACGATGAAACGCTGCAAAAATATCCCGAGGTCACCTTCACGGGAATGAAGCAGCCCATTTTCGATTCCCCCTTTGATTTTGAACTGACGTCATCATTCGGCAACTATTACCGGACCACGGGATACCGGGGCAATGTCCTGGATATCTACCCGGTCTTTTCGCTGCCGCTCAGCTTTTATGAATATCTGGAATTTATCCCCTCAGTGGGGTTGCGAGAGACAACCTGGGACAGTTCGTACAGCAGTTCCGGGACAAGCGCCGAGGATAAGGACGGCAGCCGTGAGCTCTACACGGCCGGCGCGACCCTTACCAGTGAAGTCAGCAGGATCTTCAATGTGGGGGGGGAGGTCATAGAAAAGATTCGGCATGCTATCAGGCCTGAAGTGACGTATTCGTACATCCCCTATATATATCAGGGCGACATACCCGATTTTCTTGCCGGGGTGGCGGAGACAAACACGGCAACCTACGCACTCATCAACACCCTTGTCGCCCGGCTGAAGGATGAGGCGGGCGGGAAAACATACCGGGAGTTTCTGAGATTCAAACTGAGCCAGCCCTATGACATCAAAGAGGCGCGGAGGGACACCAGCGGATCCCTTCAGCCCCGGAGACCCTTCGGCACTGTCACCTCCGAGCTCGACTTCGATCCCTTTTCCTATCTCTCCGTGGATTCCGACGCCCAGTTCAACGTCAACGGCGGAGAGTGGGAGTCGTTGAATGCCACCGTCGATATCAGTGATCCGCGTGGAGACTCTCTCACCGCCGAATACCGGTATACCCAGGATTCGGTGGAGGCGATCAATGTGTATCTCAAGGCAAAAGCAACGGATACCCTCGACCTGTGGTATGCCGTGAGGAAAAACGAACTCGACAAGAAAACCCTCGAAGCCACCTATGCGTTGGATTACCACAGGCAGTGCTGGAGCGTTGAATTCAGCCTGACCCACTCTCCCGACGACAAGAGCTTCATGGTGGTGTTTTCTCTCTACGGCCTTGGAAAAGTGGGCAAGATAGGGGGAAGAATGCCCGGGCAGGGAGAGTAGGGGAAAAAGTGCGACTTTCCCCCTGGATGAACAAGGGATAACAATAAGCTAACCGGCGCGCGGGTTTTTTCGCGTCTGGTTTGAGCGCTTCGCTATGCGTTTCTTTTTTGCTTGTTGGTTTTTGAAAAAAATTAAAAAATCACCGGGTGAAATGACTTTAGCGCCTTCGCACCGTTCAGCAGGGAAATGTTTTTGATTTCCTGTAACAAGACATACAGCTTGACTCGTGAGAGTGACTTCGAGAAAAGGATCATCATCAGGGTCAGGAAGTGAATGGATCAAAGGTGTAGGTGCAACAGCCCGGCCACAATACACAATATAGTCAAGAACTGCAGCAATCTTATCTTCTTCAAATCCAAACTTCGGTCGTCGTAGAACCTCAGTGTATTCTGATAGAATCCGAGCATCAAAGGACAGCGCCAGTTCGCCGGCTGAAATCATGCGTACAATTTCGCCGCAAGCCCCGAATGGTGATAAAAGACCCGCAACGAGAACATTGGTATCAATGACGATGTCCATTAGGCACGCTTTTCACGTATAGATTTAATTTCAGCATTGATTTCATCCAGCGAAATTTTGTCCTTTCCTTTCTCTACAGATCTTCGCTGGAGAGAAACAACAGCCTCAACGGCACGTGCCCTGCGAAATGCCGATAGCGATTGCTCAAGATTCTCCTCGGTTATAGCAGCAAGAATGGCCACTGGTCGACCATTACTGGTAACAACCATCTCTCTTTCGTCTGGAAGCTCTTTCCAGATTTGTGCAGATTTGCCTCTTAAATCTCGGACGCTCAAGAATTTCATGATCATACCCTCCATATGTGTATCAGTTATGTACACATATGTCACCCGTTTGTCAATTCCGTAATCCACCACCAACTTTT
>DIXO01000055.1:29045-33149 GCA_002428735.1 Syntrophaceae bacterium UBA6078 | reverse complement strand
ATCCCTCTGCGCCGTCCGCCGCTTCAATAATCCGGCAGTGGAAACTCTCCAGGTAGTAGCGAAGGAGTAAGCGGTCGTCGTCATTGTCATCCACGATGAGGATGGTTTCAATTCCCGCAACAACTCCCGGCTTTTCCGAGGATGTATTCATCTCCCCCCCTTTTCTTCCCGTACCCGTCTATTCTACCGGCTCATTTCCATTTTTCAAAGATTCGATCTCTGCCTCCAGTTTCTTTCTGCATTCCGGGCAGACGCCGTGGCTGAAGAGGGCCTCCGAATGTTCTGTAATATACGACTCTATTTGCGACCAGCTGTCTTTGTCGTCCCGTATTTTCTTGCAGTACATGCAGATGGGAATAATCCCCTCCAGTTGCTTCACCCTGGCGAGAGTGGCTTCCAGTTGCGTGACTTTCACCGCAAGCTCTCCCTCCACCGCCGTGCGTTCCGAGATCTCGGTCTGGAGCCGGTTGTTTGCCTTCTGCAGCTCGACCGTCTGTTGTTTCAGCGCGCTGTTCAGGCGTCGCAGCTCCAGGTGAGTGCGCACCCTGGCCAGCAGTTCCTCCCTCTGAAACGGCTTGGTGACGTAGTCCACGGCGCCGAGCCTGAAACCTTCCACCCGATCCTCCAGTTCAGTAAGCGCACTGATGAAGATTATGGGGATATCACGGCTTTCCTCCCGTGACTTCAGCCGGCGACAGACCTCATATCCATCCATCCCCGGCATGCTGATATCCAGCAGTATTAATTCCGGCGGCAGTAATGCAACGGAGGCAAGCGCAAGTTCGCCGCTGTTGGCCGCACGCACCTCATAGCCTTTCGCCGCAAGGGTCCCTGTCAGGAGCTTCAAAGCGGAGGGGGTGTCGTCAACCACCAGAATGACCCCATTGTCGTTCATGGTGTCTCCCTGTCCATCATGTCTTCGCAGGCTTGCAGCGCCCGCAGGATTTCAGTATATCCCAATTGGTCCGCATGCTGGGAAAGTACCCTGCCCACGTCGGGATGCGTTTCTGAAACACGACGAACAATTTCGATAATTCGCGGGCTGTCCAGTTTTATCAGGGCGTCGAACAGCTCCATGCGCAGTTCCGCCGGAAGATGGGTCATTGATTCAGGCTGAAGGGTCTCCGGTGGCGCCGTTAAGGTACTGCCCGGAGTCTCTTCATGGATAAAGCGTACTCCCAGGTTTCGCGCCATGCAATCAAACACCTCGTCCGCCCGGTACGGCTTGCGGACAAAGTCGTCCATACCCGCCGACAGGCACTGATCACGCTCCTCGCTGAACGCGAAAGCCGTGCAGGCGGCTATTTTCACATCCTTGCCGCCAGCCAGCTCCCGAATGCGCCGTGTCGCCTCCAAACCATCCATAATCGGCATGCGGATGTCCATCAAGATAAAGTGCGGCTGCCAGGACTCAAACATCCGCACGCCTTCAGCGCCGTTCTCCGCGACGCGCACCGGGAAACCGACCTGCTCCAGCAGTCGTCGCAGCAGGCGCCAGTTTTTCGTCTCATCTTCGACGATCAGGACGCGGAATTCGGGCTGATCGGCAGCCAAGCCGACAACCCGGCCCCGAATACCCTCGACTGCCGGATTCCCGGCTTCTTCGACCCTGCCGACCGGAACTTCCACGCGGAATTTCGATCCGCTACCCGGAGCGCTCTCGACGCCGATGCGGCCGCCCACCAGGTCCACGAACTGGCGCGTGATGGTGAGACCCAAACCGCTTCCCTTCTGGGTTGCCGGTGTGCCAACCTGGACGAAGGGTTCGAAAATGCGCTTCTGGTCTTCACGGGCAATGCCGGCGCCGTTGTCTTCCACTTCGATGAGCAGCAGCAGTTGTTCGGGAACCTCGGCGGGCCGCGCGTCAAGACGCAGTATCACGGCGCCGTGCGGTGTAAACTTGACGGCGTTGCCGATCAGGTTGATGAGTATCTGGCGAAGCTTGACCAGGTCGGCCCGGATATATCGTGGGAACCTGGAAGACTGGTCCGTCTCCAGAGAAAGCCCCTTTGCTTTGGCGCGCATGTTCATCAGGTCATAGACGTCACGCACCATCTCCCCCAGATCGAAGTCACTGTCTTCGACAACGGCGCGTCCGGCTTCAATTTTGGCCATATCCAGCACGTCGTTGATGAGTTTAAGCAGATGTTCTCCGCTCTTGTTGATGATGTCCAAAGTCTTGCGCTGCTCCTCGGACAGGCCGTCTTCATCACGCATGAGGTTCGAGAAACCGAGAATTGCGTTCAAGGGGGTGCGCAATTCGTGGCTCATGTTCGCCAGGAAAACACTCTTGGCCCGATTGGCTTCCTCCGCGGCATCCCTGGCCTTCTTCAGCTCCTCCTCCGTGCGCTTGAGGTCGGTTACATCCTCGATGATGACTATCGTGCCCGGATATTTGAAACTGATGTCCTGCATGACCCGAAACCGGACCATCACCGTGCGTTCATTACCGTCCGCCTGCATCAGCCGGTATTCGTACTTCTCTTCACCGCCGATCTTCCGGAATCCGGACAGCTCATCCGCAAGCCAGGGGAAAGGAATCTGATCCTCGGGGTGGGAATAGTAGTGGCCGCCCGAGGTTGGCGAAGGGGCAATCATCCGAGCCCCGGCCTGGTTCATGTGTATGATGCGTCCTGTGTCATCCAGCACGAAAACCGCGGTCGGCAGGCTCTCGAATATGGTCAGGAACCTGTTCTTTTCATTGGTCATCAGACGGGTGGCTGCCTGCAATTCGTCAATAGCGCTTGTGACGGTCTCACTGCGGCTCCATTCCGTGCAGAACGCGATCTCGATCCTGTCGAAGACGCGATCCACAAAGCGGGCGAACCGCTCACCATCCTCACCACTTCCATCCTCGCCCGGGGAAGGGAACGACTTCTTTACCAGGTCCAGGTAAGCCTGCCGGTAGTACTTCATCAATCCCAGGAACATAGCCAGGGTGACGCCCCGCGAGCGATGCCTCTGCGCTTCCAGAACGCCGAAGGCAGCCAGCGGGTCATTCACGAAGTCGTCATCCGGCCCCAGTTCCCACGGTTCATCGGAAATGGCCAGCGCCGCGGTGATGGAGTCGGTCAGCCCGGTGATGGAAACCCGCCAGGCCTCTTCAAGGGTTGAGGTATAGCGGGTATAGTCGCGCTCCAGGGCGTAGTCCCTCACACGGCGCATAAGCCATGATTCATGCTCTTTGAGAAGTACCGCAAATGGATGCATCTACTCCTGCTTTCCCGGGCAGTTCAGGAGCAACTGTTTGCCCCGCCGCCGCCTTAATCAAGTAAGAAAATGTCCAAGCTACCCTTCTTACTGTTCCAGAATTTCCCGCACCCTGGAGAGCAAATCACGGGGTGCGATGGGTTTGAGATAGTAATTCACGTCCGCGTCGAGGAGCCCCTTGCTCTGTAGAACGTCCAGCGGATAGCCGCTGTTGAACAGAGCTTTTATATGCGGCCGTAATGAGCTGGCCGCCTCAAAGACCTCCCTGCCGCCTTTCTTCGGCATCAACACATCGAGGATCAGCAAGCTGATCCGGTCTTTTGCGCCGGCGAACTTTTCCGCGGCCTCTTCCCCGTCCGCTGCTTCCAGAACCGTATAACCGAAGTCTCTCAAGAATTTAGCCGTCATTTCCCGGACCCAGTCGTCATCTTCCGCTATCAGGATTGTTTCCGACCCCCCGGCCGGCTCAGGGGCTGGAATGACTTTCGTCTTGTCCTCGTGGAGCGACTCTTCACGCAGCGGCAGGTAGATGGAGAACGTCGTCCCCCGGCCTTCGCTGCTTGCGACGCTGATATATCCTCCATGCTCCTTGATGATTCCATAGACGATTGAAAGACCCAGGCCTGTTCCCTTGCCCTGCTCCTTTGTGGTGAAAAAAGGCTCGAAGATTTTTGATCGGGTTTTTTCGCCCATGCCCATGCCGGTGTCCGACACCTCGACCCTCACATACCACCCCGGCTCGCCGAATCCATGGCGCCTGACGAAATTCCCATCGATCTCGTACCGGCTTGTGGAGATGGAAAGAGTTCCTCCTCCGGGCATGGCGTCCCGGGCATTCGTGGCGAGGTTCATCAGGACCTGCTCAACCTGGGAGTGATCAATCACGGCAATAAG
>DIXO01000055.1:0-28877 GCA_002428735.1 Syntrophaceae bacterium UBA6078 | reverse complement strand
AGCGCCGTGATGATGTTATTGAAGTCGTGGGCGATCCCTCCCGCGAGCTGCCCGACGGCTTCCATTTTCTGGGCATGAAACAGTTGCTGCTCAAGCTTCTTCATCTCGGTTATGTCCCGGCAGATCTCGATGACATTGACAAGATCGCCGCTCTCATTCCTCACCGGCACGGCGCGCACCTCGAAGGTCAGTTCGCCGCGAACGGAGATGACACTCTTGCTCGGAAGGCCGGTGCGAAAGCATTCCAGCACCGGGCAATTCTCGTGGGGCGCCGACGTCTCGTGCATCAGCTTGTAACAGTGCCGCTCCTCCGATCCGGTAAGAGTATCCCGGAAGTTCTCCCGTGCCGCGCGATTCGCCCAGACAATCTCCAGTCCCGGCGACTGGAGGAGGATAGAGTCCGGAATAGCATCCAGCAGGGTGTTGTATTCCTGGGAGAGCTGCCGGTATTTTTCCTCACCGGCGCGGAATTCCTGTTCGGAACTGATTAGCCTCTGTTCCGCGCGTTGTTTCTCCAGCAGAGCTTTTTTCTTGGAGAGAGCAGCCTCAATAGCCGGACCGATCCTTATCATACGGTCCTTCAGCACATAGTCGTCCGCTCCCGCTTTCAGGCATTCCACGGCGGTCTCCTCGTTCAGCGCGCCCGTGGCGATGATGAAGGGAGTGAACGGGACGTGTTCTTTCGCCAGTTCCAGGGCCTGCATGCCGTCGAAGGTGGGAAGACTATAGTCGGAAATGATGACATCGGGCGTAGACTCCTGCAGCGCCCCGAGAAACGCAGCCCGTGTCTCGACGCGGGTCGAAACGAAGTCGATCCCTGCCTTTCTGATGGCGTATTCCAGCAGATCCGCGTCTGCCGGGGTGTCTTCATTGATGAGGATGCGAAGGTGCTGCATTGTGCTGTCCTCCCTGTCCAAGGGGTTCCTGAACGTAAGCAATATTTTTTCCCTGCTTCATGCGCTATCCCCATCAGCGCAGAGTCATGGGATGCAAACAAAGCACGAATTTCCGTGCGGGATGCCTAAAGTTTTCCCGGAAAAACGCCGAAATAATACTAAAGGTGATGCACATTTCGTTTCCGTGCGGCACGAAGGACCGTTGAGGAAAAACTCTTACGGAAAGTGTCGGGATGAAATGAGACTTCGGTAATTGTACCCGGATGTGATTCATATTCAACTTCATTAAAAATCGAGGCACTACATGGCTTTCATTCACGAAGAGGGCATGGAGCGAGAGACGTCCGCTCCTGTCGTTTCGCATAGCGGTCGGCCTATACATCCACGTTTTATCGAGAGTAAATGCATGGAAAACGTTCTTCGAATTCTTCTGGTGGAAGACCTCCCCTCCGACGCGGAACTGATCGAACGTGAAATTCGCAAGGCAGGGTATAGTCCCGATATTCACCGTGTCGAGACGCGTAAGGATTTCGTCGGTTCCCTGTCGGAATCCACTCCGGATGTCATTGTGTCCGACTACCTGCTTCCGGAATTCAACGGCAGTGAAGCCCTCGCCCTGGCCAGGGAGCATGCTCCCTCAACGCCCTTCATCATGGTAACCGGCGCGCTCTCCGAGGAAACCGCCGTTGATTACATGAAGGCGGGCGCATGGGACTCTGTCGTCAAGGAGCGCCTCGTTCGTCTCGGCCCCTCCATCCATGCCGCCCTGGAAAAGAAGCGACTTCTTGACGAGAAGAAACAGGCGGAAGAGGAGCTGGCAAAGACCAGAAATTTCTATCTGAATCTTCTGGAGGTTTCACCGGCGCTCATCTGGCGCGCAAGCCCGGAAGGAGTTCTGGATTTTTTCAACACGAATTGGCTCTCTTTCACCGGTCGAACGCTTCAGCAGCAGATCGGCGACGGGTGGACGGACAGTATTCATCCGGATGATGTTGAGGGTCTGAGGAAACACCTCAGAGGTTCCGTTTTGTCACGGGTTCCCTTTGAAACAGAATACCGGCTGAGACGTCATGATGGTGAATACCGATGGATACAGAATTTCGGCAGGCCCTTCCATGACGACCGGGGCGCCTTTGCCGGGCACATCGGCTACTGTTTCGATAAAACGGAGCGCTTCGAGACCGAAGAGGTGCTCCGCAAGCTGTCGCGCGCGGTGGAGCAGGGCAAGACCGCCGTTGTCATAACCGATACCGAAGGCCGTATAGAATATGCAAATCCTCGCTACACTGAAATGACGGGTTTCGGCCTGGACGAGGTCATCGGCAGGAATGCTCGAACAGACCCGAGCGCGGATGTGGTGTCGGATATTTTCGGTGATTCCTGGGAGACGGTGCAAAAGGGAGGGGAATGGCGCGGAGAGCTTCAGAACCGCAAAGAGAACGGCGAGACGTACTGGGAATTCGCCACCGTTTCACCTATCACGAATGCCGATGACGTCATCACCCACTATCTGGTGGAGAAGGAAGATATAACATTACGCAAAAAGACGGAAAAGGCGCTTGAGGAGAGCAGGGCGGAACTCTTCAGAAAACATGGAGAACTGCAGCTGCTGTTCGAGCAGGTGGCGCGGTCACAAAAAGAATGGGAAAACACCCTGGACTGCATCGGTGATATCGTCATTCTCGTCGATTCTCAGGGCGGGATCAAGCGCTGTAACAGGGCGTTGCGGGAATTTTCCTCCCTTACCTATCACCAGATACTGGGAAATCCCGTGAAGGAATTTCTCCGGCTTCACGGGCTCCGGTTTCCCGACGACGTTTCCTCGGGCAGCGAGATCCTCCACCAGGCGAGCGGGAGGTGGTTCTTCTGCAAATCATACCCCTTCAGCGATGACGAATCTCCTGAAACTGCGGGTTTCGTCATGACCATACACGACACCACGGAGCAGAAACGGGTCAGTGAAGAGCTTGAAAAAGCGTACCGCGAACTGAAGGCCACCCAGACAACGATAGTCCACCAGGAGAAGATGGCATCCATTGGCCAGCTGGCCGCAGGTGTGGCCCATGAGATAAACAACCCGATGGGCTTCATCTCCTGTAATCTCGGCACACTCGGCAAATATCAGGCAAAGCTTGGAGAATTTGCCCGCATTCTGACGGAAACCGTTGAATCCACCGGTAACGAAGATGCCCTGCGCATCCTTGGAGAGAGTCGAAAGGCCCTGAAGATCGACTACGTGATGGAAGACGGAAATGAACTGATCAAGGAGTCTCTTGAGGGAGCGGAACGGGTTCGGACCATTGTGCAGAACCTGAAAAGCTTTTCCCGGGTGGACGAGTCGGAGTGTAAATCGGCGGATATCAATGAATGCCTGGAAAGCACCATCAACATTGTCTGGAATGAGCTGAAGTACAAGGCGAACCTGGTGCGGGAGCTGGGTGAGATCCCCATGACACGCTGCTACCCGCAACAGATTAACCAGGTATTCATGAACCTTCTGGTGAATGCCTCCCAGGCTATTGAGAAACAGGGTGAAATCAGAGTGAAAACCTGGCATGACGCTACATCCGTCTATGCGTCCGTTTCCGACAACGGGTGCGGCATACCTGAATCGGTGCGCACCCGTATCTTCGAGCCGTTCTTCACCACGAAGGAGGTGGGCAAGGGAACCGGCCTGGGACTCAGCATTACCTACGAAATAATCAAGAAGCACAATGGTGACATATACGTTGAGTCCGAGCCGGGAAACGGCACGACGTTGACGATACGTCTGCCGATTGCCTGAGGAGCCATGCCATGGATGAACCGATCAGAATTCTGTGTGTCGATGATGAAGTGAATGTCCTGCGGTCCATTGAACGGATCTTTCTGGACGATGAATACGAGATCCTGAAGGCGACATCGGGCGCCGAGGGACTGGAGATACTGAATAATGTCTCGCCGATACAGCTTGTCATCGCCGACTACCGGATGCCGGAGATGTCCGGAGTCGATTTTCTCCGGGAAGTGAAACAGTTCTGGCCGGAAACGGTGCGGATCGTCCTTTCCGGCTATGCCGATACCGCCACGATAGTCGCGGCAATCAATGAAGGCCACATCTACAAATTCGTCCCCAAACCGTGGAATTCCGATGAGTTGAAGGTCACGGTCGAGAATGCCCTTGAACGGCATTACCTGAACAGGAAAAACCGGGAACTGACCGTCGAGTTGAAGGAAAAGAACGAGGAACTGAATCGGGTCAACTCCAATCTTGAAAAAACCATCCAGGAAAAGACGGCCGAGATCCTGCTGCACAACAGGATTCTCCGGCAGGCGCAGACGATACTGCACAACCTGCCGGTGGGCATCATCAGCGCGAATGCCGATGGAATCGTTATCCAGTGCAATTCCGAGGCTGAACGAATCCTGTCCTGCCCGGACATTGAATGCCCCGGTACCCCTCTTCGGGATCTCCTTCCACCGGAACTCACCCGCTGTCTGGACGAATCGTTCGTGCGATCAGGCAACACAGGTGACTGTGGAGCGGACGGCACGTTCGCCACGCTGAAAGTCAGGCAGATTGAGGATTCGGCCGGAAAGATGACCATCCTGGTTCTGGACGCGTCAAGCAGCGGTTAGTTTGTCGAAATATGAAACGAAGAAAGGAACCGGCCGCCAATTTTCACTGAATGTCTGTACGTACCCCTCTGACCTGCTACAATTCGACAATAATCTTGGTCCACGAGGGTTCCCATGTTTGCATCCGTCTCCAGCGAGAGTCGCCTGAAGTTATGGCTCATCCTGATATATTTCCTGCTGGCAGCGGGAATACTTGCCGCCGGCTATTTCTACTACCGGGCCATGGAGGACTCCAATCGTGTCGAGGTGGAACATGAACTCTCCTCCGTGGCGAACCTTAAGGCGGGCGAACTCTCCGGTTGGCGAAAAGAACGCCTGGGTGACGCCGCGCTGTTTCATAAAAATCCCGAATTCTCCTCGCTGGTACGACGTTTTTTCTCCAATGAAGACGACAAGGACGCACGCGCGGCTCTTCTGACGTGGTTCGGCCATGTCAGGAGTTCCTACGGGTACGACGCGATTTTTCTGCTGGATGCCCGTTTTACCAAAAGACTCATTCTCTCCGATGATACCGAACGCCCCGTTTCCTCTGTTTCACCAGCCTCTTCAGAACAACTCCGGTTGGGGAAGATTGCTTTCGAAGATTTCTACTGGAATGAGCAGAAGCGGAAGACCTACCTGAAACTGCTTGTCCCGGTCTTCGACGAGCCCGGTTCCGGTGAACTGCTGGGCATTGTGGCTCTCCGCATAGATCCCCAGACGTACCTGTTCCCTTTTATCCGGAAATGGCCGACTCCTTCCCTGACGGCTGAGACGCTGCTCATCCGTCGTGAGGGAAATGAAGCCGTCTACCTGAACGAACTGAAATTCCGGAAAAATACCGCCCTCGGATTCCGTGTCCCGCTCCGGGGAGGGAAAGAACGGCCCGCCGTACAGGCCGCACTCGGCAGGGAAGGGATAGTGACGGGCAGGGACTACCGCGGGGTACCCACTATCGCGGCGATTCGCCATGTTCCGGGCGCCCCCTGGTACCTGGTGGCGCGCATGGATGTTTCGGAGATGAACGCGCCGGTGCGCGAGAAGCTCCTGCTGTTGGCAGGCATCGTCTCCCTGTTGCTCATGGGCACGGGCATGATTCCGGTTTTTTTCCGGCATCGGCAGAAGGTCCTTTCCCAGCGTGAACGATACGCGGCCCTGGAAAGAGTTCGGGAGAGCGAATCCCGTCTGCAGGCAATCACCGACTCGGCCCGGGACGCCATTCTGATGATGGATCCCCGGGGCAGGGTTTTCTTCTGGAATCCTGCCGCGGAAAGTATCTTCGGTTATACGAAAGAGGAGGCGCTCGGGAAGGATCTGCACCTGTTGCTTGCCCCGCTTCGCTACCACGAGGCGCACCGCGCCGCATTTCCGGAATTCCTGCGCACCGGCTCGGGTGGAGCGGTGGGCAAGACACTTGAACTGCATGCCCTGAGAAAAGACGGGACGGAAATCGCAGTTTCTCTTTCTCTTTCCGGTGTCCGTCTGCACGGAGCGTGGCATGCGGTTGGAATCATGCGGGATATTACGGAGCAGAAGAAGGTGGAAAAAGCCCTCATCGAAGCGAATCTGAAGATGGAGGAAGCCAACCTGTCTCTGGAAGAATCCATTGAAAGGGCAAACAGAATGGCCCTCGAAGCACAGGCCGCCAACATAGCCAAAAGCCAGTTCCTGGCAAACATGAGCCACGAGATCCGCACCCCCATGAACGGGGTCCTGGGGATGGCCGAACTGCTTCTGGAAACCGATCTGGAGGAAGAACAGGTCAGGTTTGCGCGGACTATCCAGAGCTCGGGCGAGTCGCTGCTGGCGATCATCAATGACATCCTAGATCTTTCCAAGATAGAAGCAGGCAGTTTGGAGCTTGAAACCACCCCCTTCAATCTCCAGCTGCTCATCGAGGATGTAGCCCAGCTCTATGCCTCGCGGAGCCACGCAAAGGGGATTGAACTGGCTGTTTCCATTGCGGAGGGAACGGATATCTTTCTCAAGGGTGACCCCACCCGGCTCAGGCAGGTCCTGACGAATCTGGTAGGGAACGCGATCAAGTTCACGGAAAAGGGGGAAGTCGTCGTCCGAGCCTCGACGACCAGGCTCGATGACGGCCGGGCAGCGTTGACGATAGCGGTGACGGATACCGGCATCGGGATCAGCCCGGAGGATCAAAAAAAACTGTTCCGGTCCTTTACCCAGACCGACGGTTCCACCACCCGTAAATACAGCGGCGCGGGCCTTGGTCTCGCGATTTCGAAAGAGCTGGTTTCACTCATGGGGGGCGTCCTGGACTGTGAGAGTGAACCGGGGAAGGGATCAACCTTCTTCTTTTCAATGAATCTTGCGATCGGTCCCCCAGTCGGACTTGATCGCGTTCCGCCCAATCTCGCCAGATTCCAGGGGCTCAGACTCCTGATTGTCGATGATAACGCCACGAACAGGGAAATCCTCAAACGGCAGGCGGCGTCGTGGGGGATGGATTATGACAGCGCCAGAGGGGGAGTTGAAGGGCTGCAGAAACTGGCCGGTGCGGTTCAGGAGGGAAAACCCTTCGATATGGTCATCCTCGATATGGACATGCCGGGAATGGATGGACTGGAGGTTGCTCAACGAATACAGGCCGATCCTTCCCTCGTTACCGTCCGGGTAGTCATGCTCACCTCGGTCGGATTGCGCGGCGATGCGCGGATGGCCAAGGAGAGCGGCGTTCTGGCCTATCTGACCAAGCCGGTTCGCCAGGCCGACCTGCACGCGTCACTGTTGAAGGTGATGGACTCCGGTCAGAAGAATGAATCTCAGGAACTCATCACCCGGCACAGCCTCTCCGAGGAGAGGAAGAGATTTCGCATCAATGTCCTTATGGCGGAGGATAACGTAACGAACCAGGAGGTTACCAAGGCGATGCTCCAGGCTTACGGATGCCGGGTCTTTATCGCCAATGACGGTAAAGAGGCCCTTGATGCCGTCACCCGCCCGGATGCGGCCTATGACCTTATCTTTATGGATTGTCAGATGCCGATCCTCGATGGATATCAGGCCACCGCCGAGATTCGGGCTTTGGAACAGAGGAGGCAGATACAGAAGAGAACCCCCATTATCGCGCTGACCGCCCACGCCCTCGAGGAGGATCGGGGGAAATGTCTGGCCGCGGGAATGGACGATTACCTGAGCAAACCCTTTACGCTCAACCAGTTGTTCGCTGTTCTTGAGCGCTGGTTCGGCGGGACTGATGGAACGCACCATGAGGAGGGGAAAAGGATGGAAGGGGAGGTGATCGTTGAGCACGATTCGGCGAAGGGGTCAGATACGGAAAATGAGGGGCCTGCTTGTATCGATCGAGGCGTGCTGCAGGCCCTTCAGGATCTCCAGATGGAAGGGGAACCGAGTATTGTGCGACAGGTGGTCGAGACCTACCTGGCCGACGCGGTGCCCCTTATCTTACAGCTGAAACAGGCCCTCTTGGACAATGACGGCGCGGTGTTGCAGCGGGCCGCCCATACCCTGAAGTCAAGCAGCGCCAATGTGGGCGCTCTCGGTCTTTCCGAGATCAGCAAGGAGCTTGAAATGAATTGCAGAAATAACTCCTTTGACGATGCGGCGCGCCTCGTCGCCGCCATTGAATCGGAATTTGAGAAGGTGAGAGGCGCCCTGCAGAGGGAGATCGGCTTGCATGATTAGCAGGAAACGGGCAGACAGAAGTCCTCTGGCGCTCGTCGTTGACGATGACAACTCACTGCGGATGGTCATGGGCGCGGCGCTCAGAAAGGCCGGGTTTGACGTGATCCATGCGGAGGACGGCCAGCGGGGCCTCGCCCTCTTCCGGTCCGATCAACCCGATCTTATCCTGCTGGATGTCGTCATGCCCGTGATGGATGGATTTGAAACATGTGCCGCCATCAGAAAACTCCCCGAAGGAATATACACGCAGATTCTCATGGTGACCGGTCTCGATGATACCGATTCAATCAACCGGGCCTTTGATGTGGGCGCTGACGGTTTCGTGACCAAGCCGCTCAATCCGGTGATGCTGGGCCACCGCGGACGCTACATGCTGCGCGCCGGCCAGGCCTTCAGAGAGCTGTACCGGAGCAGAAACCGTCTGGACAAGACACAGAAACTTGCCAAACTCGGCAACTGGCAGGTTGATCTTTCCACCCGGGAGTTCTCCTGCTCTCCGGAAGCCTGCCTGCTCCTTGCATTGCGGGAGGGGTGCGAAGGGACGACGTATGAGGATTTTCTCGCGCAGGTTACCCCATCAGAGCGCGACAGGGTCAGGGAAGCAATCGACGCGGCGGTCGAGAGAAAAAAACCGGTTACCCTGGAATACACCACCCTTCTTCCTGACGGCACGCAGAAGCATATACTGAATCAGGGTGAAATCCTCTTTGACGCGAATGGAAACCCGGAAACGCTTCTGGGAGTTATTCAGGACGTGACTCAGCTGAAAGCGGCTGAGGAGGAAATCCGCCTCCTTGCCTTTTACGACGGCCTGACCGGTCTGGCGAATCGCATGCTTTTCCTGGACCGCCTCGACCACACCATTGCGAGAGCGAAGCGTAATAATGAGATCTTTGCCATCTTGTATCTCGATCTGGACCGGTTTAAGCGGGTGAATGACACCCTTGGACACCATGTGGGAGATCTGCTGCTGAAAAATGTGGCGGAAACGCTGAAAAAAAATATCCGCCGCAGCGATACCGTGACGCGGTTCCGCTCCGAAGACTCTGATTCGGTGATCGCGAGACTGGGGGGAGATGAGTTTACCATTTTGCTGACCGATATCAGGGATACGGAGAGCGCCGCGATGGTTGCGCGGCGCCTCATTCAGGCCATACCGACCACCTATAATTGTGATGGACATGATGTGTCGGTGACCACCAGCATCGGTATCAGCCTGTACCCTCAGGACGGTCAAAGCGCCACCGCGTTGTTGAAAACCGCCGATTCGGCGATGTATCAGGCAAAGGATTCGGGACGGAATAACTATCAGTTCTATGAGGAATCCCTCAACCGTGTCGCGATTCAGCGGTTTTCTATCGAGAATGACATGAGGAAAGCCCTGGAAAGAGAGGAGTTTGTTCTCTTCTATCAGCCGCAGATCGATCTCGCCACGAGGAAAATCGTCGGCGCCGAGGCGCTGATCCGCTGGTTTCACCCCGAGAAAGGGAAGATCGTCCCCGATGACTTCATCTCCATCGCCGAGGAATCAGGCCTGATTATCGATATCAACCGATGGGTGCTGCACAAGGCGTGCGGACAGTGGGGCGACTGGAGGAAAGCCGGCTTGTCTCCGCCGCGGATTGCCGTCAACCTTTCCGGGTATCGGTTCGCCCACCAGAATATCATAGAAAGTATCGAGGACATTATCAGGAGCGGCGGTATCGATGGCCACAATCTTGAGGTTGAAATCACTGAAAATGTCCTCATGCAGGATACGGTTGAAACCATCGCTACCCTGAAACGGATAAAAGCCCTGGGTATTACCATGACCCTGGACGATTTCGGAACGGGATACTCCTCCCTGCGCTATCTGACCTCCTTCCCCTTTGATGCCATAAAGGTCGATCGGTCATTCGTCATGGAATGTACGGAGCAGGAGGACAAATATGTTATCATCCGCACGATCGTCGCCATGGGGCACAGCCTTGATAAGAGGATTGTGGCGGAGGGGATTGAAACAAAGGAACAGTTTCAACTGATAAAGGGGTGCGGTTGTGATGAAGCCCAGGGATATTACTTCAGCCCCCCGGTCCCTCCTGATGATTTCGCTGAACTGCTGATAAAAGGAACCCTCTGAAAAAAGACATAACCTGTCCCCATGCAGCAAACAGCCTGGGTTTTGCCCCGGTGTGGTCCCTCCCTCTCCGATACGGTTTCCTTCTTCGCTCTTCTTTCTTCTTGACATGACGGCGCCATCTTTTTATGGTGGCCGTGGCGTTCGGTGGTTTGACACTGCCCGACCTTGTCCGTCACAGGAGGAACGATGCGACCAGTCCGCGATGTAATGGAATCGAGAAGTATTGCCATCTTCGGAGCCTCACAGGATCCTTCAAAACCGGGTGCTCTTCTTATCAAGGCCTTGGAGCGTTCGGGATTCAAGGGCCGGGTTGCCGGGATCAATCCCCGCGGCGGTGAGTACCGGGGGGTGACACTCTATCCACGCCTCGATGATGTTCCCTTTGACGTGGACCTGGCGACGATGATCATTCCCCCTGGAGCGGTGCCGGAGGCTCTCAAGGTCTGCGCCCGCAAGGGAGTAAAGGGGGTGGTGATCTCCTCCGAGGGATTTGCCGAGTCAGGCGATCAGGGAAAGACCCTGCAGGAGGAGATCCGCGCCATTTTGCGCTCTGCCGACATCCGCGGCTTCGGCCCCAATACACTCGGGCTGGTGAATACGGAGACAGGTCTCCTGACGTCATACTTTGGGGGTAAAAGCAACCCACTCCCCGGTTCAGTCGGTTTTGCCGCTCAGTCCGGAATCTTTGTGGGGGCGCTCCTCCTCTACCTGAGTTCCTTTCCTGTATACCGGATCTCGAAGGGCCTCGGCTTGGGGAACAAGGTGGATGTGGATGAGAGCGATGCCTTGGAATATCTGGCCGGCGATGAGCAGACGCGGATTATAGGTCTCTATCTGGAGGATATTCGGGACGGACGACGGTTCCTGGAAGAAGCCCGGAGAGCGGTACGGAAAAAACCGGTCATTCTGCTCAAAGGGGGACGCAGCACTGCGGGAAGCGCTGCCACGGCCTCCCATACGGCGAGCCTCGCCGTGAACGACGTCATCCTGGACGGCGCCCTGCGCCAGGCAGGAGTGCTGCGGGTGAAAGGTGTTGAAGAACTGATGGCGACCATCATGGGATTTCAGTGGTCTCCGCTCCCCCGGGGAAACCGGATCGCCCTGGTTACCTTCAGCGGGGCTCAGGGGATCATGAGCATTGATCAGGCGGCCGATGAGGATCTCCCGCTTGCCCGGTTCAAACCGGAAACCCTGGACCGTCTCTCTGCGGTCATCTCAACCGAACCCAAACGAAAGAACCCTGTTGATATCTATCCGGACACGAATGTTCACGGTTTTGAAAAGATTTCGACTGAAATCACCCAGGCTCTCTTTGATGACGATGGTGTGGACGGGATCTTTTTTATCGCCTCTGCCGCCGGAACCAACGAGATGTTGGCCCCCCTCGTGGATCTTGTCAGAAAGAAACGGAATAAACCCTTCTTCATGTCTTTTCTGGGAGATGCTAAGCATATCTATCGCTCCCGTGCTTATCTGATGGAACACGAGATTCCCATTTTTGATTTTCCCGAAACGGGGGTGCGGGTCTTTTCCCGCATGTGGCAATACGCGCGGAAGCTCAGATCTCCGGCATGAAAGGGCTGTATGCCCGACTTTTCACCGCCCGGCATCTCTGACCGACCCGTTCACAAACCGCGACGGGCAGGGATGAAAGAGCCATGGGGCCGAAGATGTGCCAGCCCTCTTGGTTCTATCAGAAGGAGTGCTCTTTCCCCGGAAATGCCCCGCTCTTGACCTCGTCGATGTACTGTTTCATGGCGGACCGGATATCCTTATTCAGTTCTGCGTACTTCTTTACAAACTTCGGGGTGAATTTCTCGAAGATCCCGAGCATGTCGTTCACAACGAGCACCTGGCCGTCGCATGCGACCCCCGCTCCGATCCCGATCGTCGGTATCGCCAGGGCCCTGCTGATCTCCCCGGCAAGCTGTGCCGGAACGCATTCCAGGACGAGGGAAAAGGCTCCCGCCTCTTCCAGCACCCGGGCGTCTTCCATCAACTTCCGTGCCGTTTTGTCATCCTTTCCCTGCACCTTGTAGCCGCCAAGCTGGTGAACTGACTGGGGTGTCAGACCAAGATGTCCCATGAGGGGAATCCCCGAAGAGGTTATCTTCCTGACCACGTCGGCTACTTCCTGCCCCCCCTCCAGTTTGACACCGTGGGCGCCTGCCTCTTTCATGAGGCGGCCTGCGTTGTACACCCCTTCCTGGATAGACGTCTGGTAAGAGAGGAAGGGCATGTCGGCGATGACCATGGCCCGTTTCACCGCCCGGGAGACCGCCTTTGTGTGGTGGATCATGTCCTCCATGGTGACCGGGAGCGTGCTGTCATACCCCAGCACGACCATCCCAAGGGAATCTCCGATCAGTATGATGTCCATCCCTGCCTCATCCATAGTGGCGGCGGTGGAATAGTCGTAGGCGGTCAGCATGGATATTTTCTCCCCCGACTGTTTCATCTTCTGTATGGCCGAGGTGGTGATCTTGTTTATTGTCCCCTGTTTACTCATGTGAATCTCCTTTCAGTAATGATTCTATCTCCTTGGCGCTTTCTTCCGAGAGGGTATTGTTTCTCAGAGCAATATCCACGGTGAACAGACCCATTTCGCGGTACAGAACCAGGAGCCGGGGCGCCTTTTCCCCAAGGACCGTCAGATGCTTGCGGATGGTGCCGATGTCGCCGCGCGCGATGGGACCCGTAAGCGATTTTTCGGTTCCCTTCCCTTCGATGTTCCGTATGGTGCCCCGGACGAGGGGCCAGAATGACCGCAGCGCTTCGTTCTCCTGCATCCCTATCTGCCGGTAGATTCCCTCCACCATGTTCATCAGGGTGACGAGATAGTTCGA
Organism: Syntrophaceae bacterium UBA6078; assembly: GCA_002428735.1. GTDB lineage: Bacteria > Desulfobacterota > Syntrophia > Syntrophales > UBA2210 > UBA6078. The sequence goes on along the minus strand of DIXO01000055.1, from coordinate 15,750 downwards.
TGCCATGCAGGCGGCAGCGTGGTAGAAGGGCTTGTCCTCATCCGATACGAAGAAGGGTATGCCTCCCAGATCCTCGACGATGCGGACTGCCCAGTCACGCATCTCCCCTTCGGCAGTGATGCTGAAGGCGCTTCCCGGAATGCTGCTGATGACCCCTTCCATGTCAACAAAGGACTGGAGGGGGTGGATGGTCGCTATCTGCGCCCCCGACGCTCGCGCCGATTCCAGAAGGTCGAGCCCTCCGGCCCCGCTCATGTGAACGACTTTCTTGCCGGGGCCGAAACCGCCCCCCTCCGCGATCTCATCACACGCGGATCGAATCAGGTCGTCAGGCGTGGTGATGAAGATGGCGTCCGCGGACTGGGCGGCATGAAGAGGATCCTTCGAGGCAGCTCCTCCGGTGTGGGTGATCCCCCGCTTGAGGGCATCCGGGGACCGGTCTGCGACCGCCGCAATTTCATGGCCGGCATTCCGGAGGAGATGGCCTACCGCGGTACCAACCTTGCCCAGGCCTATAATGGCGATCGAGTCTTTTTTCATCTCACAAAAAAGGGGGCCGTCCGGAATGATGTCGGAAAGGCCCCTCAAGATGCACGATTGCTTCACGTTCTGTCTTCGACCGTTCCGTCTCAGTCCGGAACTCCCGGATCCAAGCGGTTTCTCTCTCCCCTACCACAGGCGAGAGGCCTTGTCAACAGTGCAATCGCCGGCAGTTTCGCATCTTTCTCCCTTGTAATTCTCAAATAAGTTATTATACTAAAAAATATTTCGTCTTCGTGGTTGTTTGTGTATGACGTCCGTATCACAGTATGAAAAGAAAAATCCTTTGTCCCAGGTCTGTCAGGAGAATAATGAGAAAGATCGATTTAATGGTTTTTGATTTTGACGGAACGCTTGTGCACTCCGGGAGTGACCTCTCGAACTCGGTGAATTACGCGCTGGAGAAACTGGGCATACCGGTCCTTGCAACGGAAACGATCATGGGATTCGTCGGTGACGGCGTTATGAAACTGATTGAACGATCCCTCGGGGTGCAGCACCGGGAGAGGTTCGACGAGGCGATGAAAATATTCCGTGATTATTATGCGCAGCATCTTCTCGACACGACGGCCCTCTATCCGGGCGTGACCGATGTATTGGAGCATTTCAGCGGAACAACGAAGCTCATTATTACCAATAAGTTATATGAGTATACGCTGAAAATTGCGGACGCGCTGGGTATAGCCCCCTACTTTGAAGAGATCATCGGCATGGACAGCCTGCCCCTGAAGAAGCCGGACCGGGATCTGCTGGTTCCGCTTATGGATCGGTATGGTGCAGGAGAATCGCATACGGTGGTTATTGGTGACGGGATCAATGACATTCTCCTGGCCAGGAACAGCGGGGCACTGAGCTGCGCTCTGCTGAACGGGCTGGGAGCGCGGGACGCCCTCTTGTCCCTCAAGCCGGATTACTGGTGCGAGGATATTAGAGAAGTGAAAGGGCTGTTCGAGTGAAGGATCGGAGAGCGGAGAAGGGCTTCGCCCATGCGTAAGGTAAAAAGCACGATTGAGAAGTACGCCATGCTTGCCGCGGGAGACCGGGTGGGCATTGCCGTGTCGGGCGGGGCGGATTCCATTGCTCTTCTGCGCGTCCTTGCGAATCTTGCGTCTGAGTATGCCCTTGAACTGTCCGTGCTGCACCTGAACCACGGCATCAGGGGGGGGGAGGCCGACCGGGACGAGGCATTTGTCAGAGAAATGGCAGCGACCATGGGGATTCCCTTCGAGGCGGAGAGGATTTCCATCCCGGACCTGCGGCGGGAGCGGGGAGGGTCCCTTGAAGATCTCTGCCGGGATGAGCGATACGCGTTCTTTGAGAGGATGGTCCGCAGGAAGGGACTGGACCGGATCGCCCTGGGGCACACCCTGACCGATCAGACAGAGACGGTCCTTATGCGGTTTCTCAGAGGGAGCGGGCTGGAAGGGCTCAAAGGCTTCCTTCCGATTCGGGACGGGATCTACATCCGCCCCCTTATGGAAGTAAGGCGCGACGAGATCATATCCTTTCTGACTGACAATGATATACCGTATGTGACCGACAGTTCCAACCGGGATGAGGCGTATCTGAGGAACAGAATCCGGGGAACGTTGATCCCGGAGCTGAAAGCATACTACAATCTGAGACTGGAAGAAAATATTGGCCGTACGGCTGAGATCCTGAGACTTGAAGATGATTTTATCGGAGAGTCGGTTTCCCGGACCATCGCCGCGTGGAACATAGACCGGGATGCTCCCCGGCTCTCGCTGCCGAAGCTGAACGAACTCCATCCAGCCCTGATGTGGCGGCTGATCAAGACGCTCCTTGAAGCGCATTCTCCGCTGAAAAACGGGATCGGGTATCTCCATGTCAAGGCGGTGGTTGATCTTATTGAATCTCCCGAACCGGGTGCTCAAGCGGATCTTCCTTTCAACCTTACGGCTCGGCGGGAGTACGATGATCTGATTATCGAGACGAAAGGCGAATCCCCGGCTGATCCCGATTTCTCATACGAGGTGCGGATTCCGGGGAGTGTGGATATCGCTGAGACGGGAGGGAGAATCACCTTTGATCTGGTTGGTACGAACGAGGCAGATCCCCGTTCGAGCAATCCCGTCTTCATGGATTGTGGTGCCATTTCCTTCCCCTTGGTTGTGAGGAATATCCGAAGGGGAGACCGGATACAACCCTTGGGGATGGCAGGGACAAAGAAGGTGGCGGCGGTTCTGATGGATGAGAAGGTGCCCAAGATACGCAGGCGTTCGTTACCGCTCCTGGTTGACCGCGAATCGGTCTTGTGGGTGCCGGGGCTGCGGATGAGTGACCGGGTGAAGATAACGGATACAACGGAAAAAGTGGTAAAAGCTGAAATTATTTGATAGGAAAGAAACCTCAAAAATTTTTACAGGAGTGAATGGTGAATCAATCGCAGAAAAATATAGCCCTCTGGATAGTGATCAGTCTGGTATTTCTTTTTCTTTTCCAGATGTTCAATCAGCCTCAAGGGAAGAAGGACGAGATCGTCTACAGCGACTTTACCGCCTACCTCGACAAGGGACAGGTGACCGATGTTACTATCCAGGGCGAGACCATCGAAGGGAGGCTTTCAGACGGCAAGCTTTTTACACTGTATGCCCCCCGGGACCCGAACCTGATCACCCTTTTAAAATCAAAAGGGGTGAGGATCACAGCTAAACCGGCCGAGGGTTCTTCCTGGTATATGACCATACTCATATCATGGCTCCCCATCATACTTCTTATCGGTGTCTGGATTTTCTTCATGCGCCAGATGCAGGCGGGCGGCGGCAAGGCCATGTCCTTCGGTAAAAGCAGGGCCCGGCTGATGACGGACAAGTCGCACAAGACCACCTTCGCTGATGTGGCAGGGGTCGATGAGGCCAAGGAAGAACTGGAGGAGGTAGTTGAGTTTCTGCGGGATCCCCGGAAATTCACGAAGCTGGGGGGACGGATACCGAAGGGTGTCCTCCTTGTCGGGCAGCCCGGCACGGGGAAAACACTCCTCGCGCGCGCCATCGCCGGTGAGGCGGGAGTCCCGTTCCTGAGCATCAGCGGTTCCGATTTTGTGGAGATGTTCGTGGGGGTCGGCGCGTCCCGGGTACGCGACCTCTTTAACCAGGGGAAGAAAAACGCTCCCTGCATCATCTTTATCGACGAGCTCGACGCGGTGGGACGGCAGCGGGGGGCCGGTCTCGGGGGTGGTCATGACGAGCGGGAACAGACACTGAATCAGATGCTTGTGGAGATGGACGGATTTGAATCGAATGAGGGGGTTATTATCATGTCGGCCACCAACCGGCCGGACGTCCTCGATCCCGCACTCCTCAGACCCGGAAGGTTCGACCGGCAGGTCGTTGTACCCCTCCCGGATGTCAGGGGGAGGGAAAAGATCTTCGAGGTCCACGTCAAGAAGGTTCCTCTGGAGCCCGATGTCAACCTTTCGGTCATTGCCCGGGGGACCCCCGGGTTTTCCGGTGCTGATATCGAAAACCTGGTCAATGAGGCGGCCCTGTACGCGGCACGGCAGAACAAGGAGTCGGTCTCCCTGTCCGACCTGGAATTCGCGAAGGACAAGGTTCTCATGGGGGCCGAGCGGAGGAGCATGGTCATCAGCGATGAAGAGAAGCGTAACACCGCGTATCATGAAGGGGGTCATGCCCTGGTCGCCAAACTGATCCCGGGGACCGACCCCATCCATAAGGTGACCATTATCCCGAGAGGACGAGCCCTGGGTCTGACCCAGCAGCTCCCGGTGGACGAGAAGCATGCCTATCCCAGCTCATATCTGATCAACAACATTACGATTCTCCTTGGAGGAAGGGCCGCTGAGGAACTGATCCTGAAGGATTTTACCACGGGGGCCGGGAATGATATAGAGCGCGCTACGGAGATCGCCCGGAAGATGGTCTGTAACTGGGGGATGAGCGCGGAGATGGGCCCGCTGACCTTCGGGAAGGCGGAGGAGCAGGTATTCCTGGGCAGAGAGATCGCCACGCACAAGAATTACAGTGAGGAGACCGCGGAAAGAATCGACAAGGAGATATCGCGGATTGTGATGGAAAACTACGAACGGGCAAAAAGACTCCTCTCGGAGAATATCGACACTCTCCACAGGCTTTCGAAGGTGCTGCTCGAGAAGGAGGTGCTCAACGCCGAAGAGCTTGATGAGATCATCGGGGTGCCGACCCCGGTAGAGGGGCCTCAGTGAGATATCTGCACATCACCTCCCCCGCCCGGGCGGAAGACGAATTGAAGAAAGTGGGCGTGGACTGGCCGGGGGTCGAGGCCATGCTCCCCAAGATGGAGACCGTGAATCTGCTCCTGAAGGGGATCGAGTGCAGGGTGGCAAACATACTGAAGCAGGAGATGCTGTCAATCGGCGGTGACGTCGCCGTGGCGAGGGAGTCCGTTGCCTGTAGCATCGACAGAACCGATGCCATACTGATCGGTACTATCAAGCAGATGAAACGGCTCGCTGACAAGCTGGCCCCCCAGCCGTTCAAGCTGAAGGAGGTATCCGGGAATATCAGGCGGATCCTTGCCAATATTTCTCGGGATCGCTTTGTTCTCCGGACACCGAGAAGGGAATTTGAGATTGGGGAAAAGACCCTGATCATGGGGATCGTGAATATGACCCCCGATTCCTTCTCCGATGGAGGGATGTTCCGCGATATTGAAGATGCGGTTGTCCACGCGCGCACGATGGAAGAAGCCGGCGCCGATATCATCGACATCGGAGGGGAATCATCGCGGCCGGGTTCGGAACCCGTCGCTGCCCATGAGGAGATGGCCCGGGTGCTTCCCCTCATAGAGCGCCTCCACGGGATTCTCTCCATCCCCATGTCGATCGACACGACGAAGGCCGTGGTTGCACGCCGCGCCCTGGAGGCTGGTGCTGAAATGATAAATGATATCAGCGCCATGAGATTTGATGATGGGATGGCGGAGGTGGTTGCAACGCACCAGGTTCCCATCGTTTTGATGCATATGCGGGGGCGGCCCCGGACGATGCAGGAGGGGGATTTGTCCTATCGCTCGCTCATGGGTGAGATCGCCGGTTTCCTGGAGGATCGGATCGAAGCCGCTGTCTCGGCGGGGGTGCATGAAGAACAAATCGTCATTGATCCCGGGATCGGCTTCGGCAAGTCAACGACGGACAATATCGCCATCCTGCGGAACCTCAAAGAACTGAAGACGCTGGGGATGCCGATTCTGGTGGGTGTTTCGCGCAAGCGCTTTATCGGTCAGATCACGGGCCGGGAACGTGCGGAAGAGCGGCTTGAGGGAACGGCGGCGAGCCTGACCGCCGCCATCCTGAACGGGGCGCATATTGTCAGGGTTCACGACGTGGAATTTATGAAGAAGGTCGCTCTCGTTGCAGATGAGATAAAGGGATGATGTACGGGGTGGGGACAGATCTCGTTGAGGTGGCGCGGATCGAAAGAATCCTGAAGAAATGGCGTGAGCGGTTTACCCTGAAGGTCTTTTCCGACAGGGAAATACGGTACTGCAGCGAGAAGGTGTGCCCTGCCCGGCATTTTGCGGCGCGATTCGCGGCAAAGGAGGCATTCCTCAAGGGATTGGGCCTGGGCATGGGGAACGGTGTCAGGTTCAGAGACGTGGAGGTGATAAACCGCGCGGAGGGGAAACCGGTGCTGGAACTTCATGAACGGGCGAGGGACATGATCGAAAGGGCCGGGATTCGGGGAAGCCACCTCAGTATTTCCCATACCGAACGATATGCCATGGCCTTTGTCACTCTTGAAAAGTAGATAATGACATCCTTTGATCTCACTTCTCACAGCTCTGCAGACACCCTGCATATAGGGAGGATTATCGGAGAAAACCTGACCGGCGGGGAAATTCTGGGACTGACGGGCGAACTGGGTACGGGAAAGACATGCCTGACACAGGGAATAGCCCAGGGGATGGGGATCGCCGAACGGTATTACGTCACCAGCCCCACCTTCACGCTGGTCAATGAGTATCCCGGGCGTATCCCCCTGTATCATATGGATGTCTACCGTTTGTCCGGATCCCGTGAGATGGATGACATCGGGTATCAGGAGTATTTCTCAGGGGGCGGTGTTGTTGTTATCGAATGGGCTGAGAAGATAGCTGACATCCTTCCTGAGGGGACGTTGATGATCAGCATGGAACACGGGATCAGCAATACACGGAAGTTGAGGATTGCCTGTACGTCAGATATAACATCGATTGCAGGAATGTTGAGAAAAGGAGGATTTTAACGCGTGGCAGTGATTGTGCAGAAATATGGCGGCACCTCCGTGGCGAATCTCGACAAGATTCGAGCTGTGGCACAGAAGGTGGCGAGAGCCAGAGAAGATGGAAATGACATGGTGGTTGTTCTTTCTGCCATGGCCGGTGAGACGGACCGGCTGGTTGGGATGGCCAACAATGCCTCCGGAGGAGAGCCGGACCGGAGAGAATATGATGTACTGGTTTCGTCGGGTGAGCAGGTGACGGTTTCGCTTCTGGCCATCATGCTCAATACGATGGGAAGCCGGGCCGTATCCCTCCTGGGCGATCAGGTGCGGATTTTGACTGATGATGCGTACAGTACCGCGAAGATACTCGATGTCGAGACGGGGCGGATAGGGGATGAACTGAGAAAGGGGAAGATTGTCGTTGTGGCCGGGTTTCAGGGGGTTGATGCGAAGGGAAACATCACCACCTTGGGGCGAGGCGGCTCGGATACGACTGCCGTGGCCATAGCGGCCTCCCTCAAGGCCGATTTTTGCGAGATATTCACCGATGTGGATGGAGTCTATACGACGGATCCGAATCTGTATCACAAGGCGCGCAAGCTGAAGAGAATATCATACGATGAGATGCTGAGCCTGGCGGGGGCGGGGGCGAAAGTTCTGCACCACCGCTCCGTGGAACTGGCCAAGACCTACGGGGTTCCGGTGTACGTGAGGTCTTCCTTCAGCGAGGACAGTGGAACATTGGTTACCAAGGAGGATGAAGAGATGGAACAGGGAGTTATCTCCGGCGTTGCATATGACAGGGATCAGGCCAAAGTGACGGTTGTGCATGTACCGGACAGACCGGGTATTGCCGCCCAACTGTTCACGCCCCTGTCCGACCATAATATTGTGGTGGACATGATTATCCAGAACGCGAGCAGCGAAGGGTTTACCGACCTGACCTTCACCGTCTCCCGCAAGAATATAGGGGAGGCCCGCAGGCTTCTTGACGTTACTGCAAAGGATATGGGCGCCTCCCGGGTAGAGTATGACGAGAATATTGCCAAGATATCCATAGTCGGAGTCGGCATGCGAAGCCAGTCCGGTGTCGCGTCGAAAATGTTCGCGGCCTTGGCCCATGAGGGGATCAATATCCTGATGATCAGCACATCCGAGATCAAGATATCGTGCGTTATAGAGGCCAAGTATACGGAACTGGCCGTCAGGGTCCTGCACGACGCCTTCGATTTGGATCAGGAACCCTGAACATAGGTGAAGTCCTATGAAGGGAAGAGCCTTCGATTCGAGACAGATGTACGGAGCCGTCCTTGTTGTAATAGCGGCGGTGGTTGTATATGCCGCCCGGGACATCTACCGGTACATCCATCCCGCACCGTCGTCTCCCGTCTCCTCTGTGGGGGAAGGATCCCGGATCGCGGTGGAGATTGCCGGGCATGAAAATTACGCGGGCATCTACTTTTTGCAAAGGGGGTCGACGATCGGTGATCTCTTGAGAGAGGCCGGGATTGACGATCTGAGTGGATTCACGGCATTTGATCCCTCCCGGACGCTCCAATCGGGAGAGCGGGTCGGCTTTAATCGCATCAGCGGAAGTGTCATCGTCAATCACATGTCTGCCTCCGCCCGGCTCGCCCTCGGTATGCCCATTGATCTTAACCGGGCAACGCCGGAAGAACTGGCGCTCATTCCTGGAATCGGTCGCACAACGGCCTCAAAAATAGTGCGGTTCAGAGAAGAAAAGGGGCTTTTCACTTCAATCGGTGAGCTGAAACGGATAGAAGGCCTTGGAAAAAAGCAGTATGAGGGGATAGGGAAGTATCTTTTCATCAGCAGAGATTCTTGTTCTTGACAGAGAAAACCTATGGTGATATCTCACCAACCAAGTCGGGGCGTGGCGCAGTCTGGTAGCGTATCTGAATGGGGTTCAGAGGGTCGGAGGTTCAAATCCTCTCGCCCCGACCATTATTGGTGCAGTGTGAAACCGCCGTTTCGGGCGGTTTTTGTTTGGCACGGGCAGACGTGGTCTCCCGGGTGGCATGCTTTTCGCAGTTGACAATCGGTCGTACGATTACTAGTATAACAGTACTCTTGTGAATTGCGAGAGTGGCGGAACTGGAAGACGCACTGGACTTAGGATCCAGCCCGCGAAAGCGGATAGGGGTTCAACTCCCCTCTCTCGCACCATCCTCCCGGGGATATTTCATGCATATCTCAATTGTAAGTCTCTTAATCTGTGCAAAGGAGTAAACAAGTGATTGCCATGGCCAGTGAAGTAAAGATAGAGGATATCAGTTCCGTACAGCGAAAACTGTCGTTCGAAGTGCTCTGGGATGACGTGAAAAAGGAGCTCGATTCAATATACAAAACAGTAGGCAGGAGCGCTAAAATCAGGGGATTCAGACCGGGGAAGGCCCCTCGGAATATGCTTGAACTGCATTATAAGGAAAGGGTAGAGGAGGAGGCGGTATCAAATCTGGTGACGAAGCACTTCAGCGATGCCGTTGAAAAAAACAATATAGATGTTGTGGCACAGCCGGTTATTGATCAGCAAGGGATAACGAAGGGGGAGAACTTTCTCTTTACCGCTACTGTTGATATCCAGCCTCTCCTGGATCCCACGGACTATGCGGGACTTGCCCTGGAAAAAGAATCACTGTCCGTCACAAAGGCGGATGTGGACGATCGGCTTACGCAGATATGTCAGATGTACGCTACTCTTGAAGATGTTGCCGACGATCGAGGGCTTGCCGACGGAGATTTCGCCCTCATCGATTTTTCGGGGACCATTGGCGGAGAAGCGCGCAAGGAGCTGGCATCGAAAGATCATACGCTCCAGATTGGTTCTCAGAGCTTCGTCCCCGGCTTTGAGGAGCAGCTGCTCGGGATGAAGAAGGGAGAATCGAGGGATATCACCGTGACATTTCCTGAAACATACGGTGCAAAGGACATTGCCGGGAAAGAGGTTCTCTTTTCTGTCACCCTCAACAATATCCGTGTGAAGATTCTCCCCGAATTGAATGAGGAGTTCGTGAAGAATTTCGAGAAATATGAGTCTCTGGAAGATCTGAAGGATGACGTGAAAAAGTCGCTTGAAGAGGAGGGGGAATCGCGGATCAAGGCGGAGCTGAGAGACAAGATCATTGACAAACTTCTGGAAAAGAATGAATTTGAAGTTCCTCCTTCCTGGGTAGAACGGCAGACCTACGCCATGATGCTGGATGCCCGCCAGAGAATGGTTCAGAACGGCATGCCGGAAGACAAGGCCGCCGAGATCAGCTATAACATGCACGACAGATTTACTGACCAGGCAACCCGGCTGGTCAAGACTTCGTTTATATTGGGTAAAATAGCCGAAAAAGAGTCGATTGATGTCAGCGCGGAAGAGGTTGAAGAGAAGCTGAAAGATGTCGCTCAAAAGTACGGCCAGGATTATGAATCCGTCAAGAAGTTCTATGAGGGCGATGGCATGAAGGAGCGGCTCAAGGACCAGCTGCTTGAGACGAAGATTATAGATTTTATTCAAGAGAAGGCCGACATAACCGTTGTCAAAAAGGGTAAGAAAACGAAAAAAGGAGAGAAATGATGCCTCTCATTCCCATGGTAATAGAACAGGATGGTCGGGGTGAACGCGCTTTTGACATCTACTCGCGACTTCTGAAGGATCGGATTATCTTTCTGGGGTCGGCCATTGATGACGATGTCTCCAATCTCGTCATAGCCCAGATGCTGTTCCTGGAATCGGAAGATCCGGACAGAGAGATATCGTTCTATCTGAACACCCCCGGAGGCGTTGTCAGCGCCGGTCTCGCCATATATGACACGATGCAATACATACGTCCGGCTGTTCACACCATTTGCATGGGGCAGGCGGCAAGCATGGGGGCGCTGCTTCTCGCCGCTGGTGAAAAGGGGAAGAGGAGCGCTCTGCCGAACTCGCGGATCGTCATACATCAGCCACTGGGCGGGTCGCAGGGACAGGCGACCGATATCGGGATTCAGGCCAAGGAGATATTGAGATTGAAGCAGGACCTCAACGCGATCCTTGCCCGGCACACCGGGCAGTCCGTTAAAAAGGTTGAAGCCGATACGGAACGGGATTATTATATGACCAGTTCCCAGGCTAAAGAATATGGCATAATTGACGAAATCATCACCAAGAGAACAGCACAATAAGGGGAAATAGTTCATGGGAAAAAAACCTGAAGATGGCGAACGGGGACTGCTTTTTTGCTCCTTTTGCGGCAAGACGCAGAACGAGGTGAGAAAACTCGTCGCCGGCCCTACGGCCTACATCTGCGATGAATGCATAGACCTGTGCAGATGCATTGTCGAGGAAGATGGCAACCGGGATCTGAAGACCGCCAAGGAGGACATCCCCGAGCCGAAGGACATCAAGAAGTTCCTGGATCAGTACGTCGTGGGGCAGGATCGTACAAAAAAGATCCTTTCAGTTGCGGTTTACAACCATTACAAACGGCTGGTCTCGGGGGTTGAACTGAATGATGTTGAGCTCCAGAAGAGCAATATCCTCCTTATCGGGCCCACCGGTTCGGGGAAAACCCTCCTGGCGAAGACATTGGCGCGCATGTTGAACGTGCCCTTCGCTATTGCCGATGCCACCACGCTCACCGAGGCGGGGTACGTGGGAGAGGATGTGGAGAACATCATTCTGAGTCTTCTTCAGAACGCCAATTACGATGTCCAGCGGGCATCGCATGGTATCGTCTATATTGACGAAATAGATAAGATCTCGAAAAAATCGGGGAACCCTTCCATCACCCGGGACGTATCCGGTGAAGGCGTTCAGCAGGCGCTGCTGAAGATCATCGAGGGGACCCTGGCCAATGTCCCCCCCAAGGGGGGGAGAAAACACCCGCAGCAGGAGTTCATCCAGGTGGACACCACCAACATCCTGTTTATATGCGGAGGGGCTTTCAACGGCCTTGAAGAGATTATTGAAAAAAGAACAAACGCTACCGCCATGGGATTCGGCGCCGACATCAAAAGCAGAAAAGAACGCAATGTCGGTGAAACTCTCGCTGATGTGCGCCCCGAAGATCTGCTGAAATATGGTCTGATCCCGGAATTTGTGGGGAGGCTTCCGGTCATTGGAACCCTCTATGATCTGGATGAGGAGGATCTGGTGAGAATACTGGTGGAGCCACGGAATTCCATGGTCAAACAGTACAAAAAGATGTTTGAGATAGAGGGCGTCAAGCTGACCCTTACCGACGGCGCGTTGAAGGCCATAGCGAAGCTTTCCGCGGAAAGGAAGTCAGGAGCGAGGGGGCTTCAGGCTATTATGGAAAACACCATGCTGGATATCATGTATGACATTCCCTCACGGAACGACATACGGGAATGTCTTATCAATGAAGGCGTCGTTCTCACAAAGGAGAAACCGATACTGGTTTTCGGCACAACCTCCGAGATGTCCGGCGACAAGGAACAGGAAAAAACAGGATAATAGTGCCATATGTTTGATTTTAATAAAAAAACAGAAGAAATAAAGAGTGACAGTCTTTTGATACCGTTGCTCCCCCTGCGGGATGTGGTTGTTTTTCCCTATATGATTGTGCCCCTCTTTGTGGGGCGGGAAAAATCGATCGACGCCCTGGAATATGCCATGCAGCGCGACAAGGAGATATTCCTGGCTGCGCAGAAGAGCGCCGAGATCGATGACCCGACCGACGATGATATCTATACGGTCGGCACTATTGGAAATATCATACAGTTGCTGAGGCTTCCCGACGGCACGGTGAAGGCTCTGGTTGAAGGGAGAAGACGGGGGGTTATCAAGGACTACATACCCAACAACGACTTTTTTCTCGTCGCTGTCGAGGAGTTGAAAGAGCCGGCTGAACCTCAATCGGATACGAAGCTTGAAGCGCTGATGCGGAATGTCGTGGAGGCATTCACGAAATACGCGAAGATCAGCCGGAAAGTTCCCTCTGAACTGATGGGGAGCATGTCGTCCACGAATAATCCCTCTAAGCTTGCCGATACGGTAGCGGCGCATCTGTATGTAAAATTGGACGAACGGCAGAAGGTGCTTGAAACGGTCGATATTGCCGAGAGACTCGAAAAAATATACGCCCTGATGATGGCGGAGATCGAGATACTGGAGGTCGAGGGACGCATCCGCAAGCGGGTCAAATCGCAGATGGAGAAGACTCAGAAGGATTATTATCTGAATGAGCAGATGCGGGCTATCCAGAAGGAGATGGGGGAAGATGACAGTTTCAAGGCCGAGATACGGGAACTGGAGAAGAAGCTGAAGGAAAAGAAATTGACCGAGGAGGCTCACCAGAAGGTCAAACAGGAGATAAAGAAACTGAAAATGATGTCCCCCATGTCCGCGGAGGCGACCGTGGTCCGGAACTACGTGGACTGGATACTTGAACTGCCCTGGTTTGAAAAGACGCAGGACCGGACGGCGCTGAAGGAATCGGAGGCCATCCTGGAGGAGGATCATTACGGGCTCAAAGAGGTAAAGGAGCGCATCCTTGAATACCTCGCGGTTCAGACCCTTTCCAAAAAAAAGAAGGGGTCTATCCTCTGCCTTGTCGGTCCTCCCGGGGTGGGGAAAACCTCCATCGCTAAATCGATCGCCCGGGCCACGAACCGGAAATTCGTCCGGCTGTCTCTCGGCGGCCTGCGGGATGAGGCCGAAATACGGGGCCATCGGAGGACCTACATCGGGGCCATGCCGGGGAAGATTATCCAGCTTCTGAAAAAAGCGGGTTCGAGCAACCCCGTATTCTGCCTTGATGAAATAGACAAGCTCAGTTCCGATTTCAGAGGAGACCCGGCATCGGCGCTCCTCGAAGTGCTGGACCCTGAGCAGAATATCGCCTTCAACGATAACTATCTCGAGGTCGATTATGACTTGTCCGACATCATGTTTATCACGACGGCCAATGTCCTCCAGACCATACCTGCCGCGCTCCAGGACCGGACCGAGGTAATACGCATTGCGGGGTATACTGAACCGGAAAAGCTGAATATCGCCCGGGAATATCTTGTGGCGAAGGAACTGGAAACCAACGGGTTGACAAGGGACAATATCGCATTTTCCGACAAGGCCCTCCTGACGATCATACGCAGATATACACGGGAGGCCGGGGTGCGGAACCTGGAGAGGGAAATTGCCTCCATCTGCAGGAAAGTGGCCAGGAAGATTGTCACCGACGGGAAAAGCGGGAAGATCAAGGTGGGGGCACATTCCGTCGAGAAATACCTTGGTGTGCCGAAGTACCGTTTCGGAGAGATCGAACCCCTGGATCGGGTGGGGCTGACGGTCGGTCTCGCGTGGACGGAGGTTGGCGGCGAGCTGTTGACAATCGAGTCTTCCATCATGCCGGGGACCGGCAAATTGACCTTGACGGGCAAACTGGGCGATGTGATGCAGGAATCCGCCCAGGCCGCGCTGACCTATGTCAGATCACGGGCCGCGATCCTGGGGCTGGAAGAAACATTCTATAAGGAACTGGATATTCATGTTCATGTCCCGGAAGGGGCTATCCCGAAGGATGGACCATCCGCGGGGATCGCCATGGCCACATCCATAGCATCCTCCCTTCTCAAGAAGAAGGTGAGGAGCGATCTCGCGATGACGGGCGAGATTACCCTCAGGGGCCGGGTACTTCCCATTGGCGGGCTGAAGGAGAAATTGCTGGCGGCGCACCGGGGACATATCAAGACGACCATCATTCCCAGTGAGAACGAAAAGGACCTTGTCAATATCCCCGCCAATGTGCTGAAAGATGTCGAGGTAGTCTTGGTGGACAACATGGATGATGTCCTCATGAGGGCTTTTGTCCCGGAGGAAAAACCGGAAGAGCATCCGCGCAAGACGAAATTGGTTGCTCAGGGGGAGGAATTGCGCCTCAATGCTTAAATATTACTTGACACGCTTTCCTTTTTTGTTTAGGTTCCCACCTTCGGTTACAGGGGATTGAACGGGACATATGGGCGGATAGCTCAGCTGGGAGAGCGCCACGCTTACACCGTGGATGTCACAGGTTCAAGTCCTGTTCCGCCTACCATTTTTGCGGGGTCGTAGTTAAGTCGGTTATAACGCCGGCCTGTCACGCCGGAGGCCGTGGGTTCGAGTCCCATCGACCCCGCCATAATAAAAACGAGGGGTTAGGTCATTTGACCGACCCCTCTTTTTGTATGGTCTGTGTATCCTCATGTGTATTTTGTTTTTGAGAAAGTAGCTCCATGGTCACCGCAAGATCATTGTTGAGATTATAAACATACCGTTCCGTAGTGCTTAATTTTGAGTGGTCAAGAATCTCACCTATCGTTTTCAGCGGAACATTTTGAGAAGCCAAAACAGAGGCCACATGCCTCCTAATTGCGTGAAAACCGAATTCCCTGACCCCGGCACGATGACATAAGCTTCTCAGAAACCCCCTTCTCTCCGTCCAGGGACCGCCTTTCTTTGACGTAAAGACCCAAAGGTTATCCCTTCTATGCCCCCACCACCATTTAAGGCTGTCGTGCAATTCTGAGGTCATGGGGAGCCACACATATTTGAAAGAACCGTCCCGAGACTTTCTACTTCCTATTCTGATCCGCTTCCCCTCAAAGTCAATATCCTCGCTCCAAGTCAAACGGAAGATGGACGAACGCCTTGCCCCGGTGTGAAGATAAGAATATAAAAACACCCGTTCTTCCGGCGTGGCAACGGCCAGAATCCTAAAAATGTCTTGTTGAAGGGGAACATACTGCGCCGCTCTGTTGTGAGGTAGCTGTTTGATTTTAGCCACTGGATTGGATTTAAGATCGAGGATGTCTCTTCCCCAATTGAACATTGCGAGGAGGTTCTTTCGTTCCTTATTGAATCTGTCGTTTGAGATTTTGCGGGAGTTAAGATAGTCAAGGCACATTCTAGCAGGCCGTTGAAAAACTGATTCAAGGGTCACTTTTCGATTCTTGGATCGATTTTTTCGAGATGGATCGTTGTTTCATTTTC
>DIXO01000061.1 GCA_002428735.1 Syntrophaceae bacterium UBA6078 | reverse complement strand
GCTGCGGCGGAGGCCTCGGTGTCGCGACCGTCATCGAAAACATGAGACGGTAGGGGTTATTTCATTCCCAAAATAAAGGGTTATACGCCCGTACCATTGACTATTACTCGAAAGGAGAGAAGGCTATGAAGATAGAAGACGTGAAAAACATCTGTGTCGTCGGTGCTGGGAATATGGGGCACCAGATCGCCCTGCAGTGCGCCATCGGGGGCTATACGGTAAAATGCACTGATGTCATTCCAGAGATTCTGAAAAAGGCGGAAGACTTCGCCGGAACGTACCTGGAGGGACGAGTCAAAAAGGGAAAGATGGAGGAATCCCAGGCAAAGGAAATACGACGGAGGATTTCATTCACGCCAAAACTTGAAGAGGCAGCCAGAGATGCCGATTATGTCATCGAAGCAATCTTGGAAAGACTTGAGTTGAAAAGAAAGGTCTTCGCGCAGCTTGATGAGATTGCTCCCACTCACGCCATTCTCGCCACGAACAGCTCCATGATCGTCAGCTCCAAGATCGCCGACGCCACCCAGCGTCCTTCCCAGGTCTGCAACATGCACTTCTTCAACCCGGCGCTGGTCATGAAGCTCGTGGAAGTCGTCCAGGGCCCTCATGTATCGGACGAAACAGCCCAGCTGGCGATGCAGCTGTGTGAACGGATCGGAAAGGTTCCCATCCATATCAAAAAGGAAGTCTGGGGATTCGTTCTCAACAGGATTTTCTCCGCCATTTCACGTGAGGCCATGTGGATCCTCGAGATGGGTGTCGCATCCTTCGAAGATATCGACAAGGCTTGCGTTTACGGGGCCGGGCACCCCATGGGCCCCTTCCGCCTCAACGATCTGACCGGGCTGGATCTTTCCTACGATATCGGCATGGAAAAATTCAGGGAGAGCGGCGACCCCGCGATGCTGCCTTCACCTCAGTTGGTCGAACGCGTTGCCAGGGGAGAGTACGGCCAAAAGACCGGCAAGGGCTGGTACGACTATACCCAAAAGTAGTTTTGTTTCCTTTTTACAGAAACCCTCTAAAAGACCATCTGAACCCTTAGATGGTCTTTTAGGAATAAAGTGTGCCAGGTTAACAATAGGAGGCGCCGGGCTTTTTTGTGAAATCAAGAGCGTATTGACTGGCACCGATCATCTGTAACCGTGGAGGGATACCGACAAGAAAGAGAGATGAGAAATGGTCGCGCTTATTGCAAAGATGAAGATCAAGGAAGGGAAGATGGATGAGGCCATCGAATTATTCCGGGACCTGGTACCGAAAGTGGGCAAAGAAGAAGGGACAATGGCCTACGCGGTCTGTCGTGACAAAGCTGCCCCCAGCCTTCTGGTCGTGGTTGAACGATACAGGGACAGGGAGGCCATTAAAGACCACTCTTCGACACCCCACTTCAAGGAGTTTTCCAAAGCGGTGGGAACCCTTCTTGACGGAAAACCAGATTTAACCATCGTTGAGGAGATTTTCTCAATCTAGAGAAGAACAAGAGGAAAACCCTATGCTACGAACAAAAGAACAGTATCACGACCGCCTGTTCTCAATGAGGAGAAATGTCTACATCGGAGGGCAGCAGGTCGGCCGAGACGATCACCGTCTGCGTCCCGGTCTGAACGTCCTGGACGTGACCTTTGATCTTGCACGGGATCCCGAGTGGAAGGGTCTCGCCACGGCAACCTCGTCGATCACGGGAGAGGAGATCAATAGGTGGAACCATCTACCCCAGAGCCCCTACGACCTCTTGCAGAAGCAGAAGCTGATCCGCCTCGCGGCGCGGAGGGTGGGGGGGTGTATCCAGCGCTGCATGGGACACGATGCCATCAACGCCCTGGCCATCTGCACTAAAGAGATGGATGACGCCACCGGGACCGAGTACCATCAGCGGTTTCTCGCCTACCTCAAGGGGTATCAGTCGGAGGACCTGGACGGCACCTGCTCCCAGACCGACGCCAAGGGGGACCGCCTGAAACGCCCCTCCCAGCAGGAGAACCCCGACTCCTACGTCCATATCGTCGAGAAGAGAAAGGACGGGATCATAGTGCGGGGGATGAAGATGTCCATCACCCAGGCGGCCTATGCGGACGTCTTTTTCGTGGTTCCGACACGGGCCCTCATGGAAGAAGACGCGGATTACGCCGTCGCCTTCGCCATCCCCGCCGACGGGGAGGGGATCAAGGTGATCACCCGACCCGTCTGGCTGCGAGACAAGGATGACCCGAACGCGGCCCCCTTCTGCACCTACGGCGTTTCAGATTCAGTCATCGTCTTCGACAACGTCTTCGTCCCCTGGGACCGGGTCTTCATGTGCGGCGAGTGGCAGTACGGCAGGAGACTCGCGCTTCTTTTCGCGGATTCCCACCGCCACAGTTACAGCGGTTGCAAACCGGGAGTTTCCGACGTCCTCTGCGGCGCCACGGTACTGGCGGCCGAGGCGAACAACGTCGCCAGGATTTCTCACGTCAGGGAGAAACTGTCAGAGTACGCCGAGGCGGCGGAACTGGCCTACGCGGCGGGAGTCGCCGCCGCCGTCTATGGGGAGAAAACCGCAAGCGGCGTCTTCTTCCCCAACGAGATCTACGCCAACGTGGGGCGGCGGATGACCGGAGAATCGATCTACCACGAGTACAATATCCTTACGGAGATCGCCGGCGGCATTTCGGTGACGCTCCCCTTCGCCGAGGATTTCGATGCGCTCGAGACCAGAGAGGACCTGGAGCGGTTCATCGTCCGGAACCCGGCTATTTCCGCCGGGGACGCACTGAAGATCTGGAAGTTTGTGGAAAACGTCGGTGCCTCGCCTATGACGGCCTGGTACCTGATTGCCGGCGTCCACGGAGGCGGGTCCCCGGTCATGGAAACGATCGCCCTGAACATCGGCTACGATTACGACGAACGGAAGCGGCTGGCCCGTTACCTGGCCGGCATCGATGCCGAGTTCGACGATTCGAAAATGCGGTCCCTGGAACCCTCCTTCGGTGACGGGCTGATGGAAGAACGAAAAATCAAGAAACCATAGGTACCGTAATACTCCCCGACTGAAGAGGCGGTCAGTATTACACGTCTTGCGCGAGATATTCTCACTTGGCCAGTTGTCCGCCGTCGTTGACGAGGACATGCCCGGTCATAAAGGCCGACGCGTCCGAGGCGAGGAAGACGGCCACACCCTTCATGTCGTCAATACGCCCGATCCGGCGCATGGGGATGACGTCCAGCGTCGCCTCATAGGCCTCCTTGAACTCTGGTTTCTCGATGTAGGCCATCATGTCGGTACCGAAGAAACCGGGGGCGATGGCGTTGACGCGGATCTTGTAAGGGGCGAGCTTGACGGCGAGATTCATCGTCAGGAGATTGACGGCGGCCTTCGTCGAATTGTAGGGGACGGCGGGATGGGCCATCTCATCGGACCCCCGGAACCCCATGACGGAGGATATGTTGATGATGGCTCCACCCCCTTGCTCCTTCATGATGGCAGCGACCTTCTGCGCCATGATCCAGACGCCCCGGACATTGACATCGAAGAGATAATCCCACTTCTCCAGGGGGAATTCCAGGGTCGGCGCCCCCCAGGTGGCACCGGCATTATTCACCAGGATGTCGATCCGGCCGAACTTTTCCTTGACGGTCTTCAGCATCTCGTCGATGTCCTCCTCTCTACTCACATCACAGGCAAGGGGGAGGACGGTCGCGCCGTACTTCGTTGACAACTCGCCGGCCGCAGCTTCGAGGTTCTTCATCTTGCGCGAGGTGATGACAACATCGGCACCCGCCTCGGCGAGACCAGTGGCGATGAATTTACCGATACCACGACCGCCGCCCGTGACAATGGCGACCTTCCCATCGAGACTGAACAGATCCTGCAGCTTCATAAAACCCTCCCCCTATAATTTTTCCTAATCTCTTTATGCATGCCTCCCGCTGACGGTTACTCACCGTATATCACGTCGGCACAGGATGCAAAACAATTTATGAAGCCACAGACAGGCTATATCACACATGACAAAACATCCATGAAACCGTGGATCCACGTTGCTCGATCATTCCCCCACAAACAAAATCTTACAATATGGCTCAAAAAACCACTCCATAAATCCGGATATAAATTTTTATTTGACCAAAGTCTTACAATATTGTAGAAGGGCAAGTTTTCAAACTGTGATTTCCGAAGCATTAAGCCGTACAGAATAATGAATTCTTGCACATATTTCTTCGTCGTCCTCTGCGATCCTGACTGAGGGATATGATATGATACACTGGAGATAAACCCGTTGGATTATAAACCAACCCACACTCGGCAGTTAACCAGCAAGGACCTCTCGGAGGCCTGAAATCCGCATAACCACCAAATCACGGGGGCGATTCATTTTTACTTCACTGGATAATATGCCGGCGTGACGATCGACAGACGTGTGAATGGTCATCTGATGCGAAAGAAAGGATGATATGACCAAAAAGAATTTTGAAATAACCGTAGACAGGAAACTCTGCAAGGCATGCGGCATCTGTGTCGCCTTCTGTCCCGTCTCCGTTTTCTCGAGAGACCACGATGACAAGGCGGTTGTGACCTGCCCGGCGAAATGCACCGGATGCAGACAGTGCGAGCTTTTGTGCCCGGACTATTGCGTCAGGGTTGAGGAGATTGTCCATGAATGATGCGAAACTGCTGGCAGGAAGTGATGCCTGCGTGTTCGGAGCGCTGGCGGCCGGGGTCCGTTTTTTTGCGGGATACCCTATCACACCGTCGTCGGAGATCGCGAACCTCTTTGCCCGGGAACTCCCCAAACTGGGGGGAAAGTTCATGCAGATGGAGGACGAGATAGCAAGCATGGGAGCGGTGATCGGCGCATCCTGTGCCGGGCTAAAGGCAATCACGGCCACCAGTGGGCCAGGTTTCTCGCTGAAGCAGGAAAACATAGGATTCGCCGCAGAGGCGGAGATACCCTGCGTCATCATAAACGTGATGAGGTACGGTCCAAGCACCGGTCTCCCAACCACTTCTTCACAGGGGGATTTCATGCAGACCCGCTGGGGGACCCATGGCGACCACGCAATCATCGTGATCGCTCCATACACGGCGCGGGAGGCTTACCGCGAGACGGGACGCGCCGTCAATCTGTCCGAGAGATACCGCATCCCCGTTATCATCCTCCTGGATGAGATTCTCAGTCACCTGCGGGAACGGGTGGAATTCAAGGAAGAAGACATCGTTACGGTTATTGATCGCAAAGGGCCGGTTCCCGGCACCCCCTATCTCCCCTACGAAGATACCGACGATATGATTCCACCCTTTGCCGGTTTCGGAGACGGATACCGGTATCACATCACCGGGCTCATCCACGACAAAACAGGGTTTCCAACCAGTGATCCCGGGACGATTGATCGGGTAATGAGGCGGATGAACGGAAAACTTGACTACTATCGGGACAAGATCGTCAGGGTCAAGTACGTCGATGTCGACAACGCCGACGTGCTGATCGTCGCCTTCGGGAGCGTCGCCCGTTCTGCGGAAGAGGTGGTCCGGAGCATGAAGAAGGCCGGTAAACGGGTTGGACTCCTCAGGCCGGTCACCCTCTGGCCCTTCCCGGACAGGGAGATCCGCGAGGCGGCAGCGGGAAAACGGGCTGTCATCGTTCCCGAGATGAATCTGGGACAGATGGTTCGCGAGGTGGAACGGGCGGTAGCCGGCACGGTGCCCATCCATCCGTTGAACAGGATTGACGGTGGGCTGATCACGCCCCACGAAATCAGCGATCTCATCGAGGAGTTACTATAATATGGACGCCATCCATAGAAAATATTTGCGCATGGACAAACTTCCCCACATCTGGTGCCCCGGATGCGGGAATGGAATAATCATGGGCTCCTTCATCCGCGCCATCGACAGACTGGGATACGATCAGGATAGTGTGGCCGCCGTTTCGGGCATCGGCTGTTCGGGGCGGATAACGGGCTACATGGATTTCAACACCCTCCATACCACCCACGGACGCGCCCTGGCCTTCGCCACAGGGCTCAAGATGGCAAAACCAGGGCTTAAGGTCTTCGTTTTCATGGGAGACGGGGATGCCACCGCCATCGGCGGCAACCACCTCATCCATGCGTGCCGGCGGAATATCGATATGACCGCCATCATCTTCAACAATCACATCTACGGCATGACGGGGGGGCAATATTCTCCTACGACCCCGCGGGATGCCTATGCCACCACGGCCCCTTACGGGACAATGGACCCTCACTTCGATATTGCCAAGCTCTGCGTCGGAGCGGGGGCTTCCTACGTGGCCCGGGGAACCAGCTACCATGCGAAGATGCTCACCGATCTGATCGTTGAGGGGGCCGAACACAAGGGATTTTCCGTCATCGAGATCATCACCCACTGTCCCGTCAACTTCGGACGGAGAAACGAACTCGAAACCCCTGTCGACATGCTCCTCTGGCAGAAGGATCATGCCTTGAGAATGGCGAAGGCTGCAAAGATGACCGATGACGAATTGAAGGACAGGTTCGTTATCGGAAGGATCCATCGAGCCGATATTCCCGAATATGTGGAAGAATACGATCGATTGATCGAGATGGTCAGGAAAGGAGATACGGACCGTGGCTAAACGATGGGAAGTTCGCCTGATCGGGACCGGGGGGCAGGGCATGGTGACGGTCAGCATCATACTCGCCGAAGCGGCGGTCCTTGAGGGAAGCAATGTGGTGCAGTCTCAGAACTACGGGCCGGAGGTCAGAGGGGGCCACAGCACCTCCTACGTCATCGCATCGAATGAGAGCATTCTCTACCCCAAGATCGATGCCCCTAATGTACTTCTCATCATGTCGAAAATAGACTACCGGCCATACCTGTCAACCCTTGCGAAAGACGGCATACTGATCATCAATAACGGGGCGGACCCGAAGTCATTGCCTGACAGGGTTTACTCCATCCCCATTAGGGATATCGCCCACGACCAGGTCGGCAAGCCCATTACCGCCAACATTGTCTCGCTGGGGGTGCTTGTGGGAATGACCGGCATGATATCCGAGGCGACGGCGCTGGAAGCAATGCAACCCCACGTTCCCGCCAAGGCCCTGGAGCTCAACAAAAAGGCCTTCGCTCTGGGTGTTGAAGCGGGAAAAGCGGCATTGCAGGGAAGATAACGTCTGAGTTCTGAAAACCGAAAAGAATAAAGAAAGGGGGCTGGAAAGCCCCCTTTCTTTGTGAAGCATTGTGATGGTACATGAGGTTGTTGTGTGTATCTCTTTGCTTTCCTCCTAACCCATGCTTACGGTGCCGCAGGTGTCAAGGTGCCGGCCTGGGTAATGGTGGCAACGTTGGTGGTAAGACCCCACCCCGTATCACCGGTGCATGTTATCGTGTAAGTGGAAGCATTCGTAAACGCAACGGTGGTGGTAACGCCATTCGACGGCGTATAACCCGCACCCTTCAGAGCCTCAAGATCCATAGCGTCCAGTGTGGGGTCATCAGCGATCAACGCGGCAGAAGCGGTAAAGGCATTTTTCGCGTCACTGTTCAACGTAGCGACATAGCCCCGTTTCCGATACTCCGAAAACTGCGGGATGGCAATGGCCGCCAGGATGCCGATAATGGCGATGACGATCATCAGTTCGATCAATGTGAAACCCTTCTGATTCCTTTTTCTGTTGATTTTCATTAACATGGTTTGTACCTCCCTATTCTGATATTGTATGATCATTTCACGTGCTGTCTTTGCCTTGGGAAGAGAGCAACGAACATGCCAAACCTGATTCCTGCGGATGCTACACCCCCATAAAGTAAAATAACATTTTGATATAATATACTATTTTACAATGCCTCCTTTCCCCGCGCCGGTCGATCCGCCGAACGTCGCGGCACAAAAAACCGGTCAAGTCCACTTCCGATACGTAATTTTCACAGGAACACCCCCAAGGGGGTTTTGGGCCAACCATCTCTCACCCCCCTTCGCAGCCGGTTATTCTTTCTCCATCATCCCCAGTTTATCCAGACGGTAGCGAAGGGAATCGAGGCTTACCATAAGGAGTTTCGCTGCCTTGGTCTTGGATCCTCCCGTTTTCTGAAGGGCCTTCCTGATCAGTTCTCTCTCAAACCTCGCCACCTTCTCATTGAGGTCGATCCCCTCCTCGGGCAGTTCCACATCACCGTCCAGGGGGAACGCCGTTCCGCCGGTCGCGGCCATCTCAAGGTTTTCGGGCAGGATAATATTGGTGGTTTCAAGCGCCACGCTCCGTTCGATAATATTCTCGAGTTCCCTCACATTTCCCGGGAAGGGATACTGGGTGAGCAGACTCAGGGCGTATGGCGATATCTTCTTGACTTCCTTTTTGTATTCCCTGGAGTATTTCTCTATGAAATAATCAACCAGCAGGGGAATATCCTCCTTCCGCTCCCGCAGGGGAGGAACCTCCACGGGGATCACATTGAGGCGGTAAAAGAGGTCCTCGCGAAAATCACCGCTTTTGACCCGTTCTTCGAGGTTTCTGTTGGTGGCTGAAATGATTCTCACATCCACGCTGATATCCCGCGCCCCTCCCACTCTCCTGAAGGTCTTGTCCTGGACAGCCCTGAGGATCTTGACCTGCAGGAAGGGGGAGAGTTCGCCGATTTCATCAAGGAATATGGTTCCCTTGTGGGCAACCTCGAAGAGCCCCGCCTTGTCGGCATAGGCGCCGGTAAAGGAGCCTTTCATGTACCCGAAGAGTTCGCTTTCCAGAAGATTCTCCGGTATGCCGCCGCAGTTGATGGGGACAAAGGGGCCATCCTTCCGGGAACTGTTTTCATGGATGGCCCGGGCGACCAGTTCTTTTCCCGTGCCGCTCTCTCCCAGTATGAGCACATTGGCAACCGTATCCGCCATCTTTTTGATGAGGGCGTACACCTTCAACATCCCCGGGCTCTTCCCTGTCATCTTTCCGAAGGAAACCGAGCTCTTCACATCTTTCATGAACTGAGCGTCTTCCTCGCTGACCCCCTTTTTGTTCAAGGCGTCTTTGATCAAGGTTTTCAGATCATCCGGTTCAAAATTCTTTTCGAGGTAATCGTAGGCCCCCTCCTTCATGGCGGCGAGGGCGGTTTCCCCCGAGGCATACCCCGTAATCAGAATGGTCATGGTCTCCGGCGTTACTTCTTTGAGGGCTTTGAGCAGATCGACCCCGTCCATTCCCGCCATTTTCAGATCGGTAATCACCAGATCAAACGCGCGTCTTTTGCAGAGGGTGAGTGCCTCCTTTCCGCCGGGGGCGGTGCTCACATCATATCCCTCCCGGGAGAGCATAATCTCAAGGTAGTCCCTCATCCCCTGGTCATCATCGACTACAAGAATTGCGGCCATCAAAACCTCCCTGTGAAAATCCTATCCCTTCGCTTGCTCCCTGACGGGGAGAATAACGGTACAGACTGTTCGTTTCTTCGGTACGCTCTCGATCCTGAACGAGCCCCCGTGGCTTTCCGCGATCCGGTTGACGATCGCGAGTCCCAGCCCCGTGCCCTTTTCTTTCGTTGTATAGAACGGTTCACCGACCCGGCTCATCTGCTCCTCCTCGATGCCGCACCCGGTATCGCTGATGGATATCTCAAGCACCTCGGTGCCATGGCTGTCAACACCCGGCCGGGTCATGATCTCAAGCCTTCCCCCGTCAGGCATCGCCTGGCAGGCGTTCATAACCAGATTCCACACAGCCTGCCGTATTTCCGTGACGTTTCCGTGCACCTCACTGTGCTCACAGAGATCAGTTATGATATCAACACGCTCACTCCATCCCGGGGCAAAACGAACGGACTCAATGACCTCATGGATAATGTCTCCCACGGCAACTTTGGAACGGTTGCGGTTATCCGGCCTGGCGAAGAGAAGGAAATCACGTGCCAGATTTTCCAGTTGCTCCTTCCCCCTGAGGATGATTTCCATCAGTCTTCTGTCCGAGCCTTCCACTGTGAGGCTTTCCATCAGCAATCGTATGGAGCCGCTGATGGACGCGAGGGGGCTTCTCATCTCGTGGGCCAGAACCGCCGACATCTCGCCCAGAAGCGCCAGCTTCCTGTTTTTTTCTATCTCCCGCTCCATCTCCTTGATGGATGTCAGATCCTGAAATATGAATATACTGCCAAACCCGCTCCCCTCCGGATCGAGAAGGGGATAAATGGAAAATCCAAGCGCTATGTCATTCTCCTCTGAGGGCAGGATCATCTCGAACCGTTGGGTCGGGAACGGTTTGTCTTCCTTCATGACCCTGACCAGCACCTGGGAAAAATCGGGGAGGATATAGTCAACGCTCTTCCCCACCGCTTCGGAAGCCGGCCTCCGTGTAATCTTCTCGGCCGCCCGGTTAAAGGATTTTATCCTTCCTTCAAGATCCACCGTCATAATACCGGAGCCGACTGATTCAATGATGCTTTTGTGGAGAATATCGAGCTGATCAAAGGCGTTTTCCTTCTCCGATAGAAGCGTCTTGGTCCGGCTTTCTATCTCCACCAGAAAGCTCGCCAGGAGAGCCACGATATAAAAGGAAGCGATATGAACGCAAATCCGCAGGAAGACGGTTCCCGCCTCGGCACCGGGCTGATATGCCTCCGCAGAGAGCGGGTGGATCAGGCCGTAAAACTCAAGGTCCACCAGAAGTCCGTACAGAATGGAACTGGCGGACGCGATCAGCAGCCCTCCCCGCCTCCCCAGAAACAGGACGGAATAGATAATGACAAGAGGGTACAGCGTGGAATAGACACTCCCGATTCCCCCCGTCGCATAGACGAGGCCGGTGATCAGCAGGATATCCACACTGCTCTGAAGGTACACATTGGGAGCGACATTTTGTATTGACTTTAACAGAAAGACGTACACAATCGAGAGGAGATATGTGAACGCTACTATGATATAAGTCGCACGGATGGATGCGGCGGGGAGAGACTCGGGCATCCTGAACTGAATAATCGCCGCAATAAAGAGCAGAAACGACGCTATGACAACCCTGAAGAGCGTGAGCCGCTGCACTCGGGGACCATGCGCTTTCTGCCGGTCGTCTTTCACGGAATTTCCTCCAGGATGAGAACGTTCAGGGTCTGGGGGCTTGTGGTCATTGAAGCGCCTTATAAATCTTTTAACCGTAAAAGTGAACAGCATCTATGCGAAGGCCCGTTATCTCCCTGCTCACAGCCCTCATCGCGGGAATAACCGCCGGAAGTATGGCACACATACCCGGCAGCGTGGCACTGCCGTTCCTCCTGGTAACCCTTGGAACCATGCTCCTCCTGGTTGCGACAGGTCGGAGGGGGTGTGTCCACGCCTGTCTGCTCCTGTCGCTCTTTCTCGTGGGCATCCTGAATATACATCTGTATCTCCATCCCTTTACCGGCGGGGACGACATCACCCGCCACGCGGGCAAGGGCCGTCTCACCGTCGAGGGGGTGGTCTGCGCGCCCCCCCGTGTAAGGGATGACAAGACCATGCTCGTCATCGAGACGGCGCGAATTGTACAAAAAGGAACCGCCCTTCCCGTGGGGGGAAAGATACTCCTTTCCATCAAAGATAGCAATGACGTATTCAAATACGGCAATTACATCCGGGTCCATACAAAACTGAAAGAACCCCGCTCCTTCGACAATCCGGGGGGATTCGATTACAAAAAATACCTCCTCTATCAGGGCATTCGCCTCCGCGGATACGTAAGCAGACCCTCGGATATCGTCATCATCCGGGAGAGCGCCGGCAATGCTTTCAGAACAGAGCTTGAACGATACCGTTCTCTCATCAGGAAACGTATCCGCGAGGCCGTTCCTTCCCCCGAAGGAGATGTGCTGCAGGCCCTGATACTGGGGGAGAAAGAGGGCATCCCCGAAGATATCATCGAGAACTTCAACCGGACGGGGGTTTCTCACATCCTTGCCATATCGGGGCTCCATGTGGGAATCATCGCCTGTATCTCACTATTCATCGCCACAGCGCTCATGAAGTCTTCCGAATATCTGCTTCTGCGGCTCAACATCTTCAAGGCATCGGCCCTCCTTGCCGTCATGCCGGTCATCGGGTACGCTTTTATCGCCGGCCTTCGCATATCGACTGTCCGGGCCGCCATCATGATTCTCTGCTACCTCGTCGCCCTCCTTGCAGGGAGGGGGCGTGATCTCCTGAACATACTTGCCTTCGCCGCGTTCCTGATTCTGGTCTTCAGCCCGCCGTCGCTCTTCGATGTATCCTTTCAGCTCTCCTTTACGGCGGTTGCCGCCATTATCCTGATCGCCCCGGCGCTGAACAGCCTCATCCCCCAGGCGGCAGAAGAAAGCGCCGTACGGAGGGGAATCAATTCCGTAGCCCTCTTTGTCGTGGTGAGTTTCGCTGCCGTTGTCGGGACCGCTCCCCTGATCGCCTTTTATTTCAACCGGATCTCCACCCTTTCCCTTATCTCCAATCTGTTCGTTATTCCGGTCATCGGATTTGCCGTCCTTCCCCTGGGGATGCTGCTCATCCTGGCCGCCCCGTTTGCCCCGGCCGCATCATTCCTCGCCACAATCGCTTCTTTTTTCATCGGGATCGTTTTATCCATCATTGAATTTCTCTCGTCATTCCCCCTCGCGAGCCTCCCCGTGACAACACCCACACTCCTTGAGATTACAGTATACTATCTCGGCATTCTTGTGGGAGTTCGGTTGATCAACCGGTGGAGCTCAAAGGAAGATGAACAAGGGACTGCCGTTCGTTCCTCCTCGGTAATCGAGAGACTCAGGGAACGATACAGATACAGGGAAAAGACTGTTCTGGCGCTCTGCCTGGGAATGATCGCCCTTTTCTTTGTCGCTCATGCCGTCTGGACGAACCTGAGCACCACCACAGATCAAGACCTGCACGTGACCTTTCTCGATGTGGGTCAGGGGAGTTCCACGTTGATCCGGTTTCCCGGCGGCACAACCATGGTGGTGGACGGCGGGGGTTTCTACGACAGGGGCTTCGATCCGGGACGGTACGTGGTCGGCCCTTATCTGTGGCGCCAGAGGATAAAGAGGATCGATATTCTGGTCCTCACACACCCCGACCAGGACCACGCGGGAGGACTGCCGTTCCTGGCCGAGAATTTCGAGGTGGGAGAATTCTGGTCGAATGGGGAGGGGTCGGATAACGAATCCTGCCGCAGTCTGTGGAAAATCGTCAGCGAAAAGAGAATCCCGCGCCGCGTGGTCGGAGCGGGCACTCCGGAGAGAATGGTGGGGGGCGCTTTCATCAGCATACTGAACCCGAGGCAATCCCCCGCCGGGGAGGGCCTCCTGTTCGGACCGTCCGACCATAATAACAGCGGGGTGGTCATGAAGATAACCCTCGGCGGCAGGAGTGTTCTTCTCCCTGCTGATATATCGGAACCGGCAGAGGCGTACCTTCTCAACTCCGGTTCTGACCTGAGAGCCGACGTTCTCATGGTGCCCCATCACGGAGGGCATACCTCCAGCACCGTGCCTTTCATCGAAGCCGTCCGGCCCGGGATCGCCGTGATCAGTTGCGGCAAGGATAACACGTTCGGTTTTCCCCACCCCTCCGTTCTGGACCGGTACGCCCGCACGGGGGCGCGGGTTTTGAGGACTGACAGGGACGGGGCTGTCATCGTAAGGACAGACGGCGTGAAACTCGAAATCATGCGCCCCCGGTAACGGTCCCGCGGCGGACCCCCTGACTTCTCCCCGTCCACCCTCCTTGATCCACCACCAAAAAA
>DIXO01000010.1 GCA_002428735.1 Syntrophaceae bacterium UBA6078 | reverse complement strand
CAGCAAATCCAATTATACCGGCAGCCCCGCCAATCCCGTCATCCCGGTGTCATGCTTCTCCTCTTCGTACTTGAATCCCAGAACACCTTGTGACATACTCGTTTCACCTCGTTGATGATGGTTTTTGCACTCACAAAAACTCTATCACCCTGTTTTATCAGGATCAACGAGGTTTTTTATTTTTTTGGTGGTGGATCAAGGCTGAACCTGAGCCCAAACGGGTTAAATTTGTCTTGACTTTGCAAGATTGAATACGCTAAGCGTGCTTGGTTATCACGTTACCGATAAACTACAGGAAGGGAATGTTATGGCAAAATACGATTCCAGTTCACTCAGAAATGTTGCGATTGCGGGACACGGTGGAACGGGCAAGACCTCTCTCTGCGAATCTTTCCTGTTTATCAGCGGGAAATCGGACAAACCCGGAAGGGTCGACGACGGGACATCTTCCCTGGACTTTGAACCGGAGGAGCAGAAAAGACACATCTCCATCAGCTCGGCCATAAGCTTCTTTGAATGGAACAAACATCGGGTAAACATCATCGATACCCCCGGGGATGCCAACTTCTTCATGGATACCAAATACAGCCTGCGCGCGGCTGACAGTGTCATTGTCGTCATGGATGCGGTGGGTGGCGTCGAATTCCAGACTGAAAAAGTGTGGGGGTATGCCGATGAACTTGCGCTTCCCCGTATGGTATACATCAGCAAAATGGATCGGGAACGTGCCGATTTCGCGAAAACAGTCGAGGCTATAAAAAGTAAACTGGGCAAAAAGCCAACCCTCTGTTATCTGCCCATCGGCGCGGAAGAATCCTTCAAGGGGCTGATTGATCTGGTCAACATGAAGGCCCTCCTCTTCGGTGATCCCAAGGGAAAGCCCAAAAGGGAAGATGTGCCGCAAGATCTCATGGAAGAGGCCACGGCGGCGCGGGAGACCATGGTTGAAGATATCGCCGAATGTGACGAGGCATTGATGGACAAGTACCTTGAAGAAGGCGATCTTTCCGTCGATGATATCAGGGACGGGCTCCGGAAAGGCGTTATTTCAGGCGATCTGATTCCTGTTATATGCGGGGCAGCCCTCACCCATACGGGGATAGCTCCCCTTATGGACGCCATCGTCAATTTCCTCCCCTCACCGATCGATCGAGGCGTGGTCACGGGCGTGAAACCGAACACCGAAGAGAGGGAAGAGCGAACCCCCGATGAAAAGTTGCCTTTTTCCGCGATGGTGTTCAAGACGATTGCCGACCCCTACGCGGGAAAACTCACTCTGTTCCGTGTCTTTTCGGGAACCGTCACGTCAGATTTCGTCTTTTATAATCCGTCGAAAGACGCAAAAGAGAAATGCGGGAACATCTTCTATCTGGAAGGAAAAAATCAGGTCCCTGTAGCATCACTGATCCCCGGTGATATTGCCGCCCTCGCCAAACTGAAAGAGACATCCACTGGCGACACCATCTGCGACCCGAAGGCTCCCATTATCTATCCGCCGGTCCCGCTCATAACCCCGGTGGTGCATTACGCTGTTTCGGCAAAGGAAAAAGGGGATGAAGAAAAGATACACGCCTCGCTCAACCGGCTGATCGATGAAGATCACACCCTGGCAATTCATCGGGATCCTCAGACGGGGGAGACAATCCTTTCCGGTATCGGGCAGGTGCATATCGATATAACCGTTGAAAAACTGAAGCGCAAATTCGGTGTTGACGTTGCCCTCAAGCAGCCGAAGGTCCCGTACCGGGAAACCATCAAGGGGAAAACAAGGGTTCAGGGCAAGTACAAGAAGCAGTCGGGAGGGAAAGGACAGTACGGCGATACCTGGCTCGAGATTGAACCTCTTCCGAGTGGAGGCGGGTTTGAGTTCGTGGACGCGATCGTCGGCGGCGTAGTCCCCAAAACGTACATTCCGGCGGTGGAAAAGGGGATCGTGGAGGCAATGGCCGAAGGGATCCTGGCCGGGTATCCCATTGTCGACGTCAGGGTTTCCCTCGTGGACGGGTCATATCATACCGTCGACTCATCCGAAATGGCCTTCAAGATAGCAGGTTCCATGGGTTTCAAGAAGGGATTTCAGGAATGTCGCCCCACCCTTCTGGAACCGATCGTCGACATCAAGATCGAGATTCCGGACGAATACATGGGCGACGTGATCGGCGATCTCAACAGCAGGCGGGGCCGCGTTCTCGGCATGGACAAAGAGGGGAACAACCAGATCATCAAGGGGCAGGTTCCCCTGGCCGAAATCCTCTCCTATGCCCCCGATCTGACATCGATCACCAGCGGCAGAGGGACATTTTCCTACGAGATCACCCGTTACGATGAGGTCCCCTCGCACCTCCAGGAAAAGGTCATCGCCGAAGCCAAAAAGGCGGAAGCGTAACAGTTTCAAATTGCTGCTTACTGATTTTGGAAGAGGAGAACCGGTGATCACGGGCGGCGTCATAACGGTCAGTGACAAAGGCTCACGGGGCGAGAGAGAGGATCTCAGCGGCAGGGATGTCATCCGCATTCTGGCCGATCTTCCCATCAGGATTGACGCCTACGAAATAATCCCGGATGAAAAAGAGGCCATCCAGGATAAAATACGGGAGTATGCCGACAGTAAACATCTGGACCTGGTCGTGACCACCGGCGGAACGGGGGTCAGCCCCCGGGATGTAACCCCCGACGCGACCCTGGAGATATTGGAGAAAGAACTTCCGGGAATGGCGGAAGCGATGCGAAGGAAGAGCATGGAGAAGACGCCCCATGCCATGATATCACGGGCTGTAGCGGGGATACGCGGTCAATGTCTCATCATTAACCTGCCGGGAAGTCCGAAAGGAGCCCGAGAGAATCTGGAAGTTATTCTCCCGGCCCTGAAACACGCCATAGAAAAGATAAAGGGTGATCCATCGGATTGCGGCAGGTAGAACCAGTCCCCCATCCCCTACGTCAGGGATTCCATTTGTCGGCCGGTTCCCCTGTGTTCGCCTCCTGAACGGGGGCTATTTTCTCAACGGGCACCTTCTGCTTCAGCACCTTGATCTGTTTCTTGAGCCGCTTCACCTCCCCTGAAAGCCGAAACCGCTCAACAATCCCCATAAAACCGGCAAAGATGATTCCCACGCCGAAAGATATGAAAATCAGCAGATAGGTGGGGACATTCACATCTATGAATTCATAATAACCAAGATGCACCGGTTCGGTATTCGCCAATGAAAAGGTAATGATAAAGAGCACAACGAGCGTGAAAACAATGGTATACAGGAGCTTCATTCTATCCCTCCTCTCCCCTTAGAAAGTACTGCAGTAATGTGTTCCGGGTCGTGGCGAGATCCTCCGGAATCACTCTGACCTCTCCCAGGACGGTGGAAAAGTTGGTGTCGCCCAACCACCGGGGGACAATATGGATATGCAGGTGGTCATCGACGCCGGCACCGGCCACCCTTCCAAGGTTCATTCCTATATTGAAGCCTTCAGGGTTGAAGGCTTTTTTCAGGGTTTTTACACAGGCGGCCGTAAGCTCCATCATCTCGATCTTTTCCTTCATCTGCAATCCTTCTATAGTACACACATGTCTGAAGGGGGTCACGAGCAGATGACCTGACGTATAGGGATACTTGTTCATGATGACATAACAGTCTGTCCCCTCGTACAGCACGAGATCCCGTTCCCTGGCGGAGTCCCTGCAAAAGATACAACCATTCGGCTTCTCGGCTTTAATAAACGCCATCCTTCCCGGCGCTATAATCGTGTCCATGGGCATAATCACGTTAATCCAGGGGTATGATCGTTCCCCGGATTTCCTTTCCGATATGGAGTATCCCTACGGAATTGTGCCGCGCGAACCTCCGATCGGTGGGTGAACCGGGATTGAAGAGAAGCACGCCATCCCTCATTTCATTCATGGCCTGGTGCGTATGACCGTAGACGATGCACGCAACATCTTCAAATTCCCGGAGAATCTTATCCTCCAGACCCGGTGGAGACCCCCAGCCGTGTATCAGGCCTATCTTCCATCCGTCAATCTCCACCACCCGTTTTTGAGGAAAAACCTTCCGGACAGAATCGGGGTCCATGTTCCCGCTGACAGCGTATATCTGTTTACCCTTGAAAACATCAAGGACGGCCAGATCGACGATATCCCCGGCGTGGAAAATCACGTCGGCGGAATCAAAATGATCCGCCGCTATTTGTTCCAGCCTATCGTCGGAAAGATTCAGATGAGTATCCGAAATAACGCCTATCTTCATAGCCGGCAATGGTGAATTTTCTATAATATCCATGGCAAAAAGACAAGTGTTATTTTGGATCTTTTGCGTGCCCTAGCTTTTGGTTTGACATTTGAGCGGCCCGCGGCTAGTATCCCCTCAATCAATAATACCATTGAAGGACCGGCCATGATCGAAAAGACGCTGGAAAAGATAGCGGAAAAAATTCTCGCCCTCGACGAGGCGTCTCTCACCAGCCTGTGGGAGAAATACAAAACAAAGCTGGAGCAGTTCGACTCAACGAGGGAATGGGAGCGCGCCGCCATCATCTTTTTCATCATCAACTCGGTGAAAGTGAAAAACAGCATCTTCAACAAGCAGATTATGGAGAGGAAGGGCGAGGGACCTGTAACCCGGAAATCTCCCGTGAATATTCCGTACCTCAAGCGAATCAAATAATGGAAGAACAGGCCGCCCTGAAGAGAATAGAAGAACTTCGGAACCTGATTAATTACCACAACAGGCGGTACTACCAGCTCGACAATCCGGAAATAACCGATGCCGAATATGACGCCCTGATGCGTGAGTTGAGCGCCCTCGAAGGTCTCTACGCCGACCGCATCGACCTGAGCGCCTCCCCCACCCAGCGTGTCGGTGCGCCCCCCCTGGAGAAGTTCGACACCATCCCCCACCGCTCCCCTATGCTGAGTCTCGCCAACGCCCTTTCCGAAGAGGAGATTCGGGCGTTCGACGAGCGGGTCAAGCGGTTTCTGGGGACGGGAGAGGAGATGCCATACGTGGTCGAACCGAAGCTTGACGGTATCGGCGTCAATCTGGTGTACGAGAAAGGGATCTTCAGATGGGGGGCCACCCGGGGAGACGGAACCATCGGAGAGGATATTACGCTGAATCTCAAGACCATCCGGGAAATTCCCCTGAAAATGAACACAGCAGGTGCCGCGCCAATCCCCGAACTGATCGAGATCCGGGGTGAGGTGTACATAGGAACCGACGCCTTCAGGAAGCTCAACCGGCAACGGATGGAGGACGGCGATAACCCGTTCGCGAACCCCCGGAACGCCGCTGCGGGCTCGCTCCGCCAGCTCGATTCACGGATCACCGCGGGACGACCCCTCGCTATTTTCTGCTACGCCATGGGATTCGCCGAGGGGATATCCTTCCCCACGCACTGGGATTTTTTACAGACCCTTTCCGGGTGGGGATTCCCCGTCAATCCCCTCATACGGAGAGCCCGGAAGATAGATGCGTGCGTCGACTATTATCAGGAAATGGCCGCCCGGCGCGAACATCTCCCCTACGAGATAGACGGCACGGTCATCAAGATCGACCCAACCGATATTCGGGATCGTCTGGGGGCCGTATCGCGGAGCCCCCGGTGGGCTATCGCCTGCAAGTTTGCCGCAACACAGGCAACCACCACTATTGAAGATATCATTATTCAGGTGGGACGGACCGGTGTCTTGACTCCCGTAGCGCAGATGAAACCGGTCCGCGTCGCGGGGGTCATGGTCAGCCGCGCCACCCTGCACAACCAAGACGAAATCGACAAGAAACGAATCCACATCGGAGACACGGTTATCGTCCAGCGGGCCGGTGACGTCATCCCCGAGATCGTCAAGACGGTCGGCCCGTCCTCTCGTGAGAATGATCCTCCCTTCCAGATCCCCGATACCTGTCCCGTATGCGAAGCACGGGTGGTGCGCCTCGAAGGCGAGGTCGCGCAGCGCTGCATCAATCTCGACTGCCCGGCGCAGATACGGGAACATTTGAAACATTTCGTCTCCCGGGGGGGCATGGACATCGAAGGACTGGGTGAGAAACTGATAGTCCAACTCCTCGACAGATGCATGGTCAAAGATCCGGCTGATCTGTATTATCTGACCGCTGACGAACTTGCGAACCTGGAGAGGATGGGTCCTCAATCCGCCGGCAACGTGATGGCCGCACTGGAACGGTCGAAGAAGCCGCCACTGGAAAAATTTATCTACGCCCTGGGGATCAGACACGTGGGCGACCATGTATCGAAGCTGCTTGCCCGTCGGTTTGGCACGCTGGACGCCATCATGAACGCCACGTGTGATGAACTGCTTGCCCTCAAGGAGATCGGTCCCGAGATCGCCGGGAGCATTACGAGTTTTTTCCACGAGCCATCCAACCGCCGGACCATAGATCGGCTCAGGCAGGCTGGTGTCCGACCGGTGGAGCAATCCGCCCCCTCGGGCGCGCTCTCGGGAAAAACCTTCGTCCTCACGGGAACCCTCGAGCGATTTTCGAGGAACAGGGCACAGGAGATGATCGAATCGCTGGGAGGAACCGTCTCATCGTCTGTGACGAAAAAGACCGATTATGTTATCGCCGGCGTGTCCCCCGGCTCAAAGCTGGAGAAGGCCGTTCAACTGGGAATCCCCGTTATGGACGAAGAAACATTCATGAAGATGTTGGGTCAGGAATAAGAACCATGGAACATCGGGCGGATACCGACGCACCGCAGGAGCAATGCAGAAAAGAATTACGACGGGTCCGCGTTTTCGTTTCGGGCAGGGTCCAAGGGGTCTTTTTCAGGGCTGAAACCCGTCGTCAGGCGTTGAAGCTGGGACTCACGGGCTGGGTAAGAAACCGGGAGGACAGGAGGGTCGAGGCGGTCTTTGAAGGAGCAAGAGGGGCCGTCGCGGCAATGCTGGAATGGTGCGGAAAGGGACCGGCCCTTTCACACGTTAGCGGAGTGGAGATCGGGGAAGAGACGCCCGCCGGGAACTTCGAAGGATTCGAAATCAAATACTGACAGATGCCGGCCGCGCATACACATAAGACGTGGTATCGGCAAAAAGAAAGGAAGGGATTATGAAAAAGGTATTGTGCGCGGTATTGTTTGTGCTGTTGTGTGCCTTCCCCGCCACGGCGGGAGAATTGCAAGTGGGAGACACCGCTTCCGACTGGTCCTTCCCGGACGCGGATAACCGGCTCTACACCATGGAAGACTGGGCGGGAAAGGTCCTCCTGGTCAACTACACCGATCCGGACGAAAAGGATATCAATGAACATTTCACGGAGGCGATGAAAAAGGCGAAAGATGACGGACTTCTCAAGGAAGCAACCTACGCGGGGATAGGAATTGCCGACTGCAAGTCATCGTGGAAACCGGATTCCCTCATCAG
This sequence comes from Syntrophaceae bacterium UBA6078, assembly GCA_002428735.1. Taxonomy (GTDB): domain Bacteria; phylum Desulfobacterota; class Syntrophia; order Syntrophales; family UBA2210; genus UBA6078. The sequence continues at coordinate 15,610 of DIXO01000010.1, read as the reverse complement.
ATCGTTCGGCGCCGCAAAGGCGGAAAAGTATAAAACCGTTATCCTTTTTGATTATGACGCATTGCTGAGGAATGCCTGGGGTCTCAAGAAAGACAGCGGGAATGCCATACTTCTGGATAAGAACCGCGTATGCCGGGCCATCGTTCGCGGTCGCGTGCCGGACGATCAGGTCGCGCCCCTTGTCCAACTGGCCATCGACCTTCAGAATCAGTAGCGCTTTACCATTACGCCAGAGTCTCCGTCAACCGGGTCAGGCCGCGGGCAATATCCTTTCCCAGGTGGAAACGGATTACCCGTCTTCCGGCATCTTCCAGTGCCCTTTGATCCCCCGCGGCCTGGGCTTTTTTGAGAAGGCCGAAGGTCATGGAGGAGGCGGACGATCCGGGGTCATCGGGAATGGGGACATCCACCCCGTCATCCGCCGTGATCTGGACAAACAGACCCTTCCCGCCGTCCCCCTTGTGCAACTGGCCGGTGGAGTGGAGATACCGGGGACCATATCCGACCGTCACGGCGGTTTTGAACCGGTCCCGCAACCGCACGCGCAGGTGGTGGAGGGCATGGTCGGTTTCCTGTTTCGGCTGCAGGTATGCCTGAAGCGCCACATAGGCGCCATCGCACATTCCCTGCTCGACAAACGCACTGAGAACGCTTCCGAAATCCTGAATGGCGGGACCTCCGAAGACCGTGATCTCCCCGTCGATGAGAGCCGCCTTTTCATCGAATGGAATCCCCTGATTTTTCAGATACTCGTTCATCATGCGGCGGGCAAGCACTTTTGACGATTCGACATCGGGCTGATCGAAGGGATTGATCCCCAGGCGCCACCCGGCAACCGCCGTGGCCATCTCCCACAGGAAGAACTGCCCGCCCAGAGCGTAGCGATCTTCCAGATTGATGGTGACTACCGGATGCCCCCCCCGCGCCAGATCGGCAAGTTCCGCCTCATTCTGCGTATCCCCCGCCAGTCGAAGATGGACAAAGAGACGGTCGTTTCCATACACCTCCGGGGGACCCAGCGGTTCGCCGACCACGGGAAGGATCCCCCGTCCCTCCTTCCCGGTGCTCTCGGCAAGGAGCTGCTCCACCCAGTTGCCGAAGGATGCAAGTTCCGGTGAAGCCACAAGGGTCATCTTGTTTCTCCCCGCCAGGGCCAGTTCGCCGAGGGCCGCCCCCAGCGTGGCAGCGTCACCGGCGGACGACTCGGCATCGGACGCCATCATAGTGGCTCTCTCCAGGAAGACGTTCAGATCGATGCCCATAAGCGCCGCCGGAACCAGGCCGAAACAGGAAAGAACGGAATAACGACCCCCGATATGCGGGTCATTGAGAAACGTGGCCCGGAATCCATGCTGTCCGGCTAGATCGGCCAGGGCACTCCCCGGATCGGTAATGGCGATGAAGTGCTCCCCTGCTCTTGCCGTGCCGAGTGTATCGGCAACCCGGTTATAGAAGAACTTGAAAAAGGAGAGCGTTTCCAGGGTCGTTCCCGACTTGGTCGAAACGATACAGAGCGACCGTGAGGGATCACATTGTTCGGCCCGTGCCAGGACCGCCCCCGGATCGGTACTGTCAAGAACCATGAACTGGAGACTCCCGGGTTGGGGAACAAATATCTTTCCCAGGACCTCGGGTGCGAGGCTCGATCCTCCCATCCCCAAGAGGAGCGCGTGCGTGTATCCATCCGCCCGCACCGCGTCGGCGAGTTCCATGAGTTGCGGTATGTTTCCGGCCATCACGCCGGGGGAGTGCAGCCAGCCCAGGCGATTTTTTATCTCCACCGGGTTGGGGTTCCAGACCGTATGGTCATGGGCCCAGATCCGGCCGATGATTCTCTCTTCTCTCAGGGCGGCCAGGGTCCGCTCCACTGCGCCCTCATATGATCCAAGCTTCCACGATATGGCTCGCTCACCCTCTCCTGATCTCTTTTCCTCTTCCATATGCTCACCTGTAATGTAAAAGGTTATATTCTCAATGCCCTGGCTGCCGCTCCTGAAAGGGCCACATCGGGATTCAGGATGACATGCACGGGTATCTTCTCCATGAGTTCGGTATAGCGCCCCTTGTCCCTGAATGATTTCATGAAGATTTCCTTCTCTAAAAAGGGGATTATTCGGGGGGCAATTCCTCCTCCGACGTATACGCCCCCCGTGGCGAGGACCTTCAAGGCCAGATTCCCCGCCTCCGCGCCCAGAATGGAGACAAATTGATCGAGAGCCCTGGCGCACAGTTCGCATGGCCTCTCCTCGTCGAGGGCGGCGTTTACAATAACGGGGGTCATATCTTCCGTGTTCGACAGCTCTTGAGAAAGCCAGGCCGGCTCTTCGCCGCACCCGGAACGCTTCAGATACCCGTATATATGCCAGATCCCCGGGCCCGAGCATACCCGCTCATAGCTGACGTGGCCGAACTGTGCGGTCAGATACGCCAGCAGATCTCTCTCCAGCAGGGACTTCGGGGCAAAATCTGCGTGTCCCCCTTCAGAGGCGTGAGCCCGGTATCGCGTTCCGTCCCAGACAAGAAATGCCTCTCCCAGACCGGTCCCGGGAGCGATAACGGCAAGAGATCCCTCCTGCAGGGCGCTGCCGGCATTGAGCACGAACAGATCCGACTGATCGAGATGCAAAACACCGGCTGCCATCGCCTCAAGATCGTTCATAAAACAAACCGATGACCACCCGAAGGCCTCCGCCAGCCGGGCTTCTTCAACATGCCACGACAGATTTGTTGTCCTGACCCAGCCATCCCGGACGGGACCGGCTATTCCGAAAACGGCCCGGTCGATTGCGAGATCGGTTCCGGCAAGAAACTCCTCGATGATCTCCTCAAGAGAAGAGAAATGGGCGCTCGGAAACGTTTTTCCGGCGCGGAAATCACGCGGTCCCTGCTCCGGCGAGACAACGGCCAGCGTCGTTTTCGTTCCCCCTATATCGCCGACCAGAATATTCGCCATTATCTCATATCCTGTGTGCCCCAGCATGGAATCTAAGGGATTGTGATGATCCCCATGGAGTCGGTCCCCCCCGCTGTACCCGCGAATTTGCCCTCCGTCAGAACGACTCGATCCCCCTGTCGGACAAGCCCTGAATCATCAAGAAGCTGTATCACCTGCCGGTACCACTCCGGCGTGCTCGTGTCCATGATCATGGGAAAAACGCCATATGAAAACCGGAGAAAATCACAGATCTTCTCGTCTTTATTGCAGGCGATAATCCAGCCGTCAGGCTTGAGCCTCGAAACGCGGCGCGCCGTCATACCCCTCGTGGTAGCGGTCAGAACGAAAGGGGCATCCAGCGCCCGAACGGCTTCGAACACATTGAGTGAAATCGTGTCCGGAACCGTAATCCGGTGTTTGATCAATTCCCCCTTCAACTGTTCCTGGAGAAACATGGACGATCGTATCATATGCCGCTGCCGCTCCAGAGCGATGGCAATCCGCGCCATCATCTCCACCGTTTCGACGGGGTACCGGCCGATTGCCGTCTCCTCCGACATCATGACGGCATCGGTGCCGTCCAGGATGGCATTGGCCACATCTGTCGCCTCAGCCCTGGTCGGACGGGTACTGTCAACCATGGATTCCAGCATCTGCGTCGCCGTTATGACGGGGCGGCAGGCCAGATTGGCCTTTCGAATCAACTGTTTCTGTACAACGGGGACTTCCTCGATCGGAATCTCCACCCCCAGATCGCCACGGGCGATCATGACAGCGTCGGTCACTTCAAGGATTTCATCGATATTCTGGACGGCGGATGCCCGTTCTATCTTCGCCACTATGTAGACATCTTTCCCCTTTTCCCGGGCAAATGCCCGTGCCCGGATGATATCGTCCGCCCGTTCCACGAAAGAAATGCCAAAGGTGGTGATATCCTCGGCAAGGGCGAAATCCATCAGTTCGAGATCACGATGGGTGACGGGGTTTTCAAATATCCGTGCCCCGGGGAGATTGAGCCCTTTCCCGGAGAGGAGCGGCCCTCCCGTCGTCACGATGCACCGGACCTCATCGTGCCCGACCGCCAGCACTTGCAGGGCAATGAAACCATCATTGAGATAGATAACGCTCCCCGGAGAGACGCTCTCGGGAAGTCGCCGGTACGTGACGGGGATGATGGCCGGTGTACCCGCAACGTCCCTGGTGGTCAGCGTAACTTCCGCTCCCTTCAGAAGAATCACCGGCTCCGTTTTCAGCGTCCCAATCCGTATCTTCGGGCCGGGGAGATCGACAAGAATGGGGCAGCGTCTGCCGAGACTTTCCGCTATGGCGCGTAAGGAAGCAATGGTCCGCCGGTGCTCTTCCAGGGTGCCGTGGGAAAGGTTAATCCGGGCGATGGTCATCCCCGCGCGCAACATGCGGGAAAGAACATCCTCCGACCGCGAGGCAGGGCCGATCGTGCAGACTATCTTGGTCTTGTGTAACGGAAGCTGAACTTTCATACAACAGCGGTCTCAGTCCTTTCATGCGCTGACGCGCCACACCCCCCCTCCATCTTCGGTGCGTCCAATGTACCACATTCCGGAGCGATCCAGAAAGTAAAACTCGTCTCTATCCTGATATTATTGACTGGCACACGGGTTTGTTTTCCGGTATAAATGCGGGCATCGTAGCCTGTCAACCCTTCGCGGCAGCGGGGGTTGGAGAGAAATAAGCAACCGAAGAAAGGAGAGCCGACATGGCGATCACCGTTGGAGACAGGGTCCCGGCCTTTACCCTGAAGGACAACCGGGGAAAAGAAGTGAGCCTCATCGATTTCATGGGGAAACGGGTCCTCCTTTCGTGGCACCCCCTTGCCTGGACAGGGGTGTGCTCTCAGCAGATGAAGGCGCTCGAGGCACACAAAGACGCGCTGGCAGCTTTGAACACTGTTGCCCTGGGGATCAGCGTTGACAGTGTTCCATGCAAAAACGCCTGGGCCAAGGAATTGAAAATAGTGGAGACGAGGCTGCTGTCCGATTTCTGGCCCCACGGAGGGGTGGCACAACGGTACGGCATCTTCCGCGAGAAAGAGGGATTCTCCGAGCGGAGCACCATCGTTGTGGACGAGAGCGGCACAGTGACGTGGGTCAAGCTCTACGACATTCCTCAACTTCCGGATATTGAACAAATCATCGCGTTTCTGGGAAAGTAGGGAGCATCACCGGCAGGATATCTCCGGCGCTTATTGCACACGAGAGAGACACCCCTTCGCGATTTTGAACCGCATCAGGTCTTCGGCGCACAAGAGACTGCCGCCGTACTCCTTCCTGCACTGAGCCTCCATATCGACTCCGTCGCACTCGGGATAGAAATGGGTGAGGATAAGATTTTTGACCTGCGCCTCGGAGGCGATGCGCCCCGCCAGCGAGGGGGTCAGGTGACCATCGACCTTCAACTCATCCGGAAGCGCGGACTCGCAGATGAGCAGATCAACCTCCATGGCAAGCCGCACCGCGTTCTCACAGTAATCGGTGTCTCCGGTATACGCCACGGAGGTGCCGTCAGCCATGACGAGCCGGTAGCCGATGCTGCTTTCGATATGCGCCATGGGAAGGGTGATTATATCCTCACAATCGAGTTGCATGAAATCCTCCCGGACCGTACTCATTTCAAGGATATCGACGATCCCCTCCTCCAGTTCGATCCACCGCCCGTAGACACCCTTCAGCCGTTCATAAAAGGCGTTAAACCCGTTGGCCGCCGTTATCGAGATGCAGCGTTGTCTCCGGCGTCCCTCCGGATATTTACTCGCGAAGAGAAATGAGACCAGTTCACCGGTGTGATCCGGGTGAAAGTGGCTGAAAAAGAGATGGGTTATCTCATCTATTGCGACCCCCGCTTCGAGGAGGCGCCGCATCGTGCCGGCCCCCATGTCGAAAAGGAGTTTCGAGGCCCCGACCTCGATGAGGACGGAGCAGGAACTGCGCCTGAGGGAAGGGACACAGGTCCCCGATCCGAGTATGGTAACCGTGAGGGTCTCCATGTCAATTACCTGATATTATATAACTTATAGAATTGCTCACGTTTAAAATAGGCATCTAACGCGGCAGTTGAGCAGCAAACTCCCGGTTCCCCGCGGGGTGAAGCAAAGCGAAGCTTTTGCACGTCAGGGGTGGACATGTTGCTAACCCGGTGTCGCAAGTTTAAGGCCGACAATACCGACAATAATCAGCGCAACGCTGATGAGCCGAACAGCACCGGCAGGTTCTCCAAACAGTACAATACCCAGCGCGACGGTTCCGACGGCTCCAACTCCTACCCAAATGGCGTAAGCAGTGCCAACCGGAAGCGACTTCATGGCAATACCCAGCAACCAAAGACTGATAATCATGGTCAGGACGGTCCAGACCGTGGGCCACAATCGGGTGAACCCCTCGGTGTACTTTAATCCGATCACCCAGCCTGCCTCGAACAGCCCCGCAATAACAAGAATGATCCAAGCCATATTTTTGCCTTCACAATTGCCGGGGTCGTCCCCGATGTATATTGGAGGGTGAGGTCGTCCTCACTTCTTTTTAACAGCCTAACGTCGCGCATGAGACGCGAAGTATGGCGCGTCCACGCGCCATACTTCGTCGTTTTCCATGCGATTGTTGGCCAATGCCATTTTCTAGTTCATTCGCTCTGTATATTATGGTGAAACCATACTTATTTTTATCGAATGAAAACAGCTGGATGTCCCCAGATTACCCAATTTTTCAGGGCGCTTACCGAGTTTCCAAGAACCTGTTTCCACGGGCATGGCTATTTCCGAAATACCTGTTGTTCACGCCCGCCCGAAATCATCCTCGACCCTCTCGATATCGTCTTCGCCGAGGTAGTCACCCGTCTGGACCTCTATGAACATAACAGGCTCCTTCCCGGAATTCTTCACGCGATGCAGCGTCTCCCGCGGAATGTCCACCGATTCTCCCCTTTTCAGCGGCTGGTCGTCCCTGTCGATGGTGACAAGGGCCTCCCCTTTCAGCATATACCAGTGTTCGGCGCGATTGGTGTGTCTCTGGAGACTCAGCCGTTTGCCGGGATCGACAACGATTCTCTTGACCTTGTGATCCTCCTCATTGGAAAGGATTTCAAAATACCCCCATGGTCGATGTTCTTTCATGTGCTTCTCCCTTTCATCTCCTGGCGGTATTCTTTCATCACCGCCGCGAACCCGTCCATTGAGTTTATAATCGTCGCATCGTCAACACAGTAACAGATGCGGATATGTCCGGGGCCTCCGAATCCGCTCCCCGGCACGACAAGGATATTCTTCTTCTGAAGGGCTGTTACGAACGCCACATCGTCATCGTCAGGGGTCCTGGGGAAGAGGTAGAAGGCCCCGCCGGGCATTTCGAAATCAAACCCCGCTTCCTTGAGACCATTGCACAAGAGGTCGCGTTTTCTCCGGTAGTGTTCGACATCCACATAGACCCCCTGCATCCGCCCGACAACCCTCTGCATGAGCGCCGGGGCGTTTGTAAAACCGAGTATCCTGTTGGAGAGGGTCAGCCCCCCCATGATTTTCCCTATATCAGCGGCGGCCGGATTCACGGCGATATACCCGATCCGCTCCCCCGGCACGGAGAGACTTTTTGAATAGGATGTAACGAGCAGGCTGTTCTCACAGGCCTTCAGGATGCTGGGAACGGTGATACCGTCGTAGACAATCGTGCTGTACGGCTCGTCGGACACGAGGTATATCTCTGTGCCAAACTCCCGTCCCTTTTCCCGGATAAGGGCTGAAAGCCCGTCTATGGATGCCTGGTCGTACACCTTCCCGGTAGGGTTATTCGGTGAATTGATCAGAATCGCCTTTGTTCTGCCGGTTACAGCCTTCCCGATGGCGTTCAGGTTCAGTGAAAAATCCTCGTTCGTCTCCACAAAAACGGGGACGCCGCCGTGATTATCGGCATAGAAGGTATATTCGGCAAAGAAGGGCTTCGGGGTAATGATCTCATCTCCCGGATCGAAGAGGGTCTTGAAGACAACGTTGAGCGCCCCCCCGGCGCCGCACGTCATGACGATATGCTCCGCGGTGAGGGGCACCCCCTGCGTGCGGGATAGATAAGCCGCGATTTGATTCCTTGTATCAGTGTATCCCACATTCTGCATGTACATATGGGCACCCTGTGTGCGTCCGCACTCCTCCACAATTTCCTTCAGGAGTTCCCGGAACCGGTCGGGGGGGTCGATATTCGGGTTGCCGAGGCTGAAATCGAACACATTTTCAGCGCCGAACTGCTCTTTCAGCTTGATACCATCCTCGAACATCCTCCGTATCCAGGAAGATTTCGACATAAACCCTTCTACTTTCCGTGAGATTGCCATGTTGTTCAGACTCCTGACGTATCGATCTATTAAACTGCGCGCGATTGTAGTACATCTTTGCCGGAACCGCAAGGCGAGACGACCGTGTCGCCGTTCTATCCCCTTAAAATCTCTTTGACACGGCATCTGTTTCTTCATATACTCCGCCGCAAAAGCAGTAATTTCCCGGCCTGAGGGTGCCCCGCCGCAAGGAGTTGCCATGATACCGATACTCATGTTCAGCGCGTTTATTCTGTTCATAGCGGTCGCCTGGACCATCACCACCTACAACCGCTTCATCAAGTACAAGAACGCCATCGAAGAGGCGTGGAGCGGGATCGATGTGGCGTTGAAACGCCGCTCCAATCTGATCCCCAATCTGATTCGCTCGGTTGAAGGGTACAGCAAACACGAGGCGAATCTCTTTCAGATGGGAGGCATCCATCCGGACGCTTCGACCGATATCGCGAACCGCGCCGAAGACGAAAGCCGGATATCACAATCGCTGCAGGGTCTCCTGGCACTGGCGCAGGCCTATCCGGACCTGAAAGCAAGCGCCAATTTCATTGACCTCCAGAACAACCTGGACGAGATCGAGGAAGACATCCAGAAGGCCAGAAATCGATATAACAGCTTCGTGGGGAGGTTCAACACGCTCGTCGAATCGTTCCCTTCCGCCCTGATCGCCGGAAAATACGGATTCAAAAAGCGGTATTATTTTACGCTGGACCTGGCGACCCAGCGCGAACTGCCCACAGTTGATTTTTCCGCACCTCCAACCCCCGGGAAGGAAAACAATGGCTAAGACATGCTCAAATAGAGAGGAGAAGTTCATCCTTCATTCCAATTCTTCATATTCCTGTGTTCTTCATATTGACAAAAAGATAAAAGAGGACAATATGGAGTCGGCTAAACCAGCAGCCGTGGAATATGGCATGACGAAGCGGATACGTCATATTCATGACGTGGCGGGGCCATAGAGCGAAGCGGTTTAGACTGATCTGTGAATTGCTGACAAACATCATATGCCCAGCCTTGGAATTAATATCGGTTCCTCGAACGTGAAAGCGGCCCTGTTGGAGGAAAATCGTATCCTCTGGAGTGCCGTTGAACCGCACGAAGGCAATTTTCTCGACACCCTCAAGAAGATCCTTTTATCCCGCCCGGTGTCCCCGGGAATCAAAACACTTGCCACCGGCACTGAAGGCCGTCATCTGCTCAATATCAACGGAGCCATCGAACCCCTCTGCATCGAGGAAGCCCTGAAAAACCTCCAATACCGCGTTGATGCGCTCGTGTCGATGGGAGGCGAAGACCTTGTCGTTTATACTATTGATAAGGCCAATAAAATTATCACCAGTTTTTCGGGGAACAAGTGCGCCTCCGGCACCGGCGAATTTTTCAGGCAGCAGCTTGCACGTATGAACATGCGCCTGTCCGATATCGCCAGCATCCCCGAAGACAGTCGCGTTCTCAAATTATCATCCCGCTGTTCGGTGTTCATGAAAAGCGACTGCACGCACCGTCTGAACAAGGGCGAAGCCAGGACGGGCGACATTGTGCTGTCCCTCAGCGACGTCATGGCCATCAAGGTGAGCGACTTCCTCAAGAAAGCCAGAATCAAGAGCGGGAAAGTCCTTCTCGTGGGCGGCATGACCCTGAACCCCTATCTTGTGCGATTCATCCGCGACCTGATGCCGGAGGTTGCATTTATCATTCCCGAAGAGGCCCCGTATTTTGAAGCATACGGGGCAGCGCTTCTGGCCACCGCAACGGGCAGTCCCCTGCCATCCCCTGATTCACTGTTCAAAAAGAACCGCGTCCATTTCAAGAGATTCAAAAGCCTGCGCACCGCCCAGGGAAGGGTTACCTATCTGCCCTCTCGAAAAGGGAGGGTGGTCGCCGGCCGTGAATATATTCTCGGCGTCGACGGGGGTTCTACCACCACAAAGGCCTGCCTGATCGACATGGAATCCAGCGAAGTGACCGCTTCCTTCTATGGCCGCACTCACGGCGATCCGGTAGCCGCCCTCAAAAACTGCCTGGTGGAAATAAAAAAACAGATCCGTGACGACATCGGTGACGGAGAAATCAACATTACGCTGGCCGCAACCACCGGATCATCGCGCGAGATCCTCGGTGTTTTTCTGGAGACCCCGGCCGTCTACAACGAGATCATCGCCCACGCAGTCGGAACAACCTACTACCGGGACGATATCGACACCATATTCGAAATCGGGGGGCAGGACGCGAAGTATGTCTCCCTGAAAAACAACGTCCCCATCGATTACGCCATGAACGAAGCCTGTTCCGCGGGAACCGGCTCTTTTCTGGAAGAATCGGCGCAGGGGGATCTGAACATCCCGGACGCTTCCCAGATCGGCGACATAGCCCTCGCGGCGGAGGAGCCCCTCAAGTTCGGAGAACACTGCTCCGCCTTCATCAATTCCGACATACGCAATGCCATCCAGCAGGGAGCATCCCGCGAAGACATCGCCGCGGGGATCGTCACCTCCATCGTCTCCAACTATCTCAACCGCGTCGTGGGCAACCGGACCATCGGCAAGAACGTCGTCATCCAGGGCGGCGTCGCCAAGAACAAGGCCATTCCGCTGGCCTTCGCCATGCTGCTCGATAAAGACATTCTGGTTCCCCCTGATCCGGAACTGATGGGCTGCTTCGGCGTGGGTATCCTGGCCGGGCAAAAGTTGCAGGACGGACTTCTGGCAAAAGCCCCCTACGATATTGACCGCATCCTGGCAACGGAGATCGTGTACGAAAGGGAATTTCAGTGCAAATCCTGCGACAATTTCTGTCCGATCCGCGTTCTCAACGTCAACGATAACAGATACATGTTCGGCGGTCGCTGCAACAAATACGCGAATATCCGGAAGAAAAAGGTCGTGAACGAGAACGAGGTCACCGACTATATCGAACGGCGCAACGACATCCTCTTCAAGGAATGCGCCCCCGATCCCGAAACACTGATCAGAAAGAAGGCCTTCGTCGTCGGCATCCCCCGCTGCTTCTCCATTTACACCCTGTGGCCTCTGTACGCCTGGTTTTTCCACAGCCTGGGTGTGGAAACCTTTGTGTCCCAGGAGATTTCTCATGAAGGAACAGCGCGGGTGGAAAGCAGTTACTGCTTCCCGGCGGAGATCGCCCATGGCGCCGTCCAGGATATCTTCGACCGGAAGATCGATTACATCTTTCTACCCCATTTCAAGGATCTGGAAAGCTACGAAAAAAACACTCCCGCCAGTTTCTGCCCCATAACGCAGAGCCTGCCCTATTACATCAAAAAAGCCTTCCCCGAGATCCCCGAAGAGAAATACCTGACTCCCGTCGTGAGCTTCATGTACGGACTCGACAAGGCGGCCGAGCCGTTCATCGCCATGGCTGCGAAACTGGGATTCGGTGAAGCCGAAGCGCGCCATGCCTTTGCCATCGCCTATGAGAAACAGAAGGAATGCTTCACCCGGTTTGCCAAACTGGGCAAAGAAGCGCTCGCCGAAGCGCGACGGACACAGCGGCCCATGATCGCCATACTGGGGCGCCCTTACAACGCCTTCACCACGGACGCCAACATGGGGATTCCCCGGAAATACACGTCACGGGGCCATTCCGTCATCCCCTTCGACATTCTGCCCTTCGAGGGCGAGACAATCTATCCCAACATGTACTGGTATTACGGCCAGCAGGATATGAAAAGCGGCACATTCCTGAAAAACGAAGCGAATATCTTCGTCACCTATATATCCAACTTCTCCTGCGCTCCCGATTCCTTCATGCTCCATTATCTGAAGTGGATCATGGGGACCAAGCCTTTCCTCATCCTGGAGCTGGATTCTCACACGGCGGACGCCGGCGTCGACACACGCATCGAAGCCTTTCTGGACATCATTGAAGGGTACCGCTCCAAGATCGACGATATCCGCGAGGAGCGTTACGACAACGGTCTTCGTTTCATCAACACGCCAGGGGAAGAGATACATATTAAAAATACCGTCACCGGCGAGAAGATCCCTATCAGAAACAATCCGCGTGTGAAGCTGCTTCTGTCAAACATGGGCCGGCTCTCGGCGGAACTGATCGGCGCCACCCTGCGCGGCCTGGGTATCAACGCCCAGACCATGCCGGTGCCGGACGTCTACACCCTGCAAATGGCGCGCAATCACGCCTCCGGCAAGGAGTGCCTCCCCTCCCATCTCGTTTTGGGAAGCGCCCTCAAGTACCTGTCTTCCGACAAATATCGCAAGGACGAGATTTACATTCTCTTCGTTCCCACGACAACCGGCCCCTGCCGGACCGGCCAATATTTTGTCTTCTTTGAAAACCTTTTCAGAGACCTCCGTCTGGAAAATGTGGTGATCTTTACGCTCGATTCGGACAATTCATACACCGAACTGGGACCGGTATTTACCAAGCATGTCTGGTGGGCGACAATCATCGGCGACTACATGAAAGACATCGAAACAGCGCTGAGGACCTGCGCCGCCGACCCCGCGGAAGCCATGAGGATTTATGACCAGACATGGCAGAAGTTGATCGACGTGGCCGAAGACGATATCACGAAAGCCGCACCCGTGTTGAAAGAGATTGCCAGTGATATCTCCCGCATTCCTCTCGCCAGAAGGATGGAAGACTGCCCGAAGGTTCTGATCGTCGGAGAAATCTACGTGAGGCGCGATGATTTCGCCGTGGATGAACTCATCCAGCAGCTCAGCGGCCACGGCATTATCGGCAAGGTGTCGAACGTGGCCGAATGGTTCTACTATTGCGACTTCGTGCGGCATCATGAGCTTAAAAAAAAGCTGGGGCTTATGCCCTGGTATCGGCGCGGCTTCTCGGTGGAAGCGCGGGGCATTATGAACTGGAATATCGAACAAGCCTACAAACACCACGTGGAGAAGGCCGTCCGCCACGCCTTGAACCGAACGGGTCTGTTGCCTGAGGCGCCGCACAATATGGAAAAAATCATGAAAACCGCGGAAGGGCATTTCGTGAGCCGCGAACTCTATTCCGAGATCAGCATCTCAAGCGGCGTGGCGGCTACGGCCATGATGGACGGATATTCCGGCATTGTGAACATCTCGCCCTTTGCCTGTCTCATCGGCCGCGTGATCGAGGGGCTGTTCACCCCGTGGGCCCGGGAAAGAAATTATCCGGCTATTTCGATAGAAATCGACGGAAACCTGCTACCCCCCAACGTCCTGCATAAAATGGAGATATTCATGCTCAACGTGAAGCGCTTCAGAGGCAGCGAGCCAATCGACACCCTGGTGGAAAGAAACGGCGCGACCCCCTCGGCCATCGACAGAAAAATGATCCGGCAGTAAAGACGGAAATATTGGCGTTAAAAAATCAATCAATGTCAGTGATCAAGGGGATAGGTTGTCTTGTGAAAAACGGTTGGCTTACATAGGGTGTTGCCTCTTTTTCTGGTTATTCCCTTCCTGAAACGACTAGCACCCTCCTTTAATTTTCCACAATTTGTTTTACAGCACCTTGGTTTTATTGTTGTGTCATTTAGCAAGTTAGTTATCTGAACCGCAACCTTAGTTATCTCAACTCGCAATACGATGGAGAAATCAGAAACCTCATTGCATCAAAGGAGTAACCCCATGCCCAATGTACTCAAATCCGAAGACACTGCTCCAGAGTTCACACTGAACGACTCAGTGTCGAGGCCGGTCAGTCTGTCCGATTTCGCAGGCCGGTGGGTCGTTCTCTACTTTTATCCGAAGGACAACACCGGTGGATGCACCAAAGAGGCGCAGGAGTTCTCGACACTGCTGTCCGAATTCAAGAAACAGAACGCCGTGGTGATAGGCATCAGCCCGGATTCGGAAGCATCCCACGCGCGGTTTATCGAAAAACATGGATTAACCGTGGAGCTCCTCAGCGATCCCGACAAGAAGGTCTGCAACCTGTACGGCGTGTGGCAGAAAAAGAAGATGGCGGGCAGGGAGTACATGGGCGTGGTGCGCACCACTTTTCTGATTGATCCGAATGGGAAAATAGTGCGGGTGTGGGAAAAGGTTCGCGTGAGCGGCCATGCGGATGAGGTTCTCCGTGCCTGCTGCGGAGCGATATGATCCCTACTGAGACAATCAGAGCCGTTCTCTGGGAATGGGGACTCTCCTTGAAGTCTATCCGCCCCGATTGCGATCTTCAGGGGAGCCCGGAGCGCTCTCTCTTTCGCGCGGCGTGTGAAGACGTGGAAGGCAGGCTCTTTGTCGTGGAACAGATTGCTCCGGACCGACGCGAACGAAAACAACTTATCAGCACCATTCTGAACGATCTTCACACCGGCGGCTTCCGGGAGATCGTCTCATATCTCACGACACCCGCGGGCCGATCCCTCGCTTTATGCAACGGGGCTTGGTGGCAGGTTTCTCCCTTTATCGCGGGGACGCCCCTGGACCGGCCCCAGTATCTTCACGACGCCGCAAAGGGGAAAGCCCTGGCGCACTTTCTTGTCGACCTCTCCCGCCACGCGAAGCAGCTTCCCCGTCTTCAAGAAATGCCCTTTTTCTCACTCAGGGACTACATCCTCAAACTCGAACAGGATATCAGCAGGCACGCTTCTGACGTAGCTCCGCGGTTTGCCTTAATCTTCGATTTCCTTCGCCGATCTTTTATGGAAGCGTACGACACCCTGCCGGCGGCCTTCTGTCACGGGGACTTCCATCCCTTGAACGTCATCTGGCAACGGGATGCCGTCGCGGCCGTCATCGACTGGGAGTTCTGCGGGCTCAAGCCCGAGATATACGACGCCGCGAATCTGATCGGCTGCATCGGGATGGAGCACCCCTCCGGCCTGACCGGCGATCTTGCCGCCGCTTTTATTCAAAGAATGCGGGAGTCATCTGCCATCAGCGCCCGAAGCTGGAGGCTGTTCCCGGAATTCGCCCTCGCCCTGCGCTGTGCCTGGCTGGCCGAGTGGCTAAGGGGAAGAGACGCAGAGATGATCGATCTGGAAGAAACCTATATGCATCTCTTGATTGATAATCTGGACGGACTGAGGGAGACGTGGGGAATCAAGGGAACTGCCAAATGATTTGTGTGAACGATTTCATTCTTCTCTTCGTCTTTTCACAATATTCGAACTTCTCCTTTTTTCCGCTGGCCATTATAATTACCGCAATGGTACCGAGGTTTTGCTGCCAGCCGCCTATTGCGTCGCCGTTATTCTGCGCATGGCCAAAAAGCTCATTGAAGATCAGCTGAGCAGTGCGGAAACGCCGGGACATAGTAAAGAAAATTTGTGAGATGACAGTTCGCAGAGTATTTTAAAGATGTTTTGATATAAGAACTTCTGGGGTATCCATTTGACTAAGC
>DIXO01000071.1 GCA_002428735.1 Syntrophaceae bacterium UBA6078 | reverse complement strand
CGGACAGTTCTATTTGCTCTTGACAACACCAATGTCTGTTTTCGGGCGGCAATTTACTATATCATAGAAAAGTCTAATATCAGATAGAACTTGCATTCCCATGCCCTGTGTCTTATAATATTATACCTTGTTATTTGGGAGCCTTTGCCTGTTCGATGTTCTCTGTGTAATGTGCTGGAGATTTTCCGGGATAACCGGAAACATATCCAGTGATGATGAAACTTTTAAAAAAGAAAGGAAAACAATATGAAGAAAAAAAGAATTTTAAAGGTCCTCGTTTCTCTTGCCATGGTTGCGCTCTTTGTCGGGTTCGCCCAACCCGCTCTCAGCGACACCAGTCTCAATGACAAACTGAAATCGGGGGAGTATGTTCAGAAAGTTGATGCCTTTGAGGTCATTTTCGATGCCACGGAATCGATGAACGCACTATACAAAGGCAAAAGCCTTCTGAGTCAGGAAAAAGCCCTTGTAACTCTTTTCAATAACACGATTCCCGATATCAAACTGAATGCGGCAGCACGTGCTTTTGGCCAGTTTGGAACGTGGGGAACCGCCCAATCAAAGGTCCTTTTTGCCCCGCGAGCTTATTCCAAAGCCATTTTGCCCCAGGCCATAGCCCCCTTTACCACAGGCAAGGGGTTCAGCCCCCTGGATGCGGCACTTGACGGCGCCATAGCTGATCTGAAATACCAGTCCGGTCAGCTCGCGGTCATCGTTTTCAGCGACGGCCTTGATATGAAAAACTACCAGCCTGCTGCCGCGGCGCAGAGACTGAAAAATGCCTATGGCGACAGGATCTGTATCTACACGGTCCTCCTCGGAGATAAATCCGCCATGTATCAGCTGGGTGATATGGATGAAGGCATGAATGTGATGAAACAGATTGCTGATGCCGGCAAGTGCGGTTTTATGGTGAAGGGGTCCACCATCTCGTCTCCGGAAGATATGGCCACCTTTGTCGAGAAGGTGTTTCTGGCCAGAGATATTGATCGAGACGGAGTACCCGATTATCTGGATAAATGTCCTGGAACCCCCAAAGGCGTCAAGGTGGATGCCACAGGCTGCCCGATAGTGGTTAAAGCTCCTCCGGCACCAAAACCGGCGCCAGTGCCTGCGCCAGCGCCCGCTCCTGTTCCTGTAACCATGACCATCAACATTCTTTTCGCGTTTGACAAGGCCGATATTCAGCCTCAGTACAAGGCGGAGTTGCAGAAAGTTGCCGATCTCATGAAGTCCCATCCCGGAGTGGAAGCCGTTATCGAGGGACATACGGATAATATCGGACCTCAGGAGTATAATAAGCAGTTATCCCAGGCGCGTGCAACCAGCGTGAGGGATTATCTGGTGAAGGAATTCGGTATTGACGCGTCCCGTCTGAAGGCTGCTGGTTACGGTCAGGATAAACCGATCGCGAGCAATGCGACACGGGAAGGCAGACAGCAAAACCGCAGGGTCGTCGCCTGCTTCAGCAACATACCGTGTAAGTAGTAGTTCTTTCTTGAATACGGAGTAGAAAAGGCCCCTCGATGTTATTCCGGTCGAGGGGCCTTTTTATGTTGACATTTTCGTCTGCGGCAACGAGTGGAAACCTCACTCGGGTGGGTACATGGCTTCTATTTCGTTTTTATATTTTTCCTGAACGATTGATCTTTTCAGCTTCATGGTCGGGGTCATCTCGCCCGTATCCTGCGACCATTCCCTTTCCAGAAGGCGGAATTTCCGTATCTGTTCCACCCGGGCGTAATCCTTCATGAGGGTCTCGATTTCCTGTTCGTACAGTTTAGTCACTTCGGGATTTTCGATAAGCCCCGATCGATTTTCAAAGGATATGCCCTGTCCCTCAGCCCATTTTTCCAATGTTGCGAAGTCCGGCACAATGAGGGCGGAAAGATATTTCCGGTTGTCACCGATGATTGCCGTCTGTTCAATAAAAGGGGAGGCTAAAAGCGTATTCTCAATATTCTGCGGAGAGATGTTCTTGCCGCCGGAGGTTACGATGATATCCTTCATCCGTCCGGTTATCTTTAAGTAGCCATCCTCGTCGATCTCGCCGATATCCCCCGTACGGAAGAATCCGTCGTCGGTGAAGGCTTCTTTGGTTGCTTCCTCATTCTTGTAGTAGCCCTTCATAACCTGGGGCCCCTTGATGAGGACTTCCCCGAAATCCCCGATTTTGACGATCGTATCTTTTAAGGGTGAACCGACTGTCCCCGGTTTGATCAGGCATGGTCTGTTCGCGTGTGTAATGGGTGTCGTTTCTGTCAGGCCGAAACCTTCGATGACTTTGATGCCCATGCCGAGAAAGAATTCCGCGTCCGAAACGGACAGAGGACCGCCGCCTGAGATGGCCGCCTTGATCCTGTCCATCCCCAGCGCCACTCTGAGTTTCGAGAAGATAAGCTTGTCGGCTATCTTGTATTTTAAGGCGAACAGGCCGGTCCGTTCCCGGTTCTCACAGACATACGGTAGATTCTCCCTGGCGACCCCCATGGCCCAGTTGAAGAGGGCCTTCTTGATGGGGGGGGCGGTAGATACCTTGGCCAGAAGGCCGGAATGAACCTTTTCATAGATGCGGGGGACGCTGACGAGGAAGGTCGGTCTGATTTCCGTGAAGTTCTGCAGAAGTTTGTCCGTGCTTTCCGCAAAAGCTACTTTCTTCCCGATGAACATGGGCAGGTAGTACCCGCATGTCCGCTCGAGCGAGTGCGCAAGGGGAAGGAAGGAAAGGAATGTATGGTCGCCGGTGAGAAAATCAGGATCAGCGGCATAGGCCTGATTGACGTTGGAAACAAAATTATTGTGCGTGAGCATGACCCCCTTGGGGTTGCCCGTGGTGCCCGAAGTGTAGATGATAGTGGCGACATCATCCATTTCAATATGTGTCAGCCGTTTGTGAAATTCCTCCTCATTAGGGTGTGCCTGTCCTTCCGATAAGGCATCTTTGAGTGTTGTCACGCCCGGCACCGGCTGATCGAGATCGTCGAATATGATAATGTCACCGAGGTTGGGAAGACGCTCCCTGGCCTTGATGATTTTTTCCATATGCTCTTTTTCGCCGACAAAGCACATCTTCGCGTCTGAATTGTCTATGATATAGCGGGATTCCTCCACCGAGTTGGTTGCATATATGGGAACATTGACGGCGCCTATGGAGAGAATAGCGAGATCGGCGAGCCACCACTCATAACGGTTCGGCGAGAAAAGGGCGACCTTGTCACGAGGCTGGATCCCTTTCTTGATAAGGAACATGGAAAGATCGAGCACCATTGTGTTGAGCTGATTCCAGGAGATCTCTTCCCAGGTTCCCGATTTACCTTTATAGAAGAGGAGGGTTTCATCACCGTATTTCTGGACCCTGTTTTGGAATATTGCACCCATGGAAGATTCTTTGAACTCTGTCATAACATGTCTCCTTCACCCCGGATGAATTTGCACGTCCTGAGGGACGTGGTTTCTTATGGTTCAGTTTTTCCCGCCCGGCAAGCTTTCATATATTCAAAAAATCAAGGGATAGTGGATGGATGATTATCCCTCAACATGGACGGAGGAGATATCCCCTGATTACCCCTGTCTATCGCTGTTTTGTGTGGCTGTTCTCAGATGAAGCAAGGATTGAGATGCCCCCCCTCTTTATGGCGATTTTATTAGCAGAAGGGCACTACACCGTCAAGCCATCTTTTTCAGGCGGCGGACACCGAACGTTCCGCTTGGCCTGTATAACCATGAGGTGTCGAGCGGCGTCATTTTTTCCCCATGATATTGTAGTGAAAAGGATGACGGTAGCCCTGCTCAAGCCCGATAAGGGTCCATTTGATTCCCAGGGCGGCGGCTTCCCCGATAATCGTGCGGCACCTCTCTTTTCTTTCATCGCTGTAGTAGTCGTAGGGGCATGTCAGTTCGGCGCAGCTCATGGAACCGATCTTCGTTTTGAATTCATGGACCATGTTGTTGTAGAGCCGGTACCGTCCGTTTTCGCCGCCCAGTTGATCGCGTCTCGCTTCGGGTGTGGGAAGATCGAAGGGATCCTTGCGGCCGTGTACGGTGCTCATTCCCAATGTTGCGCCTATGACGGCACAGCAGGTGTTCCCCGAGCTCCCGATACCGCCTCCCAATCCCGTCGCCAGCGATACGATCTCTATCGGCATGTCGGTAATACCTTCCTCGCGCAATGTCTCAAGCATGGCCCTGAAGGTACTTTCACCGCAGTTCATTCCGCTCAGATGATTCTCCCGCGCGCGCTTCCGGGCTTGTTCCATCATATCGTCCACGTTCATTGCCGTTTCCTCCCAAAGATAATTTCAGTTCATTATCCATATATTATCATTTCAGACAACCTCTTTTACTCTTCTTTCCCCCTTTGCCTCATTTGTTCATTGCTCTTCGTGCAGTAATACATGCTAACAATTGAAATACACTAATGTTATACGCCATGAATTATTGGGGGTGACTTTGTCTGGATAAGAATATGAGAGCCTTGAATCTTCTTTCGGAATCTTGAAAGAAAGGCTATACTGAAACTCAGTTTATCGACCCGGAACGGTAACATGAAATACCATCAGGGGGGAGTACAGAAATCATGTATCAGATGAAAGATGCTTTCATATTTGGCCTTTGTGTGTTCATCATAACCGCATTTTCTGGTTGCACCGCACCACATACAGGCGGCTATGCTCCATCGGCAGTAAGCAAGGAGACGGGGGCTGCGTATCAGCCGAAACTTCCTCCCGGAATCGAGACCATCGACACGGCAAAAAAGGACTTGGCAGAACTTCTCAAGCCCCAAAACCGGTTCTTCTACATCAGATATGAGGGAGGGGTCAATATTCCCCCCAACCCGTAATCCACCACCAACTTT
>DIXO01000063.1 GCA_002428735.1 Syntrophaceae bacterium UBA6078 | reverse complement strand
CCGCCCGGTGCGGACCCGCATGCCGGGTGGTGTGGGGGCTGGGGCAGAAAAACCCCCGGCTACCCGATTAGGCACTTCCATCGACATTAGAAAAGACATCACAATCGTTTGAATGTTAAATTCTCGACTCGAGTGAGATTCCACTCTTTTGCAATCCACTCGTAATGCAAACGGAGCTTTCCCGCCATCTGGCTCCGCATAAACGATCCTGGAGCACTTTGGGTTTTCATATCGATGATTATTGTTGCTTTGTCACCCTCGTATTTGCTCTCTATAATAGAAATTTCTCGGGGCTCGTTCTTGTCGAAGGTCCATGACATGATACCCTCGCCTGTATTTTTCCCGACAATATCCCTCTGGATAGTCTCCAAGGTAATCTTTGGATGTGAACTGCATCCGGTCACCAAAGCCATAAGGACGAAACTGAGCAGAGTAAAGTGAATGGCTGTCTTCATGAAAAACCTCCTTTTGTTTTTTGAGTGCCTAACGCAGAGGTCAGTGGCAGCCAGGGCTCCCACAAACGTCCAAAAAACAGCTGAAAACTAAACCTAAGAATGCATTTCAAAAACGCCCCGGCCCTGGCTGTCAACTGCACCGGCTGGTTAGCCACCAAGCAGTGCCTCGAGGTTGATTGGAAGTTTTGCTTGCACGAACTCTTGGGCAATCTTAGATTTCCAAACACCCGCTGAATCCATCTCAGTGTAAAGGACTCCTTGGTAGTCGGAGGGCAATTCGACCCCTCCCTTGTATAAGGCACAAACACTGAGGCGTCCTAGTCTTCCCATGAAGTAACCAAGTTCCATGATCACATTCTGTCTTGCCCGAGGTTTGAGGTTCGATGCATCGGAAAAGATAGAACCAACATCATCTGGCGTAAGCAAGACAACAGCGAAAGCGATATCGCCTGAATACGTTTCAAACTTTTCAATGATTGTTCGACCAGCGTTGGCTTGTTCATGAAGAATGACGGGTTGAAGGCCGAGTCTTTCAATGAATCTTGCAGCTGTTTCCTTTGCTTCATTGTCATGTCCGTGGACAATAAACACCTTTCGAGGGTCTTGTTTTTTTGAGGGGAACGGCTTTGCAGATTCTTTTGAAGTTACATCTGCATCCAGGTGTGAACCTGCTTTTGCTTCAGCCTTGGCTAATAGTCCTTGTAGGTATCCCAAGCGCAAAGAGTGGGAATCCCAGAAATCGGTTGAGCTCAGGCTCACGAATTTCTCGCACTCGTCGGTTGCATCGGTTGCTTCAAGAAAAGCTCTTACTTTTAACGCCCATCGGTCACCCCAAACATCGTTGTCAACCTCATCGCCTTCTTCAACAAGCTTAGATAGGCGCTTGGTGATCGTATTGCTCATTTTTGACCCCTTTTGCTATAGGGCTAACATTTAATATACCCACCGGGTTTTTTCCGATGATTTTGCTATGACTCTACAATATCCAATAAAGAATGAAAAGGGGAAATATTCTGAAATGTCAAGCTTGAATTAACTTTTACCACGAGGTATTTCGTGGTAATAAAGACTAAAAACCCGGCGGGTAATGTATGGGAATTACGGGGACAGCATACTTAATTATTAGCCCGTCCGTCTTTATTCTGTTGATACTCATTGAGCCTTCCCTTTGCAGCAACGATATTTTAAGCTGCTGAACCAACAAAACCAAACAAAGGAGAAGACTCGAAACCCAGGGACGCTTCCCCTATTTCTGTAAATCTGAGGGTATTCTGTTTATTTTGTCACTTAGGAGGAAGCACTCATGAGCCTGACCAGCCGGAAATTCCACCACCCATATGCCCGTTCCCGGTCAGTTGGATTTTTTCTTGACAAATGGCTTTTAATTACATAATGTGCCGGTCTTTAAGTTTCTCGATACAGGTGAATTGTATGAAGACGTATAGCGCCAAGAAAGAGGACGTCGCCAGAGACTGGTATTATATCGACGCGGACGGTAAGGTGCTGGGCAGGCTCGCTGTTGAGATTGCGCGCCGCCTGAGGGGAAAACACAAACCTGTCTATACTCCCCATGTCGATACGGGCGATTTCATCGTAGTCACGAACGCGGAGAAGGTTTCCCTGACGGGGAAGAAGCTTACCGATAAGGTCTATCACCATCACACCGGATATCCCGGGGGACTGAAGTCTGCCACGGCGGGCAAGATCCTCGCGGAAAAACCGGAGGAACTCTTGCGTAGCGCGGTCAGGGGAATGCTTCCGAAAAACAGCCTCGGCCGGCAGATGCTGAAAAAACTGAAAATATATAAGGGCGACAAGCACCCGCACAAGGCCCAGATGGCCGAGTTGCTGGAAGTGTAACCGGGAGAGAATGCATATGGCAGTGAAGAGTTATTACGCGACGGGGAAGAGGAAGACATCGGTGGCGCGGGTCTGGATGAAAGAGGGCAGCGGGCTTCTGGTCGTCAACAAGAGGAATTTTGATGATTATTTTACCCTTGATATGTTGAAGAGGCTGATCCAGCAGCCTCTCGACGTGACCGATAAAAAGGGTAAATTCGATTTTTATATCAATGTCAACGGAGGGGGGATCTCCGGTCAGGCGGGAGCCATCAGGCACGGGATATCACGGGCCCTTGTGGAATATGACGAGGATTTGAAATCCCTTCTCAAGAAGGCCGGTTTCCTGACAAGAGACGCGCGGGTGAAGGAGCGGAAGAAATACGGGCAACCCGGCGCCAGGAAGAGATTCCAGTATTCCAAGAGATAAAAACAGCAAGACACGGAGGGGGCCAGTGCGGCCCCCTTTTTTATTGGGAGGCGGAGCCATGGTGAAGGTTGGGATCTATGGGGCAAGCGGGTACACCGGCCAGGAACTTCTGCGGCTGTTGATCGGCCACCCCGGGGCCGATGTCGTCGCCGTCACGTCGAGAAGATTCAAGAATACACCGGTCCCGGAGGTCTATCCGGCATTTGCCGGCATGACGGATCTGGGCTTTGTCGATTCGACGCCTCAGCAGATTGCGCCCTCCTGCGAGGTCGTATTCCTGGCGGTTCCCCACGGAGAGGCTATGGCTGCTGCACCGGTATTTCTCGATGCGGGGGTGAAGGTGGTCGACTTGAGCGCCGATTTCCGACTGAGGGACGTATCGGTATATGAATCATGGTACGTGAAGCATACCGCCCCGGATCTTATCAAGAAGGCTGTCTATGGGCTTCCGGAGCTGTACCGGGATGATGTGAAGGGAGCGGATCTTGTCGCCAATCCCGGCTGTTACCCCACGAGTATCATACTGGGGATCGCCCCCCTGCTGAAAGAGGGATGCGTCGATCCTCTGTCGATCATAGCGGACTCGAAATCAGGAACGAGCGGCGCGGGGCGTGATCTGAAGATCGGGTCCCTCTTCTGCGAGGTAAACGAGGGATTCAAGGCGTACAAGGTCGGGTCGCATCGGCACACCCCTGAAATAGAGCAGGAGCTGGGGCGTCTCGCAAAGCGGGATCTTGCGATCTCCTTTACTCCCCACCTTCTGCCGGTCAGCCGGGGGATCCTGAGCACCATATACGCGACCCTCGACAAAAAAATATCGACGGCCGGGGTTATTGACATCTACCGGAAATTTTACGCCGGCGAGAAGTTTGTGCGCGTATGCGGGGAGGGGAGCCTCCCGAACATATCTTCGGTGAGGGGGACCAATTTCTGTGATATCGGATGTGTCGCTGACGGGCGCACCGGACGGGTGATAATCGTGTCGGCCATCGATAACCTGGTGAAGGGCGCTTCGGGGCAGGCTGTCCAGAATATGAACCTTATGTGCGGATTGCCCGAGGATACTGGTCTTGACCAGATGTCAGTGTTCCCTTGAGCAAAGAATGAAAAAGCTGTTGCCATGACTGTGCGACTCTACAATACCCTGACAAAGAAGAGAGAAGAGTTTATTCCCATCGAGGAGGGGAAGGTGGGGATCTACGTCTGCGGGATCACCGCCTACGATGTGTGCCACATCGGGCATGCCCGGTCTGCGGTGGTCTTCGATGTCATTTACCGATACCTGAAGTATAAAGGCTATGACATCACCTATGTCAAGAATTTCACGGATGTTGATGACAAGATTATCGGGAAGGCGATCGCCGAAGGGACCGACATAGGCGAGATAGCGGAACGGTATATCAGGGAGCACAACGAGGATATGGACCGCCTTGGCGTGGCCCGGCCCACGGCAGCACCCCGGGCGACCGAAAGCATCAAGGGGATGATCCGCCTCATCGAAACCCTGATGGAAAAGGGGCTTGCCTACGTCGTGGATGGCGATGTCTACTATTCTGTGGAGAAATTCAGCGGGTACGGCAAACTTTCGGGGAGAAGCCTTGATGACATGATGGCCGGCGCCCGGATCGACATAGACGAAAAGAAGAAAAATCCCTTCGATTTTGTCCTCTGGAAGTCAAGCAAGGAGGGGGAACCCTGGTGGAGCAGCCCGTGGGGGAAGGGCAGGCCGGGGTGGCACATCGAGTGTTCGGTTATGAGTCAGCGGTTCCTGGGGGATACCTTCGACATTCACGGCGGCGGGGAGGACCTGATCTTCCCGCACCACGAAAACGAGATAGCCCAGTCCGAGGGGGCCACGGGGAAACCCTTTGCGAAGTACTGGATACACAACGGATTCATCAAGATAGACAGTGAGAAGATGTCGAAATCCCTGGGAAACACCCTCACCATCAAAGAAATACTCGACGCCTATCATCCGGAAGTGGTGCGTTTCTTCATCCTCCAGCGGCACTACAAGAGCTACATCGACTTCTCGGATGGCGCCATGGCTGAGGCGCGGGGGGGCATGGAACGGGTGTATACCGCCCTGAAGGGAATCAAGGACGCGCTTGGCGGCGGAGAGAGCGTATCCGATCTCTCCGAAAAGGATCTTTCCGGTGAAGACAAGACGGCATTCGAGAAGGTGCACACGCTTCCCGTACGGTTTACCGAGGCGATGGATGATGATTTCAATACCCCCATGGCGCTGGGGTATATCTTTGACACCGTTCGCATCATCAATGGGTATCTTCCCAGGGATGGGGCTCAACCGGGTGGGGGGACTCTCTTTGTCCTGCAAGATGCGCGCGAGCGAATCAGGGAAGTGGGGAAGGTCCTGGGGCTCTTTCTCGAAGAACCTGATGACTATTTCACGAAGAGTCAGGAGCGGGAGGTCAGCAAACGAGGCCTGGATGTTGAAGAGGTGGAGCGGCTGATCGATGAGAGGAAACAGGCCCGGGAAGCAAAGAACTGGGCCCGCGCCGATGAAATCAGGGATCTTCTGGCTGCCAGGGGGATTGTCCTCAAGGATACCCCCGCATCCACCACGTGGAAGATAGAGTAGACCACATCCCTCCAGGGAATACAGTCGTTATTCGACGGTTATATCAACAACCTCAAATTCTCTGACCCCACCGGGAGTGTTGACCCTGACCTCATCCCCCGGTTTCTTTCTGATAAGGGCTTTCCCGATGGGAGACGTTACGGATAACTGATTCCGGCTCATGTCCGACTCAAAGGGGCCCACCAACTGATACCGGGTTACCTCTCCCGTGTTGGCATCCTCTATGGTGACCGTTGATCCGAAAACGACCATCTCATCGGTCAGATCCTTCAGATCAACGATGGTCGACTGCGCCAGGTTATTTTCCAGTTCCTGCACCTTTCCCTGGATAAAAGACTGTCTCTCCTTGGCGGCGGCGTACTCCGCGTTTTCCGAGATGTCGCCATGGCCTCTGGCCTCTTCGATATCCCGTATGTTCGCGGGTACCTCGACCTTCCTCAGGCGGTCCAGTTCTTCCTTCAATCGTTCGAACCCCGCGCGGGTGATAGGGAATTTATCCATGCTCTCTTCTCCGGGTGATAACGTCTGTGATTGACCGCTCTAAAAACAGTAATGCACAGAGTTGAAGCACCGTCAACTCCATGCATTGTTCATCCCTATACCGTATATTACCGGCTTTTTCAACTGATAATAATCATCATTTTCAACGGTTTTTGCCGATTGCTATTTGAGGCCCCCCGTATTACACTTCCCCGCGGCAACATGGAGGGCGGTTCAATGGGAAAAGAGAGGAAAGTCAGCTATCCCGTTCCAATCCGCGAGTGGTCAGAGGATGACCGCCCCCGTGAGAAGCTCCTCAAATACGGTGAGCACGCCCTCAGCGACGCGGAGCTTCTGGCAATCCTGATCAGGACGGGGACTCCCGGCAGGAGCGCCGTTGATATCGGCAGGGAACTGCTCCACCGGTTCAAATCACTGCGTGCCATGGGGGGAGCCGATATTTCGGCATTCAAAGAGGTAAGCGGGATCAAGAAGGCGAAGATCGCCCAGATCAAGGCGGCGATTGAGCTGGGCAGAAGGATGCTGAGCGAGGAGAAAAAGCCGTCGACCCCGATCAGGCATTCCTCCGACGTGGCGGATTTTCTGATGCCCCTCATGAGAGATCTGGAGAAGGAGCGATTTGTTCTGCTCCTTCTGGACGGGCGGAACGCCGTATCGAATATGATCGATATCGATTACGGAACCGTCGACAGGGCGAATCCCTACATCCGGGATATCATCCAGACGGCTGTCAGGAACAACGCGCCGTCGATCATCGTCGCCCACAACCATCCCTCCGGCGCCACGGCTCCCAGCGAAAACGATAAGGCCTTTACCCGCAGCCTGATGATGGCCGCGAAGGCCACGGGGGTCAATTTCTTCGATCACATCATCATCGGCAACGACGACTACTTCAGCTTCGCCGACAAGGGATTCATCGGCGAATACGAAACGCGCGCCATCAGGGAACTGTGAGCGATCTGCGAGGTGCCGCCCCATTTGTACCCGCCCGGGTGGGGTTGATTGACGGGCGGTGAAAAATGTGCCAGATTACCGGTGCAAACATGGCGCTGAAATCCCCGGCGAGGGGTTGGAAGGGAGAAGAAAATGGCGGATATGGATGGAATCAAAGAAGCCAAGATGTTTTATGCGGACAGACCGCAGGCAACGGAGGGTTTTTTCCTCAAGGGATCGAATTCCCTCGATTGGGGGATGAAAAACAGGCTGGCGAGGATATTCAACCCTGTTTCCGGCCGGACGGTTATGCTGGCTATTGATCACGGTTATTTTCAGGGACCGACTACGGGGCTGGAGCGGGTCGATATCAATATCCTTCCCCTGGTGCCCTACGCGGATACCCTGATGCTGACGCGGGGGATTCTCCGCAGCGTCGTGCCACCATCCATTTCTCCATCGATCGTGCTGAGGGCTTCGGGGGGCGCCAGCATACTCAAGGAACTGTCCAACGAAGATATCGCTGTTGATATTGAGGAATCGATACGCCTGAATGTCTGCGCCATGGCGGTGCAGGTTTTCATCGGCGGCGAGTATGAACGGCAGTCGATCATCAATATGACGCGCCTCGTCGATATGGGCACCCGCTACGGCATTCCGACCCTGGCCGTGACCGCGGTGGGCAAGGACATGGCCCGCGACGCCCAGTATTTCCGTCTGGCCTGCCGCATCTGCGCGGAACTCGGCGCCCATTATATCAAGACCTACTACGTGGAGAAGGATTTTGAGACCGTCACCGCCTCCTGCCCGGTTCCCATCGTGATGGCCGGCGGCAAGAAAATTCCCGAACTCGACGCCCTGACCATGGCTTACAACGCTGTGCAGAGAGGCGCCAGCGGGGTGGACATGGGACGGAACATCTTTCAGTCCGAAGCACCGATTGCCATGATCAAGGCGGTGCGGGCGGTGGTCCATGACAACGCGGCCCCTGCCCAGGCTTTCGATCTGTATAACACCTTGAAAAATGAATGAAAGTAGCC
Organism: Syntrophaceae bacterium UBA6078; assembly: GCA_002428735.1. Classification (GTDB taxonomy): domain Bacteria; phylum Desulfobacterota; class Syntrophia; order Syntrophales; family UBA2210; genus UBA6078. The sequence goes on along the minus strand of DIXO01000063.1, from coordinate 16,762 downwards.
CGCTGGTACCATAACGACGATATCCGGATCGAAGAAGTCCCGACCCCGGCGCCCGGTCCGCATGAGATGCTGGTCAAGGTGATCTCGTGCGGCATCTGCGGCAGCGATGTGGTCGAGTGGTACCGGCTTCCCCGGGCGCCCCTGGTGCAAGGGCATGAAGTCGGCGCGGAGGTTGTGGCCGTCGGCAATTCCGTGAATACCTGGTCGCCGGGCGATCGGGTATTTATCGCCCCGAAAGTGCCCTGTCTGAAGTGTCGTTACTGTCTCAACGGCCACCATCCCCAGTGTTCAGAGGTCAAAGAACGGCTCCCTGGCGGCTTTGCCGAATATATTCTGGTCCCGGAGATCCTTGTCAAAAACGGGACCTATCTCCTGCCCCCGAACATGAGTTTCGACCAAAGCACGTTCATCGAGCCCCTCGCCTGCGTTGTCAGGGCGCAGCGGCTGGCCGGCCTGAAAAAAGGTGCTTTGGTTCTGGTGATCGGCTGCGGCATGTCCGGACTGCTCCACATACAACTGGCCAGGGCGCGCGGGTGCACCGTCATCGCCGCGGATATCAATGAAATGAAACGCGCCGCCGCTTCCCGACTGGGCGCTGACGGTGTCATCGATGCGGCAAAAAGTATAGAGGAGCAGCTGGTCGCGAAATACGGCAGAAAGGCCGATGTCGTATTCCTGTGCGCTTCGGCGGAATCAGCGGTTACCCAGGCCTGGAGATGCGTGGATGACGGCGGGGTGATCATCCTCTTTACCGTTCCCGGTCCGGACAGAGAGGTCGTTGTTCCCGTCAATACTTTCTGGACGAGAGAAATCACGATTCGCACCTCTTACTACTGCGGCCCTCCCGATATTGCCGAGGCGATGCGCCTCATCGAATCCGGTGCGGTCATTGTGGACGATCTGATCACGCACCATCTCCCTCTCGACGATATCGCCCACGGATTTCAACTGGTGGCGGACGGGAGGGAGTCGATCAAGGTCATTATTCATCCCCATCAACACGGGTGAATATCCTGCCACAGGTTTTCGTAAGGGCGTGGTGGATTTGCATAGTTCATGGGCCTCCGATGTGTTGTGGGCGCTTGTGAAGAGATGTAACAATCGGTCATTGTGACCCGATCGCCGGAAGCCCTGTTTCTCGAAACGAAAAAGGGGCTTTTCGTTTGTGATCTCCTCATGCCCCTTCGCTGCTGTCCAAAACAGCAATACTTTCTTTTTAAAACAATCCGTCTTTAAATCCCAGAAGGGTTCTGTTTCCCGTCTCTTGAGGTGTTCATTGTTTCTATGGATACCCCCCCCTGTTTAGTTCGTTGTATCAGATAAAGGGAGAAAGCATATTGACATGCAATATATACTAGTATAGTATTCACAGCTGAAATAATTACACTCATGAGTTTACGGCAGCGGGCGCCTGAATCTGCCGGTGTGATTGGTAATCGGACGGCCGGGCTTTCAAACAGAGCAGTCTACCAATACATAAAATCTGAAAGGAGGAGTACAATGGGTTTGTTGGATTTTCTGAAAAATATGAAGGGACAAAAGATCGTCAAGAAAATCGAAGGGCCTCTCTGGGGGCATATGGTGAATGAATATAAAATCGATGTTGACACCCTTTCAAACCTTATGAGGCTTGTTGAACGGGAAGGGGACACCGATGGCAATGAGCCTGCGACCTTTGTCAGAATTTTTAAAATGAGCGATGTCGAGCAAAAAGGAATCGAGATAGAGGGATGGGAGACATTCGACGAGCATTCCGATCTGGTTCACTTCGAAGGGTACGTGACTCAAAGCAATGAAGTCTGCCTGGAGCAGAAAAACAATTGATCATGTCCATGCTGGCTCGATGTGACTCAAATGCGCAGTAGCAATTTGTTCTTGTGTTTCTCCATGTTCCGGATAGAAAATGATGACCGGCAGGATCGGGGGCCGTATAAGGCTATCGCTCCCGTTCTCTCCTCGACGTCTTTGCTGACGGATATCATCCCTCAAAGAGAGCATCCTTTTTGAGCTCGTTACATCCCCGTCCGTGCAGCGGTTTTCGGTTGAACGGCACGGCGGTCTCTGGTAGGCATGAACAAGATATCCGGTAGGTTTGTACTGGTCTTTCCGGGCTGGAGGGGCATGAGGTATCTTCGTGTTATCATCAGTAGTATCTTTGTCGTTACGCTGCTTTCTTCTCCTGCGTGCGCGGAGGTGCTGTATATGTGGACGGACGAGGAAGGCGTAGTGCACATAACCGATAATCCCCGCCGACTTCCTCCTGAGGATGATGTTGAGCGAATTCGCTACCAGGACGCCTCGGACCGTGAACCGGTGCCGGATACGGGGCAGGGCAGTCAGCCGATGATGGAAACGGCTGAAGAGGAAGAATCGGTCAGTGTTCAGACCGGCACATCACCCGATGAAGAGGCACGCAGCAAAGAGCTGGCGTTAAAGCTCGAAAAGGCGCGGGAGGAGTACGAGCGCGCAAAAGAACTGGTGGAACGGCGGCGAAGAGACTATAGCCGCAAAAGCACCCGCCACAACAGGGACCAGTATAAACACGCCTTAGAGGTGCTTGCCGAAAAGAGGGAGAACATCCGGGAACTGGAGAGGCAAAAATGACCCGCCCTCTTAAGGACCTTGATCTGTAAACCGGCTCTGTACATCCCGCTGCGTTACCGCAAGAGGCCCCCTATTTGACCAGCCGGGAGATTGCCCTGAATCGCTCTCCACCGGCTCCTTTCATCAACTCGAAGAGGGCCATCTCCGTGCTGGTGATCTTTGCCCCCTCATCCCTCATCCTCTCAATGCCGACAGCCCGGTTTTCTTCCGTCCGGGACGATATGCAGTCCGTCACGATATGGACCTCGTATCCCCTGCGGATCAGATCAGCCGTTGTCTGAAAGACACAAACGTGCGATTCAATGCCGGCCATGAGAATCTGTTTCCGCTTGACCCCATCCAGTTCTCTCATGAACCGATCCTCTCCGCAGCAGCTGAAGCTTGATTTGGGAATAGGGGTGGTGTTCCCCAGCAGGGGTGATATCTCGGAGATCGTCCCCCCCAGTTTCTCGGGAACCTGCTCCGTCGCAATCAGGGGGATTTCGAGAATTCCGGCGCCCTTGATCATCTTCTGAAGATTCTCGAAGAGGGCGTCCCTGCCATGCATCACGCGCGCGAGGCTCTCCTGTATGTCAACCACAACCAGCAGACTGTCCGGTATCGCAAGCATGTGTCAATTCACCTTTCCACACGGTGCGGTTCATCCTTCCCGGCGATCATAAGACCATGATCACAGAGGGATGAACCCGCAACCTTTCGTATATTCGTATCCGGTCCTCTTCATGATCAACCGTTGTTTCAAGATTCAGACAGAGGTATCTGCCGTTCCTGCTGGTGTTGGAGAGGGTGATGGTGCAGGCGCACTCCTGCGCGATGCACCGAATGGCCTCCTCCATGGTGCTCCTGTCCCGGCCTATTACCTTGTACACCCACCGGCAGGGGTATTCCAGGACAGGTTTCTGTCCGGCTGGATCGGTTATCTTTTCTATGATTCCCTCCTCCTGAAGGGGTGTTCTCGTGTTCCACAGCCGCCGGTGTATCGGTATTCTCCCCCGGAGACATGCGATCAATAGCGGAAGAGCGCGGCAACAGGCGCGCTTCCCGGCATTTCGTCCTGGTTCATCGGGTACACGGTGCCACTGTTCAGGATTGTCTGTATGGCCGCCAGGTCCAGCAGATCCTCATTGCCGGCTTCGGCGCCTTTGGCCAGGGTGACCGTGTCTGTAGCGGGATCGAATGTTCCCCAGTGCTGGGTGCCCACCGGGATGAACAGGGTGCCGACACGCCCGTGATGGGCTTCCCGGACGATCTCTGCGAGGTTATTGGAGGTCAGGCCGGTCCCGGCGTTCTGGCTGTAGAGAGCCAGCGCATTATCTCTCTTTGTCTCGAAAAGTTCCTCAATAATGGGCCGCGCCAGATCGCGCAACTTCTCTGCGGTCAATCCATCGGGATTTCCTGATATCCATGTATCCGTGAGATAGGTATAGGTGTTTGCTTCCTGGTACAGGGGGAACAGGTAATCCACCCCGGCGAAGATAAGGGGAAACCTCTTTTCTCTCAACAGATCGCGGAGCCCCTTGTCAACCATTTTGAAATATTGAAGGATATTTGCCTTCATATCGGCGGTCCCGGTATGGCGCTGGAGCCGTTTCTCAAAGTCGTCAAGATTGAGCGCCTCGTCAATGTTCTCCGGGATCTCCGGTATCTCTATTTCTTTTACTCTCTGTGAAGAGCACCGCATAAATCGGACATCTTTCTGGCTGATGGCGAGAACGGAAAATTCAGTATCGGAAACCAGAATCGGTATCAGTGGTTTGATGTGAAAACGGTCGGCGATGACGACCAGTTCCTCAAAACTCTGCGGAAGCCGGTAATATCTGAACGATTCGGGTGTCAGAAAGAGGGCAAGACCGTCGCTCTGGTTGTTCCAGAAGGGGGTGTTCCCCAACAGCTCCTGTGCCGGGGCCAGCATCTCCCGTATCTCAGATGGGCGCAATTCGCCGCTTGCGGTCAGCCGGTCCTGGGCGTCGCGAAGCAGATTCTTGTATCGAATCTGATTCTGCTGTATCGCGGTTCCTTTTCTTATCGTAGGCATATAAATGGAAACACATATTCCAAGCTGTTGCCGCATTAAAGACTTGAGTTCGTTTCCGGATAGTATGTCCATACGATCAATCTCCTTTCGCTAAAAAGTAGTTTACGGTTTCTTGACAACAGAGGGGAGCCACCGGTACACGGGTGACAGGTACCGTGCCACCTGCCCCTTCCGGGGGATCATGAATATGAAACATTTTTTCTGGCCGGGAACAATCGCAATATGCCTGAGGATCCCCGGGTCGGGATTCTGGTCCATGAAGCCCGTAAGACGGGCATGAGTTTCCATGCTCTCGTAGTACAGGTAAAAGGTATACGCTCCCCACGCCACGGTCTCTTTGTTCAGGCGCTCTGTGCCGGTGATCCTTGCACCGGCGAACCGGGAGTACTGCTTTTCTATGAGATGGCATTCCTCCGCGGGCGCATTCTTGACATACAGTTCCAGAAACAACCGGTCGTACTTTCTGATCAGTTTCGACAGGGGAAGATAGAGCCATGAATGTCGCGGGAGCATGGTGATGGTGGCATCGATCCTTGACAGGAACGCCCCTTTCTTTTTGATAAAGAGATTGGCATGATATCCGATGGCTCCCCCGATATTGGTAAAGGTCTGATCGTCGGGGCGGAACACCGTCATGAGATCATTGAAGACGCTGAGGAACAGTTCCCTGTTCTGCCGCCGCCCATGGAAATAGCCGAAGGTCAGGAGAAAGGAAAACGCGACAAAGAGAAAAAAGACAGGTTGCGTTAAAATGTGCTCGTATTTGAACATAAGATCAACAGTTACCAGGATTCGGGAATAATCCGCTGCTGAATATCATACAGAGTGCCCTTCTCCCCGTCAAGGAGAGTCTTTGACAGTTCTATGCGTTCGAGGAGGACATCCCCCGCCGCTATCTTCATCCGGTGTTCAACACGTTCCGCCATCTCTTTATTCTCCGCGGTGACTTTGTTGTTGATGAGCAGGCGCAGGGGGAGCCCGAGTTCTCTGAGACCCTCGACCAGACGCTGCGATTCCCTGAGCGAGAGGATGTCGGGGTTGAATACGAGAACGACGTGGCAGGCATCGCCGCGGAGCGCCCCGTCCAGGGCGTGATAATTATTACTCAGCGTGGTGAGCCGTTTCAGGATGTCGTCGTCCGCCTCTTTATAATCGAGGATGGTCTCCTCCGAGCTCAACGTACCCCTGATCCGGTGGATGGTATAGCGCTTTTCGAGAATCTGGCGCCGTATCTGTGTCAGACGGTCGATCCAGGTGATGGTCACCTTCGGCAGGGCGAGAAACCGGAGCGTCAGCCCGGTGGGGGGGGTGTCGAAGATGATATAATCAAAATCGGCATCATCCCGGATGGTCTTTTCGATGCTCGTCAGGAGGGCGTATTCCTCTATCCCGGGGGAGTACTTGAGAACCGAAAAATAGGTGTCGAGATTCAGTGTCTTCAGGTAGCTGTACGTGGTGGAAAGGACGTTGGTCTCCTGTTCCAGATATTCGCGAGACAGTTTCTGCAGATTGACCTCGCTCAGAAAGAGCGTTTCGGCGAATCTCTTTTTCCCGTTTCCGATGGCAACCCCGAAGATGTCACCGACATTGTGCGCCGGGTCCAGTGAAACGATGAGGACGCGGGCCTTCCGGGAGAGCTGCCACGCCGCCGCGGCGGCCATGGTGGATTTTCCAACGCCGCCCTTTCCCGTAAAAAAGAGTATCTTCATTCAGTCGATCCCTATGGTTCCCGCCATTTCCGCCAGCATGTCCCCGGCGTCCTGCGCCCGTCTGTTCAGGACTTTCAGTTCCCGTTCCATGAAGGGGAGCAGTTCGACCGCCAGGAAGGAGGGGGGCGCGGGGAGGCCGATGAAGGAGCCGAGGAGGAGCAGGGCGAAGATATTCTCCAGTTCCTTCACCTCGACCCCGGTAAGGGCGGCGGCCCTGTCCCGGTGTGACGCGCCGAAATCGGAGAGGATCCGTTTGAGAAACGTGAGAAGACCCATGAGGAACGTTTACCGGCAGAATATGGTGAAACCGGCGCACGGGTTGAAACCGTGCGCCGGCAGAAGGTTCAGGCCGTGAAATGTATCATTTCTCAACCTTGTATGCCTTGGACTTGATGAAGTCCCAGAAAAAGAGGAAGTTCAGGATCAGCATCACGATGAGGATAATCATGACGGTCCATCCGGGACCCGGTTTCGCCGCAACGGCGTCCGGCTGAACCACGATGACGAACCACAGGATGCCGCAGGTCACGGTGATCCAGAGGAGCCAGGCCGGGATGACGGCCGCGCCGGCAAAATTTGATTTCAGCTTCTTCGCCGCGAAGGCGGCGCCGGTCATCAGGGCGATGGACGCGATCAACTGGTTCGCCGCGCCGAAGGAGCCCCAGATGATCAGCCAGTTCCCGCTTGCCGCGAGCCAGATCCCGATCGCCGCCGGTATAATGGAGGCGATCCAGCGGTTGGTCAGGAAGTTGTAGATCCCCGTGGCCTTATCCTTCAGGGGGAGAGCCATCTCGGAGAGGCAGTAGCGCGCCAGGCGGTTGGTGGTATCCAGGGTGGTCATGGCGAAGGTCGCAACCCACATCCCAGCGATGATCTTGACAACCTTGGTGGGAATAAAGCTCAGCCAAGTCGCGTTGACCATGTCGGCGTAAGACTGGACGAAAAGGTTCGCCGCTGAAAGCTTTGCCGCTTCGGAGACCTTTGTGAAGGCCGTTCCCCAGTTACCCGGGTTCAACTGCTCGGTGGTTACCCCCGCGTTCTGGAGGGCGGTGTATCCGAAACCGGCGATGGAAACGATAACGATGGTGGAGAGGAACCCCTCGGTGAACATGGCGCCGTATCCGATGAAGAGGCCGTCGCTCTCCTTGGTGAGCTGTTTGGAGGTAGTCCCCGATGCCACCAGTGAGTGGAATCCGGAGAGGGACCCGCAGGCGATGATCAGGGGAATCGCCGGCCAGAAGGGCGTCGGTTTCCCTCCCAGAAGGACCGGTGAAAAGCTCGAAAAGGCCGGAACTTCAAATCCCCTGAAGGCGAAGATGGCGGCAAGGAACCCGATGATGAGCCCCGCGTAGAGCAGAAACGAGTTCAGGTAGTCCCGCGGCTGGAGAAGAACGTTGACGGGGATGGCTGCGGCGATGATGATATAGAAGAAGATTACCCACATCCAGGTGTTGTAGCTCGCCGGTATTCCCTTGAGATATCCCCCCCAGATGGCGGCGCACAGCATCAGGACCCCGATGATCGTCGATAGGCTGAAACTGAGCTTGGTGCGGTACAAAAGTACTCCCAGGATGAGGGCGGCGATGATCTTCAGGACGAATGCCATGGCAATCCCCGGGGTCTTGACGAACATATTGCCCACGATGGCGGCGAAGGCGGCCACGACCAGGATGAGAAGGAAGAAGACGATCCAGTAAAAGGCCGTTCCCGTTCGCTTGCCGATGAGATCGCTCGCCACGAACTGGACTGATTTTCCGTCGTACCGGACGGAAGCCATGAGGGCCAGATAGTCATGGACGGCGCCGATGAAGATGTTGCCGAACCAGACCCAGAGGAGGCCCGGTACCCATCCCCAGCAGATCGCCAGGGCGGGGCCGATGATCGGGGCGGCGCCCGCAATCGAGGCAAAGTGGTGGCCGAAGAGGACCTCTTTGCGTGCCGCAACGTAGTCAACCCCGTCATAGAGACGCTTCGACGGGGCCTCGTTGGCGTCCGAGGCTACCACCACGTCCCGTTCCAACTTTTTGCCGTAGGTAAAGTAAAGGATCAGATAAAGCAGAAAACCGATAATGATAATGAATGTTGTCATCCCGCACCTCCTTAATCATGATAGGTCAAGCATTGGATAAACAAACCACTTCGCATACGTGTATATGCGCCTCCGCAACGATAATGGAATATCGGTGAACTTACGCCTTAGGAAATTCAAAGTCAAATTTTTTTTGTTGCGGTATGTGTCAGTCACCGCAGGTATGGCGCCGCCCGGCGAAGGACTCTCCGTGACGCGAAAACGAGTTGTCTTTCCGTGTTCTTTCTGGTAAATGATGCAGCCTGAGACCCGGTTTTTCAAACCGGGCTTTTTCTTTTCTGAATGGAGATGCAAAACAGATATATGCGGAAACAGAACATCAGAAACATCGCGATCATCGCCCATGTCGACCACGGGAAGACAACCCTTGTGGACGGGATGCTGAGACAGAGCGGGATCTTCAGGGAAAACCAGCAGATGACGGACCGCGTCATGGATTCCATGGATCTCGAACGGGAACGGGGGATCACAATCCTCTCCAAGAACACGGCCATCTGGTACGGGGACATCAAGATCAATATTGTCGACACCCCCGGCCACGCCGATTTCGGCGGCGAGGTGGAGCGGGGACTCAACCTGGTGGACGGGGCGCTCCTCCTGGTCGACGCCAGCGAGGGACCGCTGCCCCAGACCCGCTTCGTCGTCAAGAAGGCCCTCGCCAAGCGCCTGCCCATGATTGTTGTCATCAACAAGATCGACCGGAGCGATTCCCGGATCGAGGAGGTGATCAGCGAGGTGTACGATCTCTTCATCGACCTCGACGCGACCGAGGAGCAGATCGAATTCCCGATCCTGTACACCAACGCCAAGACGGGGGTCGCCCATCGAAAGCAGGGGGACGACTCCGCCGATCTGCGTCCCCTCTTCGAGACGATCATTTCCCATGTCCCTGCTCCTCTGGCGGACGACGGGATGGCCCCCCAGTTTCTGGTCACCAATCTCGACTACGATCCCTATGTCGGTCAGGTCGCCATCGGCCGGCTGGCGAACGGGGTCTTGGAGATGAACAGGGGCTATTCCCTCTGCGGTCTGGACACGGTTACCCCCGGGGTCAAATTCTCAGCCCTCTATACCTTCGACGGGCTGAGAAAGCTGCCGGTCGACCGGGTGGAGGCGGGGGATATCATTGCCGTCGCCGGCGTCGAAGGGCTCACCATCGGCGACACGATATCGTCCCTGGAGGATCCGATCCCGCTTCCCCGGATATACATCGATGAGCCCACCGTATCCATGGTCTTCTACGTCAACAACAGTCCCATGGCGGGAACCGACGGCAAATATCTGACCTCACGCCACCTGAAGGATCGTCTGGAAAAAGAAACCCTGCGCAACGTGGCCCTGAAGATCAGGCACCTCGAACGCAAGGACATGTTCGAGGTCTGCGGCCGCGGCGAGCTGCAGATGGCCGTCCTCATTGAAACGATGCGGCGGGAAGGATATGAATTCATGGTATCCAAGCCGCAGGTGATCACCCGGGAGGAAAAGGGGCGGGTCCTCGAACCGACGGAGCGTCTCCTCATCGACATCCCGGAGGGGTTCATCGGCACCGTCACGGAGGCGCTTGCCCGACGCAAGGGACGCATGACGAATCTCATCAACAAGGGGAGCGGCCGGACCAAACTGGAGTTTGTCATTCCGTCGCGCGGGCTCATCGGTTTCCGGAACCACTTCCTCACGGATACCAAGGGGGCCGGGGTCATGAACACCATCTTCGAGGGGTACGAGCCCTGGTTCGGCCCGATCCCCCAGCGGGCGAACGGGGCGCTGGTCGCCGACCGTGCGGGGCGGGTCACCCCCTACGCGAGCCTCGCCATGGAAGATAGAGGAGAGCTCTTCGTCGAGATCGGGACCGAGGTCTACGGGGGAATGATCCTCGGAGAACGGAACCGCCCCGGGGACCTGAACGTCAATATCACCAAGGAAAAACACCTGACGAACATGCGCAGCGCCACGTCGGATGCCACCGTCACCCTCCGTCCGCCGCGAAGGCTGTCGCTCGACCAGTCGATCGAGTTCATCGCGGAGGACGAGCTGATCGAGGTGACGCCGAAGACCATCCGGCTGCGGAAGATGGATATGGCGCAAAGTGGGCGGCGCGTGAACAAGTAGGAGCCGCTTTCCCGGACATGGCCGCCTGATTGTGTCAAGAAAAGAGGGGAGGGAAAAGAAGCATGAAGGCGATGGTCCTGAAGAAGGTATCCAGTTTTCAGGAAACAAAGGCGCCCCTGGAGATGGCCGATCTTCCCGATCCCGTTCCGGGGGAACAGGAGATCCTGATTCAGGTCTCCACCTGCGGCGTCTGTCACACGGAGTTGGACGAGATCGAAGGGAGAACACCCCCGCCTGAGTTTCCCGTCGTTTTGGGGCACGAGGTCGTGGGGAGGGTCGCCAGAGCCGGGAAGGGCGCGACGCGCTTCCGCACGGGCGACCGGGTCGGCGTCGGTTGGATCTATTCCGCCTGCGGAACATGTGGGTACTGTCTTTCCGGAAATGAAAATCTCTGCGCACAGTTCCGCGCCACGGGGAGGGACGCGAACGGCGGGTACGCCGAGCGCATGACCGTGCCGGAGGCATTCGCCTACCCCATCCCCGATCTCTTCACCGACGCGGAGGCCGCCCCTCTCATGTGCGCCGGGGCCATCGGGTACCGCTCGCTGCGGCTGGCGAATCTCAAAGATGGGCAGAACCTGGGGCTGACCGGCTTCGGGGCCTCCGCTCACCTGGTGCTGACCATGGCGCATGCCCTGTACCCCAACTCATCGGTATTCGTCTTCGCCCGGAGCGAGCGGGAACAGGCATTCGCCCGTGAACTGGGTGCCGTCTGGGCGGGGGGAACGGAAGACCCGTCCCCCGAGAAGCTCCGCAGCATCATCGACACCACTCCGGCCTGGAAGCCGGCTGTGGAAGCGCTGAAGAATCTGGAACCCGGGGGCCGCCTGGTTATCAACGCTATCCGGAAAGAAGATGCCGACAGGGACTCCCTCCTGAAGATCGACTATTCCACCCACCTGTGGCAGGAAAAGGAGATCAAGAGCGTTGCCAACGTGGCCCGCAGGGATATCCGCGAATTTCTGGAACTGGCCGCCGGGATTCCCCTGCGGCCCCACGTCCAGGAATTCCCCTTGGAAGAGGCCAACCGGGCCCTGTGTGAACTGAAAGAGGGGAAGATCAGGGGAGGGAAGGTTCTCAGGATAGCGTAAAAATGTCTCTGTCGGGGGGTTATTCGATTCGCATGAGGGAATTCCACCGCTCACCTTCCGTCGCGACCGGCAGACCTTTTTCCTCAAGGAAGGAGATGATTGCGGGCTCGTTGAACCGGAGGTAGGGATTCATGGCGCGCTCTTCCTTAATAGTCGAACAGACGTGCGCCGGGTCGTACCGTTCCAGAAACCGGTCGATTGCCCTGTTTTCAGGTTCGAGATAACGGGCGAAGATCAGCGAATCGCGCACGTAGTCATGCCCCGCATAGACGTTCGTGTCATCGGGGAGGGCCATCAGTTTCTTGATGGAACGGTAAAAAGCCTCCAGATCGCCGGAAAAGCAGTTCCCGATGGTGCCGTTAAAGAGGGTGTCGCCGGTTATGATCGCCGTGTCCGTCCGGAAGCAGATCGAGTCCTCCGTGTGGCCGGGGGTATGAAGCACCTCGATTGTCTCGCCCTCCAGTTCAAGCGTGTTTCCCTCGCGCAGGGTCCGGCTGTCGACGAATGTCGCTCCGGTGCGGGTGACCAGATCGCTGTTGCCGCAGGTATGATCCATATGACCGTGGGTATTGGTGACGTGCGTCAGTGTAAGCCCCTGTGATTCGATGAAAGCGCACATCTCCTCCACGGCTCCCCCGTCTACCGCCAGCGCTGACCGGTCGGTATAAAGGAGATAGGCCAGGTTGTCAGCTCCATATCGAAACTGTCTGATTCGCATAGTGACTCCTTTCCTCAAGCCTCCAGCCACTTTTTCATGAAGGGCGGATTTCCCGATTCCCATTCAGGCGAGAGGCGCTGTTCCAGGAAGAGGGCGAAAAGAAGCTCCATCGTTTTCGTCGCTCTCTCCACGAGGGAAATCCTCTCGAGGATTCTCCCTTCCCGGTCGTCATCATCCGCGTCCGTCGGGACTGGCAGTTTGAGGGACTGGAAGGAAAAAGTGTCGGCCTTGAAGGTGAATTCAAAGCGGTCATTCCCGGCGCCGAGCTGTATGCGCGCCTCGGTGACCTTCTTCCCCTTGCGCAGCGCCGACTTTCCTTCTTCCAGGTCGGCGTGGAGCCCCCTGCAGGCCACCGTCTCGGCGTACTCTCCCTCCCCCGATTCGAGAACAATCTTCTGGAGGAAGATCACCTCCACGTCCCCCGTTCCGGGAATCATGACGCTTCCTCCCCGCTCTTCGCTCTTGAACCAGAGCCACGTGAGGAATTCCCTCCCCGGATGGGTGATTCCTTCGGGGAGCGCGCCGGGATCCCAGGGAATAAAGGGGGAGAGGGACAGGTTGAACGACCGTTTGAAGAGATCCTTGAAGTCGTCGTTCACCTTTTCCGCGAGTGAGCCGAAGAGCACCCACTTGTCGGAAACCGACCAGCACACCTCGTGAAACGAGGGAACCGGCTGCGCCCTGCTCAGGAGACCCAGTTTGACGGTTTCCCGGATATCCTCCCGCTGCGCCTTGTAGAGTTTCTTGATGCCCTTTTCTTCACGGAATTCCTTTTCCGCCCTGAGCACCCGCAGCTTCAGGAGAGCCGGCGGGACGGCCCGGCGGTCGATGCGAAGCGAAAAAACGAAGTAGTCGCCCAGCGAGTAGTTCGCGTATTCGAAATCGGTATCCAGCACATTGTCAAGGCTCGTCCACCCCAGCGCCTTCTCGTCCGTCCCGGCCGTGAGTTCCCTGAAGGCGAAGAGCTTGATCTGCCGGTCCATGAAATCGGCGAGATTCCCCGGCACGTCTCCGGCGACGCGATAGCGCGTGAAGGTAAGCGTTCCCTTTGATACTCCCATAACAGACTCCTTCCTGATAACCGGCCCTGAGCGGAGAACATCGTCCACGGGGCGGCAGGGACGATGCGTTCTCGGGGCTTAGAGGGTTCGAGGTTTATATAATCTTCAATGACAGTTCTCTGAGTTGGTCGGCGCTGACCTCCGAGGGGGCGTCGCTCATGAGACAGGATGCCTTCAGCGTTTTCGGGAAGGCGATGACATCCCGTATCGATTCGGCCCCCGCCATGATCATGATCAGGCGGTCGAGGCCGAAGGCGATTCCGCCGTGAGGCGGCGTTCCGTACTGCAAGGCCTCCAGAAAGAATCCGAACTTTGTTTGTACCTCATCCTCTCTCAGACCGAGGGCCTTGAAGATCATGGACTGGACGTCGGGCCGGTGGATACGGATGCTTCCCCCGCCGATTTCGGAGCCGTTCAGGACGAGATCATAGGCCCTGGCTCTGACCCTGCCCCGGTCGGTCTCGATGAGTGGAATGTCTTCGGCTGCTGGTGAGGTAAAGGGATGGTGGGTCGCCATATAACGACCCTCCGTCTCGCTGTACTCGAACAGGGGGAATTCGGTGATCCAGGTGAAAGCGAGGGTATCCGGGTCGATCAGCCCCAGCCTTTCCGCCAGACGCACCCGCAGGGCGCCGAGGGAGGCGCTGACGACACTCGGGGCGTCGGCGACAAAAAGGATCAGGGCTCCCGGCCGGGCCCCCGTTTTTTCATGGATGCGTTGCATCATCTCCTGATTGAAAAATTTGGCGAGCGATCCGGTCCATCCGTCTTCGCCCACGCGCACCCACGCGACCCCTTTCGCTCCGTAGGGGCTGACAAACTCTCCGAGGGCGTCGAGCTCCTTGCGCGAAAAGGCCGACCCGTCCGGGACGGTCAAGGCCTTGATAACGCCGCCGGTTCGCGCCGTTTCCGAGAAGACGCGAAACGCGGATTGTCCCGCCATATCCGTCAGGTCCGTGATCTCGAGGGCAAAACGCGTATCGGGGTTGTCCCGCCCGTACCGCTCGATCGCCTCCCGATAGGTCAGACGGGGGAAGGGGGGGGTAAGTGTGCGGCCGAGGCAGGCCTCGAAGATGTGCGACATCATCCCCTCGATGACGCTGATGATGTCGTCCTCCGCTATAAAGGACATCTCCATGTCTATCTGGGTGAACTCGGGCTGCCGGTCCGCCCGGAGATCCTCGTCGCGGAAGCATTTGACGATCTGGTAGTACCTGTCGAAGCCCGAGACCATGAGGAGCTGTTTGAAGAGCTGGGGAGACTGGGGGAGGGCGTAGAAATAACCGGGGGTGACCCTGCTCGGGACGAGATAATCGCGCGCCCCTTCCGGCGTGCTTTTTGTCAGGAAGGGGGTCTCGACCTCGATGAATCCCTCCCGCTGCAAAAACGTCCGCGTTTCGGCGGCGACCCTGCTCCTCAGTATGATGTTCCTCTGAAGGTCCCTGCGCCTCAGATCGAGATACCGGTACTTGAGGAGAAGATTTTCCGACACCTCGGTCTCCCCGTCGAGGACGAAGGGGGTGGTATTCGCTTCGTTCAGGATCTCCAGTTCCTCGGCGATCACCTCGACCTCGCCGGTATTGAGGGAGGGATTGACCATGTCAGCGGGACGCCGGTTGACCTGTCCCCTGACGGCCAGGACGAACTCGCTCCGTATGGTGTGTGCCAGCGTGTGCGCCTCAGGCCCCTTCTCCGGATCGAAGACGATCTGGACGGTTCCTTCCCGATCCCGGAGGTCGATGAAGATCAATCCGCCGAGGTCTCTGCGCCGGTGGACCCACCCCATGAGGACGACCTCTGACCCCGCGTGCTCCGCACGAATGTTTCCGCAGTACTGTGTTCGTTTCTTGCCCGTTATGAATTCAGACAACGCACGTGTCCTTTCTTTGTTCGTAGGATTTCATAAACAATGTGACCTGGCGGACTTGTCAGCCGGTTACCCGGCGCAGGATGGTGCCGGCGTCATGAATATTGACGGGCCCCTGAGTTCCGTCCCCCATGTTCCTGAGTTGGGCGGTTCCTTCCGCCATCTCCCGGTCGCCGATGATCAGCGCGTGGGAGCAGCCGAGTTTGTCCGCCCGTTTCATCTGGCTCTTGAGACTCTTTCCCGAAAAGTCCATCTCAGCCCTGACGCCGCTCCGCCTGAGCATGTTACAGAGATAAAAGGCGTGTTTCTGCGCCTCCTCTCCCAGGGCCGCCATGAAGATACGGGGTGAACCGGATCCCTCGTCCGTATCGGGAAGCATGGAGATGAGGCGGTCGAATCCGATGGCGAATCCGATCCCTGATATGGCCGGTCCTCCCAGCATCTGCACGAGCCCGTCATACCGACCTCCTCCCGTGACGGCGTTCTGGGCACCCAGGGACCGGGTGGTGATTTCGAAGGCGGTCCGGGTGTAGTAATCAAGTCCCCGCACCATCTTTCGATTGATGACGAAGGAAACGTCCAGAAGGTGGAGGTATTCCATTACCTTTTCGAAATGCTCCCGGCATTCAACACAGATGAAATCAAGGATCACGGGGGCCTCGGATATGGTTTTCTGGCACGCCTCGTTTTTGCAGTCGAATATCCGCAGGGGGTTCGATTCGAGCCGCCTGCGGCAATCATCGCACAGCCGGCCTTCTCTCTCTTTCAGAAAACAGACCGCCGTCTCCCGGAAGGCCGGACGACAGACGTCGCACCCCAGAGAATTGATCTCCAGTGTCAGATTCTCAAGACCGACCTCGCCCAGGAGGTACATGAGCATGGATATCAGGTCAGCGTCGATGCGGGGGTCCTCCTGCCCCAGAAACTCCACATTGATCTGGTGAAACTGCCGGAACCTTCCCTTCTGTGGCCGCTCACGGCGGAACATGGGGCCGATGGTAAAGAGCTTCGCCATGGGGTCTTTTTCGTAGAGGTGGTGTTCTATATAAGCGCGGATGACGGAGGCGGTCGCCTCGGGCCGCATGGTCAGATATTCATTCCCCCGGTCGAGGAAGGTGTACATCTCCTTTTCGACGATATCCGTCGCTTCCCCGATTCCCCGTTTGAAAAGCTCCGTCTTTTCCAGGACGGGGATCCGCATCTCCTGGATGCCGAAGTCAAAAAAGATCCTGCGGATCTTTTCCTCGACGCGCTGCCACTTTGGCGTTTCATCGGGCAGTATGTCGCGAAATCCCCGTACCGAAGTTATCTTTGCCATTACGCGCGATCCCCCGTGAATTGAACGGGAAACCACTAGCATATATCGGGAGAAAAGGCAAAATGGAAAGAGGGCCGTAATCCACCACCAACTATTGGATGGACGGGTTTTCGTACATTTGGGACACGTTTTGTTCGTCCCTGGATCGGTTATCCGCTTAA